>JADGHX010000151.1 GCA_019683695.1 Steroidobacteraceae bacterium
CCAGCTCCCCGAAGGCGCCGCCCAGCTCGTCTATCGCCTCGACATCAACGAATACCAGGGCGAACGCCGCCTCCAACTCCTGGTCGACCACGTCCTCCCACCCACCTGACACGCGACTCCCCTCACGCGCGCCCCCGACACGACGCGCATCTCCCCTCACGCGACCAACGCCAGAGCTTCAAGACCACGCGAAGTGATCTTGCAGAACTCGCCGGTGAGGGGAGGTGAAACGAGAGCCGCCGTTCCATGCACAATGCGACGCGTGGCATACGCTTGAAACGCAGCCAGCGCCGCACATTCCCATCGACAATCAGAGGCGTGTACTCGATCCGCGCCCGCGCCACAGAGACCCACCAAGGAGCGCGGAAGGGTGCGCTCGATGCGCGCTCGCGCCGCAGAGGCCTATCAGCGAGTGGAGGTGCGTGCAAGAAGGTCCTTCGGCGGCCGTCTCGGGCGCCGGCGTCCCCGCGTGAAACGCCGCGCACCTCTGCATGGATTCTTGGAACGCGCGCATGTGGCGCGGCGTAGCGGGGACGTCGGGACCGCCGAAAATCGCCGTCTGCGGCGATTTTCGAAGCGCGCCCGAGTAGGCCGCCAAGGGACCCTCTTGCGCGCGCCTCCACTCGCCGGCACAGCCGATCGCGCCTGCACGAGCCCACACCAGACCGCGCGACAACCTTCAAAGGAACCCGATCACGCCCCGAACGCGCCAACCTCCACCGCGCGCCCGGGTTGTGCAGCCCCGCTCTTGAGGTAGCATGTCGCGCCCCAAATTCGGAAGCCCCCATGGAACTGAACCAACTCAAGCGCCAACTCAAAGACCTCAGCGACCGAACCGCCTCCCTCCGGGGGTTTCTTTGAGTACGACAGCAAGAAGGAACGCCTCGAAGAGGTCACCCGCGAGCTCGAAGACCCCACCGTCTGGTCCACGCCCGAGAAAGCCCAGGAGCTCGGCCGCGAGCGCGCCAGGCTGAGCGCCGAGCTCGAGGCTATCGACGGCACCGCCAAGGCCATCGCCGACGCCGCCGAGCTGCTCGAGCTGGCCGAAGCCGAGAACGACGAAACCGCCGCGCAGGAGATCGAGAAGGACGCGCTCGCGCTGGAAACGCGCGTGCGCCGGCTCGAGCTCAAGCGCATGTTCAACGGCGAGATGGATGCCCACAACGCGTTCATGGACATCCAGGCCGGCGCCGGCGGCACCGAAGCGCAGGACTGGGCGCAGATGCTCATGCGCATGTACCTGCGCTGGGGCGCCGCGCGCGGCTTCGCCTGCGAGGTCATCGACTCGAACCCCGGCGAAGTCGCGGGCATCAAGAGCGCCACCATCCAGTTCACAGGCGAGTACGCCTACGGCTGGCTGCGCACCGAGACGGGCGTGCATCGCCTGGTGCGCAAGTCGCCCTTCGATTCCGGCAACCGGCGGCATACGTCCTTCGCCTCCGTGTTCGTCTCGCCCGAGGTGGACGACGACATCCAGATCGAAATCAACCCGGCGGACATCAAGATGGACGTGTACCGCTCGAGCGGCGCCGGCGGTCAGCACGTGAACAAGACCGAATCGGCCGTGCGCCTCACGCACCTGCCGACCGGTATCGTGGTGGCGTGCCAGAACGAGCGCAGCCAGCACAAGAACCGCTCCACCGCGATGAAGATGCTCAAGGCGAAGCTGTACGAGCTCGAAGTGAACAAGCGCAACGCGGCGGCGCGCGTGCTGGAAGAGTCCAAGTCCGACGTGAGCTGGGGCAACCAGATCCGCTCGTACGTGCTCGACCAGTCGCGCATCAAGGACCTGCGCACGGGCGTGGAGGTGGGCAACACCACCGCCGTGCTCGATGGCGACCTGGATCCGTTTCTCGAAGCCTCCCTCAAGGCGGGCGTGTAACCTTGGCAACGCTATGACGGACTCATCCCAACCCGACACCCCGCCGGCCGGCGACCGGCCGGACGAGAACAAGCTCATCGCCGAGCGCCGCGCGAAGCTCACGGCGCTGCGCGCCCGCGGGCAGGCGTTCCCGAACGACTTCCGCCGCGATGCGCTCGCCGGTCAGCTGCACGGCGCGTATGGCGAGCGCGACGAGGCGTGGCTGGAAGCCAACCCCACGCGCGTGCGCGTGGGCGGCCGCATGATGTTCAAGCGCGTGATGGGCAAGGCGAGCTTCGCCAAGATTGCCGATCGCACGGGGCAGATCCAGCTCTTCATCCAGCGCGAGAGCGTAGGGGATGCGGTGTACGAAGCCTTCAAGGGCTGGGACATCGGCGACATCCTCGGCGCAGAGGGCGTGCTCTTCCGCACGAAGACGGGCGAGCTGAGCGTGCGCGTGGAGCGCGTGCGCCTGCTCGTGAAGTCGCTGCGGCCGCTGCCGGACAAGTGGCACGGTCTTTCCGACACGGAAACGCGCTATCGCCAGCGCTACGTGGACCTCATCGTCACCGAGCGCAGCCGCGAAACCTTCCGGGCGCGCACGAAGATCATCCGTTATCTGCGGGACTTCCTCGACGCGCTGGATTTCCTCGAAGTGGAAACGCCGATGATGCAGCCGATTCCCGGCGGTGCGGCGGCGCGCCCCTTCATCACGCATCACAACGCGCTCGATCAGGACATGTACCTGCGCATCGCGCCGGAGCTCTACCTCAAGCGCCTGGTGGTGGGCGGCTTCGAGCGCGTGTACGAGATCAACCGCAATTTCCGCAATGAAGGGCTGTCCACGCAGCACAACCCCGAGTTCACGATGCTCGAGCTGTATCTCGCGTACGGCGATTACAAGGACCTGATGGACTGGATCGAGAAGGCGCTGCGCGGGCTTGCGGAAACGGTGCGCGGCACGACGACGATCGACTACCAGGGCAGGACGTACGATCTGTCGCAGCCGTTCCGTCGGGTGACGGTGGAAGAGGCGATCCTCCAGCAGAATCCGGATCTCGATCCGGCCTCGATCCGCAATGCCGACTACCTGCGCACCGTCTGCGAGCGACTCGGGATCGCGCCCGGCCCGCACGATGGCCCGGGGAAGATGCAGATCGAGATCTTCGAGAAGACCGTCGAGCACACCTTGCTCGATCCCACGTTCGTGTATGCGTATCCGGCGGAAGTGTCGCCGCTTGCGCGCGCGAACGATGCGGATCCGTTCGTCACGGATCGCTTCGAGTTCTTCGTGGCGGGCCGCGAGCTGGCGAACGGCTTCTCCGAGCTGAACGATCCCGAGGACCAGGCCGCGCGCTTCCGCGCGCAGGTGGAGCGCAAGCAGGGGGGCGATGAGGAAGCCATGTTCTACGACGCGGATTACATCCGCGCGCTCGAATACGGCATGCCGCCCACCGCGGGCCTGGGCGTCGGCATCGACCGGCTGACGATGTTCCTCACGGACTCGCCCTCCATTCGCGACGTCATTCTCTTCCCGCACATGCGACCGGAGGCGGATTGAGCGACGCGCCGATCGGAGTCTTCGACTCCGGTGTGGGAGGTCTCACGGTCCTGAAGGCGCTCGCCGGAGAGTTGCCCGGCGAGCAGTTCATCTATCTGGGCGACACCGCGCGGCTGCCGTATGGCACGAAGAGCCCGGAAACCGTGTCGCGCTATGCCGTGCAGGCCGCCGAAGCCCTCGCGAGCTACGACATCAAGGCGCTGGTCGTGGCCTGCAACACCGCCTCGGCGGCAAGCCTTCCCGCGATACGTGAAAAGCTGAAGGGCATGCCGGTCATCGGCGTGATCGAGCCCGGCGCAGACGCGGCCTGTCGTGTCTCGAAAACGGGGAACATCGCCGTGATCGCCACGGAGGCCACGGTGCGCGGTGGCGCCTATCAGGAAGCGATTCAGCGGCTGCGGCCCGATGCACGCGTGAGCGCGCGAGCGACGCAGTTGTTCGTAGCGCTCGCGGAAGAGGGCATGCACGAGGGGCCCATCGCGGAAAGTGTCGCCCGGCACTACCTCACGTCGTTGTTCGCATTGCCTGGTGCTCCCTCAGGCGCCGGTGCAGCGCCGAGCGCGCTCGTGCCCGGGGGTGCAGTTCCGGCGGTGCCCGATACGCTGGTGCTGGGATGCACGCATTTCCCCATGCTCGCGGGCGCCATCCGCGCGGCGATCGGCACACGCGTTCGCATCGTCGATTCAGCGGCCACGACGGCCAAGGCCGTTCGCGACCGGCTGGGATCGCTGCTGCGTGCGTCGCCGGCCCGGCGCAGTTCGGTTCGCTTTCTGGCAACGGATAGTCCGGAGCGATTCGCCCGCGTCGGCAGTCGTTTCCTCGGGCAGACCATTGCGCCGAGTGATGTCGAGCTGATCGATTTGTAGGCGTGCTGTTTCCGCGCGCGTGGGCGGTCATGCACGTTTTGCGCGGCGGGCGGGCGGCAGGTGCGCCGCGCGAACGCACCGGGGCGCCCGTCTCCACTTCGAAATCGGTGCCGGTGATGCTGAGTCGCTCATCCCGCGCGGCAGCACGTTGGCAAGCACGGGCATCGTCTGCCGGTGCTCGACCTGGCGTCTTTCGCGTGTGTCAGCGCTCTGGCAGCTCGTAAGGCAGAGGCAGGGTTTCTGTCTCCAACGTCGTGGAGGAGGCAGATGCCTCAGGTGCGTCGTCCCCGTCGCCCGGGCTCACCGGCGCAACGGCCAGGAATTCGCAACGCCCGTCGCTGAGCCTCACGGCGTCCACAACTCGAAATGCTCGGCCGTCCCGGAGCTGGCCTGCATCACCCGGTGCGAGTTGCGCGGGCGACGTGGTGCGGAAGCGCTGCATGCGCCGCTTCACGCGCCCACGGTAGTGCGCGCGCGCAATCACTTCCTGGCCCGTGTAACACCCCTTCGTGAACGAGATGGCGCCGATTGCGTCGAGGTTGAGCATCTGCGCGACGAAAGCCTCACTCGTGGCCGCGTACACCTGTGGCAAGCCGGCGGCCACGTCGAGCGCCCGCCATGCTTCGCGCAGCGAGGTTTCATCAACGGCGGAGGCGGGCGAGCCCGTTTCGCGTGTCGTTGCGGCGACTGCGACCGATGACTCGTCCGCGCCTGCTGCTGCCCCATTTGAAGACGCTACGATCCAGCGTGCCGGAGCGTCTGCCACGCGCACGATGAACGAGCCATCGGCCGCGATCTGCGCATTCACGGTTGCGGGCCATTCCGGCATCGGGTTTGAGCTTGCAGACTCGCCGCTCACGTTCTGCTCACCCGGCGTCGTTTGCGCGACGACTCCGGCAAACCGCCACCCGTCGGATACATCCGACACCTTCACCTGAGCCCGGAACACGTATTTCGCGAGGCGCGCCGTCACGGGTCCGGCGAGCTCGCGCGGCAGAACCGCAATCACTTCGTCCGAACCGATGGCGATCAGCCGCAGCAGCGCGATGGTGCGGCCCTGCGCGTTGTGCAGCCCTGCGAGCAGGGAACGCTCGGGTGTGAGCTGCTCGATATCGTTCGAGAGCTGCCCCTGGAGAAACCGCACGCGATCCGGCCCGCGCACGAGTACAGCGCCGAAATCCGGCAGGCCGTGCGTGGCACATCGCGGGTCAAGTCCGTTCAGCATTGTTTTTCCAGAGGTTTCCGGTGGTTGTCAGTCGCGAATTCTGGCAAACTTGCCGGCCATGCAGAATTCGGTCGAGTCGAGTGATGCCCCCGGCAGCGAAACGCCTGCGCAGCCGGGCGCGGCGCAGGGGCGGCCCGGCACGCCGGGCAGCACGCCCCGTCCAGTGGAAATCGGCGGCCCGACCGGGCCTGAACCCACGCGATACGGCGACTGGGAAAAAAAGGGCCGTTGCATCGATTTCTAGCTGCGGGAGCCCGGATGCCTGATCGACCGTTATCGCCGCACCTGTCGGTGTACAGGTTCAAGTACACGCTCCTCTCTTCCATTCTGAATCGCGCCACGGGGCTCGTGCTCACCGCAGGGCTCCTCGTGCTCGCATACTGGCTCATGGCGCTCAATCAGGGGCCGGAAAGTTATGCGAGAGCTGTAGGTGTGCTCTCCGGCGGGATCTTCAAGCTCCTGTACGCCGGCCTGCTGTTTTCCTTCGCCTATCACCTTGTCGCGGGCATCCGCCATCTCATCTGGGATACCGGGCGCGGTCTGGAGCGCAGCCAGTCTCAGAAAAGTGCGTGGGCGGTGGGGATCATCTCGGTGCTGCTCACGCTTGCACTGCTCTATGTGACATTCGCTCAGCGGGGTACCTCGTGAGTCTGCAGAGTCCGCTCGGGCGCGTTCTCGGCTACGGAGCCGCGAAAGAGGGCGTCCACCACTGGTGGGTGCAGCGGGTCACGGCCATCGCGCTCATTCCGCTCACCATCTGGTTCGTCGTTTCGTTGCTGGCACTCCCGTCCTTCGAGTACGCCACCGTCGCCCGCTGGGTTGCGACGGGGTGGACGCCGCTCCTCCTCGTGCTCCTCATCGCCGTCATGACGTGGCACTCGAAACTCGGGGTGCAGGTCGTGATCGAGGACTACGTGCATAGCGGAGCGAAGACCCTGTCTCTCATTCTTTCCACCTTTGCGCACACACTTGTCGCGGCGGCGGCCATCTTCGTGGTGCTGAGATTTGCGTTCGGGGGCGCCGCGTGAGCGCATACAAGTTCATTGATCACACCTACGATGTCATCGTCGTGGGGGCAGGCGGTGCGGGACTTCGGGCGACCCTGGGCCTCGCCGAAGCGGGTCTGGCCACGGCGTGCATCACCAAGGTGTTTCCGACTCGCAGCCACACCGTCGCTGCGCAAGGCGGCATCAGCGCGGCGCTCGCCAACATGGGCGAGGATGACTGGCGCTGGCACATGTACGACACCGTGAAGGGCTCGGATTGGCTCGGCGATCAGGATGCCATCGAGTTCATGTGCAAGGAGGCGCCTGCCGCCGTCGTGGAGCTCGAGCACTACGGCATGCCGTTCTCGCGCACCGCGGACGGGCGCATCTATCAGCGCCCGTTCGGCGGCATGACCACGCACTTCGGCAAGGGCATCGCCCAGCGCACGTGTGCGGCGGCGGACCGCACCGGGCATGCGATGCTTCACACGCTGTACCAGCAGTCCATCAAGCACTCGGCGACCTTCTTCGTCGAGCACTTCGCGCTCGATCTCATCATGGAGAACGGCGAGTGCCGCGGCGTCGTGGCGCTGGACATGATGGAAGGCAAGCTGCACCGCTTCCGCGCGCACGCCACCATTCTGGCGACCGGCGGATACGGCCGCGCGTACTTCTCATGCACGTCCGCGCATTCGTCCACAGGTGACGGCGGAGGCATGGTGCTGCGCGCCGGGCTGCCGCTGCAGGACATGGAGTTCGTGCAGTTTCACCCCACCGGCATCTACACGGCGGGCTGCCTCATCACCGAGGGCGCGCGCGGCGAAGGTGGGTATCTCACGAATGCGAACGGCGAGCGCTTCATGGAGCGCTATGCGCCGAATGCGAAGGATCTCGCCTCCCGTGACGTGGTGAGCCGCGCCATGACGATCGAGATCCGCGAAGGCCGCGGAGTGGGGGAGGAGCGCGATCACATCCACCTGCATCTCGAGCATCTCGGCCCCGAGGTCATCCACGAGCGCCTGCCGGGCATCGCGGAGACGGCGCGCATCTTCGCGGGCGTGGATGTCACGAAAGAGCCGATTCCGGTGCTGCCGACCGTCCACTACAACATGGGCGGAATCCCCTGCAACATCCACGGCGAGGCGATCTGCCCGAAGGGCGACGACAAGGACGCCATCGTTCCGGGACTGATGGCCGTGGGCGAAGCGGCGTGTGTGTCGGTGCACGGCGCGAATCGTCTCGGCTCGAACTCATTGCTCGACCTCGTCGTGTTCGGCCGCGCGGCTGCGCGACGCTGCGCCGAAACCATCAAGCCGGGCAGCACGCATCGGCCCTTGCCGAAGGACGCCGGTGATTTCGCCGTCGCTCGTCTGGATCGCCTGCGCCATGCCAATGGCTCGCGGCCCACGGCCGAAATCCGCCTGGAGATGCAGAAGGTGATGCAGTCGGATGCGGCTGTGTTCCGCACCGGAACCTCGCTCCAGGAGGGGATCCAGCGTCTCTCCCGCACGTTCAACTCTTTCCGTGACGTGCGCGTGAGCGACCGCGGCCTCGTGTGGAACACGGATCTCGTGGAGACGCTCGAGCTGGAAAACCTCCTGCTGCAGGCCACCGCAACGATCAACGCCGCCGCCAATCGCACCGAGAGCCGGGGTGCGCACGCGCGCGAGGATTTCCCGAACCGCGATGACACGAACTGGCTCAAGCACACACTCGTGTGGGTGAACGAGGCCGGACAGGTTCGATTCGACTACCGTCCGGTGCATCTCAACACGCTCACGCGCGATGTGGACCCCATTCCTCCGAAGGCTCGCACGTACTGACATGGCCGACTTCCGCCTGCCACCGAATTCCCGGATCAATCGCAATGGCCGCGTGCACAAGGCGCCGCCGGGTGCCCGCAATGTGCGCACCTTCCGTGTGTATCGCTTCGATCCGGATTCCGGTGAAGGGCCGCGCATCGATTCCTACGAGCTCGACCCGAAGAGCTGCGGTCCGATGGTTCTGGATGCGCTCATCCAGATCAAATCCGCGGTGGACGCGACGCTCACGTTCCGCCGCTCGTGCCGGGAAGGCATCTGCGGCTCGTGCGCCATGAACATCAATGGTGTGAACCGGCTCGCCTGCACGACCGCGATGGCCGATCTCGGCAACGAGATCAAGATCTACCCGCTGCCGCACATGCCCGTGGTCAAGGACCTCGTGCCGGACCTCACGAACTTCTACGCGCAGTACGCCTCCGTGCGCCCCTGGCTGCAGACGCGTACTCCCGCGCCGCCCGATCGCGAACGGCTCCAGTCGAAGGAGGATCAGGAAAAGATCGATCGGCCCGCGGCGTGCATCCTGTGCGCCTGCTGCTCCACCGCCTGCCCGAGCTACTGGTGGAACAGCGATCGGTTCCTCGGCCCGGCGGCACTGCTCGCCGCCTACCGCTGGATCATCGATAGCCGCGACGAGGCCACCGGGGAGCGCCTGGATCAGCTCGAGGATCCGTTCCGGCTCTATCGCTGCCACACGATCATGAACTGCACGGACGTGTGCCCGAAGGATCTGAACCCCGCGCGCGCCATTGCGGAAATCAAGAAAAAGATGGTGGAGCGCCAGCACTGATGGCGGACGGCCCGGAGCTGGAGGCCCGGCGTCTGCTGTGGCGTTGCCGCCGGGGCATGAAGGAGCTCGATATCCTGCTCGAGCGCTTCGCGCGCGAACGGTACGGCGCCGCGAGCGATTCCGAAAAGTGCGCGTTTGCGCGCCTGCTCGACTTGCCGGATCCCGAGCTGGCCGGGTATCTGCTGGGCCATGCCACGCCCGCGGAACCGGACCTTGCGCACCTCACGCGCCTCATCCTCGCCCCTCGCACTTGAGGTCGTCCCCTCACGGCGTGTGCAGATCGGAGCGGTGGCGCTGATGATCCTGATGACGACAGCACTCGTGCTCGCTCCGGCGCCCGCCAGCGGCTGGCGCTTGCTGGCTGGCGTGCTCGCAGTGCTGTTTGCCTGGCGCCCCTTGCGGGAAGTTGTCTTCAGCCAGGGGTCGGCAGCGGTACGGCGCTTCAGCTGGAGCGGGGAGGGTCACTGGATGCTGATGGATGCCGCGGGCACCTTGAGGCCGGCCTGTCTGCACCCCACAACATCGTCCTTCGGGCCGTGGATCTTGCTGGTGTGGACCGCGTCGGCTCCCGGTTCTCGATATCCCCGGCGGGCCGCGCTCATCGATTGCGCCGGCGTCGGCCGCCCGGCATTCCGGGCGCTCAAGGCCCGACTGCGGCTTGCCGCGCGGACACGGGCGGGAATGCGCGCCCGGACAATCCGTTCCGATGACAACTGATAGACTCGTCACAACTTTCCCGGCCCAACGGGCACCATCCTGCCGGCTTCGTGCGGGTGTTCTGAACTTCACGGGTCGTTCAGGGTCTATTCAGCGTTTTTTGGCGCTGCGCCCGGCCCAGGGCACGAACACGTGTTCGACGTCCCCGGGGGCCCTCACCGACGCGGGGAGCAGAGGGCGCGCATGAGCGCCGACGTGAGCGATCTCAGCCTGGTCCGCCGCGTGCAGCGCGGGGATAAAGGTGCGTTCGATGCGCTGGTGCTCAAGTATCAGCACAAAGTGGTCAAGCTGGTCATGCGGTACGTCCGCAATCCGGCCGAGGCCGAAGACATCGCGCAGGATGCCTTCATCAAGGCGTATCGCGCTTTGCCGCAATTCCGGGGCGACAGTGCCTTCTATACGTGGCTGTATCGAATTGCCATCAACACCGCGAAGAACGCCGTGGTGTCCCGTGACCGCAGCCCCATCGATTTCGATCTGGACCTGCAGAATCCCGACGAGTCCTACGACATGCAAGGCCGCCTGAAGGATTCGGAGACTCCGGAGGCGCTCACGCTGACGGAAGAAATCCGCTCGACGGTGAACTCCGCCATCGACGCCTTGCCTGAAGACCTGCGCACGGCCATCGTGCTGAGAGAGCTCGAAGGTCTTTCTTACGAGGAGATTGCGCAGGCCATGGGATGTCCCGTGGGCACCGTGCGGTCACGCATTTTTCGCGCGCGTGAGGCCATCGATCGGCGTCTGCGCGAAGTGTTCGAAGGCGGCCTCGGCCGTGCAGAGGAACTGGGATGAACGAAGAGCTCGACAGTCAGCTGTCTGCGATGTTCGATGACGAGCTGCCGGAGGCGGAGTGCCAGCTGCTGGCGCGCCGCCTCTCGCGCGATGAGGCATTGAAGGCGCGCTGGCGGCGGTACGCCATCATCGGTGCGGCCGTCCGGGCCGAACGCGGCGTGCGCCTGGACACCAACCTCGCGGCCCGGGTGAGCGCGGCGCTGGCGGCCGAGCCCCCGCTCGCGGCGGGTCCGGTGGCCGAGCCCAGGGTCCGGCGGGGCGGCAACCGCTGGTGGCAGCCCGTGGCCGGGCTGGGGATCGCCGCAGGCGTCGCCGCCTTGTCGGTGATGTGGGTGCGTTCACATCCCCCTGTTGGCAGCGAGGCTCTGGTCGTTGACAATGCTGCGCCGACCGCGGCCGTGGGCGCAGCACCCGCGGCCGTGGAAGGTACGGAAGGGGAGAGCTACGTGGTGCCGACGAATGTCGAGCCGCGCACCTTTGTCCCGCCGGCCGCACTGGCGAATTACGTGCTGGCCCACAGCGAGTTCTCCACGCCCGTGAGCCGGCGCAATCTGCTTTCAGCGCTGGTGGCGAGCGAGTCGGGAACCTCGGATGACGCGGACGGGTCGGATGGCGCGGTAGACGAGACGGCAGCAGTCGGGGATCCCAGCGAGAATGTTGACCAAGCGCAATAGCGACCGTTTCGGCTGGGGGCTGTTCGCACTTCTGGTCAGCGTGGTCGCCGCCGCCGCGGATGACGACCCGCGTGTGTGGCTCCAGCGCATGAACCATGCGCTCACCGCCACCAATTACGAAGGCGTCTTCTCGCACTGGCAGGACGGCAAGGTGGAGATGCTCCGCATCATCCATCGCGTCAAGGATGGCGAGGTGCGCGAACGGCTCGTTTCCCTCGATGGCTCCGGCCGCGAGTTCATCCGCACCGGCACCGAGCTTGCCTGCTATCTGCCCGACAAACGCACCGTGCTGGTCGAGAGACGGTCCGATCAGAGCCCGCTCCTCGGCAACTTCCCGTCCTTCGATGAGGCCTCCACGCAGTTCTACGACGTGAGGCTCGTCAAGCGCACGCGCTTCAATCGCCGGCCCACGCGCATCATTGCTGTGGAGCCCAAGGACGAATTCCGCTACGGCTACCGGCTGTGGATCGATGAGGCCACCGCAATGCCCCGTCGCACCCAGTTGTGTGATGCGAAGGGCAACATTATCGAGCAGGTGGTGTTCTCGGACCTCACGGCCAACGCGCACATTCCGGATGTGGCCTTCAAGCCGGAAGTCTCGACGGAAGGTTTTCGCTGGCTGCGCAACGACGCGCCGTCCCGGCCGCTCCTGGCCGCCGGAAACCCGGCGCTCTGGAATGCCCTCAAGCTCCCGCCCGGCTTTCGCATGATGATGCGGGCCGCGCAGGTGATGCCGGGGTCCACGGATCCGGTGACCCACATCGTCTATTCGGACGGTCTGGCGTCGGTCTCCGTCTTCGTCGAGGTGCACTCCGGTACACCCGCCATGCAGATGCCCGGCGAGCCGACCCTGCCGCCGCAGGGCGTAGCGCGCGTGGGGTCCTCGTCCGCGTTCTCGACGGTGATCGAGGGGCACAAGGTCACCGCCGTCGGGGAAGTGCCGCCGGAGACGGTCAAGTTCATCGCGAATTCCGTCAAGTCCGCGCCCCTGTCCCTGCAAGCGCCGCCCGCCCGTTGAGCGCACCCGCCCGGCTCACCGT
>JADGHX010000152.1 GCA_019683695.1 Steroidobacteraceae bacterium
CCCCGCTACGCCGCGCCACATGCGGGCGAACCAAGAATACGTTCAGAGGTGCGCGGCGCTTCACGCGGGGAACGCGGCGCCCGAGACGGCCGCCGAGGGACCCTCTTGCACGCACCTCCGCTCGCTGATGGGTCGGTGCGGCGCGGGCGCGTGTGGGGTGTGTCTTGAGCCGTGATTGGCACCTGCGACTGTTGGCGGTCTGGATTCGACGGCTACGCTGCGCGGATCTTCCTGTTCGGACCCGCTCGCTGATGCGCTGGTGCGGCGCTGTCGGCGAGGGTGATGCGCGCAGCGCGTGGGGGTGTCGCGTGTGGGGAGGGGTCAGTGGCCGGTGGCTACGGCGTGGATGACGCGGTCGTGCTCGAAGAAGACGGAGAAGCCGTTGTAGTCCCAACGCGTGATGGGCGGATCACCGACCGTGGGGTGGCGCTGCACGGGGGGGCCGAAGCGCTCTTCGACGGCGCGCATGGTGCTGCCGCGCGCGGGGCGTTCGATGCTCGATTCGCGGACCTGGATCTGATCGTTCACGACGAGCGTTTCCGCGACGGCTGCGCCCGCTGTCGCCAGGCCGCACAGCAGGATCACGAGACTTCGGGTCTTCATGAGCGAACTCCTCACAAGCGCGCCGGACTATAGCACCGGAGGCAATCTGTCAAAGCCGGCGGCCCGGGGCCACGTCCCATTCTGTGACGAACGTCTTGGAATGCGAGCCCACCCGGCTTTCTATGGTTAAATCGCGCCGGCATGTTCCATCCGCTGTCACTGTTCGTGGGTCTGCGCTACGTGCGGGCCCGCACGCACAAGTTCTTCGTCTCGTTCATCACCTGGGCCTCGCTCACCGGGGTGTGCGTCGGTGTGGCGGCACTCATCGTGATTCTCTCGGTGATGAACGGCTTCGAAGGGGAGCTGCGTGAGCGTCTGCTGTCGCTCAGCGCGCACGCGCGCATCGTGAGCACGGCGGAAGGCAACGGCGCTGCACCTTCGCCGCAGGAGTGGAAGCGCATCGAGCACGCGGTACAGAGCGTGCCGGGCGTTGCAGGCGTGGCGTCGTATGCGGAAATCCAGACGCTTGCGGTGCGCTCGCCCGACATGCTCGCCGTGATCCTCCGGGGCATCGATCCCACGGAAGAGGCCGGCGATGCGGACATCGCCAAGGCCCTGATTCAGGGTCGTCTCGAAGATCTCGTGCAGGGCACGGACCGGGTGATCCTCGGCGAGGTCATCGCGCAGCAGCTCGGCGTCACGATCGGCGACACCATCGATTTCCTGATTCCCGCGGTGGCGGCGAACGGCGCGCCGTCGCCGAAACGCCGCGAATTCACGGTCGCCGGTATCTTCGCCGTCGGCCTGCAGGATCACGACGCCACGCTTGCCTTCACGAATCTCGCAGACGTGCGCGGGCTCACCGCCGAGACGGGCGGCCAGGGGCTGCGCATCTGGTTCAACGATGCGCTCCAGGCGCCCGCACTGACGCCGGCCGTGCGGGCTGCCTTGCCGCCGGGCTTTCAGGTCATCGACTGGACGCAGGATCACGCGAGCTATTTCCGCGCCATCCGCATCGAGAAGACGATGATGGCGCTCATCCTGCTGCTGATCGTGGCCGTGGCCGCGTTCAACATCGTCGCGATGCTGGTGATGGTCGTCACGGACAAGCGCACGGACATCGCGATTCTGCGCACGTTCGGTGTGCTGCCCCGGCAGATCATGAATGTCTTCATCACGCAGGGGCTCGTCATCGGCTGGCTCGGCGTGCTGCTCGGCGTGGCGCTCGGCGTGCTGCTCGCGCTGAACGTGGACGTCATCGTGCCATTTCTCGAGAGCACGTTCGGCTTCCAGATCATGGACTCCGATGTCTATTACGTGACGGACATCCCCTCGGAGCTGCGGTGGAGCTCCGTGCTGCTGATCGGCGCCGCAGCCCTGATCCTCACGGCGGCGGCCACTGTGTACCCCGCGCTGCGCGCTGCGCGTACCGCGCCTGCTGAAGCACTGCGGTACGAATGACATGACGCGCGCTTACGAGTGGCTCATCGGTACGCGACACCTGCGCTCGACGCACCGGCGCGGCTTTGTGTCGTTCGTTGCGTTGATGTCCGTGCTGGGGCTGATGCTCGGAGTGGCTACGCTCATCGTCGTGCTTTCTGTGATGAACGGCTTCGAGCGTGAGCTGCGTACGCGCATTCTGGCCGTGACGTCTCACGCCACGCTCATGGGCTTGCACGGCTCACTGCCGGATTGGCAGGCCATTCAGCAGGTGGCTGTGCGCCAGCCGGGCGTCACAGCGGCGGTCCCCTACATCGAATCGGAGGCGCTCCTCACAAACAAGAAGCGCATCAAGGGCTCGATGATTCGGGGCGTGCTCCCGGAAGAAGAGCGCAAGGCCACGGGCCTCGCGCAGCACCTGAAGGCTGGCCGGCTCGAGGATCTGCAGCCGGGCGAGTACAACATCATTCTCGGCGTGGCGCTGGCGCGCGCGCTGGATGTGGAGGTTGGCGGGAGCGTCATCGTCATGGTGCCGGAAGGCACGGCGACGCCGGCGGGCTTCATGCCGCGCTCGAAGCGGTTCCGGGTGTCGGGGCTCTTCGAGTCCGGCATGTTCGAGTACGACAGCGGGCTCGCGCTCGTTCACATGCGTGACGCTGCGCGGCTCTATCAGCTCGGTGACGATGTCACGGGTATCCGCATCGCGCTGCAGGATCCCTTGCGTGCCCCGAGCGCCGTTCGGGAGCTTGCGCTGTCCCTCGGCGGTGAGGGGTACTACGTGAGCGACTGGACGCGCAAGCACGCGAATTTCTTCCGCTCGATCGAGATCACCAAGTCGATGATGTTCATCATCCTGCTGATGATCGTGGCCGTGGCGGCGTTCAACATCGTGGCGACGCTCGTCATGATCGTGAAGGACAAGCAGACGGATATCGCCATTCTGCGCACGCTGGGCGCGGGGCCGAAGAACGTGCTCGCCACGTTTGCCATACAAGGCGTGATGATCGGGCTTGCGGGCACGGCGCTCGGGGCGGCACTCGGCGTGCTCATCTCGCACAATCTGGAATCCATCGTCCGCGGGCTGGAGCGCCTGCTTGGAACGCATTTTCTCGACGCAAGCGTGTACTACATGAGCGATCTTCCGGCGTACGTAGAAGGGTGGGACGTGCTGCAGGTGTGTTCTGTGGCCTTCCTGCTCTGTGCACTGGCAACGCTGTACCCAGCCTGGCGCGCCTCGCGCACGGCACCGGCGGAGGCCTTGCGTCATGACTGAGGTCGTTCTCGAAGCACGCGACGTACACAAGAGCTTTCAACAGGGTCCGGTCACGCTGGAAGTCCTGCGCGGGATCAATGTTGTGATCACGGCAGCCGAGCGGCTCGCCATTGTCGGCGCTTCCGGGTCCGGCAAGACCACACTGCTGCAGATCCTGGGCGGTCTCGATCGCCCCTCGAGCGGCCAGGTGCTCGTGGACAGCCGGGACATCCATTCGCTGAACGAGCGCGAGCGCGGCGAGCTGCGCAATCGCGCGTTGGGCTTCGTGTACCAGTTCCATCACCTGCTACCGGAGTTCTCCGCGCTGGAGAATGTCGCCATGCCTTTGCTGGTGCGGCGTGTGCCTACGGACGAAGCGAAGGAGCGCGCGAAGGAGATCCTCGTGCGCGTTGGTCTCGGCGAGCGCTTGAGCCATCGCCCACATCAGCTCTCCGGCGGGGAACGGCAGCGCGCCGCCGTGGCGCGCGCACTGGTGACGCAACCCAAGCTCGTGCTCGCAGACGAGCCCACCGGCAATCTCGACGGGCGGAACGCCGAGCAGGTGTTCGAGCTGATGCTGGAGTTGAATCGCGAGCGCTCGACGAGCCTCGTCATTGTCACCCACGACCTGCGGATCGCCAGCCGGATGGACCGCGCCCTCGAGATCGAAGGCGGGATTCTGCGCGAACGCGATCGATCAGGGCGTTGACGCCGCCCGGCGCGAGCGGTATCTCGCTCTCACATTCATCCGCCACAACAGCTCCAGCGCCGCCCAGCCGAGAAAGCTCGCGACGGCCCCGCAGATGAGGCAGCCGAGCAGGAACGGCCGCCACATCGGGCCGAGGCCGTACTGGAGCCAGTTCATGTCGAACCGGAACGTGAAGCGCCCGGGCTCCACGCCCAGCACCGCGCTGCCCACGCGATAGGCCATGTAGAACACCGGCAGCACCGTCACGGGGTTCACGAGCAGCGTCGTGATCGCCGCGGTCGGAATGTTCACGCGCAACAGCAGCGCGAGCAATGCGGCCATCGGCAGGTGTATGGGCAGCGGCACAAAACAGATCGCGAGCCCCAAGGCGAAGGCGCCGGTCACTGAGCGACGCTGCAGCGTCCAGAGGCGCGGATCGGTCATGCGAGACCCGAACACCTTCAGGTACCAGCGTGCCTGCAGCGTAGTCGGGTGTGGGGTGATTCTCTTGAGGAAGCGCTTGGGCATAAGACCTGGCGACTGTAGCAGATGGCCTTTTCATTCGCGTTCGCCGGTGGCGTGCTGCTGCTTCTTGTGTCGCCCGAGCTTCCGCCAACATGGGTCGGGCTTCCGCTGGCGGCATTCGTTCTTGTCGCGATGGCCTTTCGGCGCTACTTGCCCGTGGCTGCGCTCTGTGGGTGTGCACTGGGGTTCGCGTACGCGGCGACGCACGCCTACTGCTACCTGTCGCGGGTGTGGCCCGTTGCGCTGGCCGGCGAGCGTGTCATTGCCACGGCTGTCGTGAGTTCTATTCCCGGCGCCCGGAATGGTGCCTGGATGTTCGACGCGCTCGTGTCCGTGGAGGCACCTCAGGCGTACGCGAGGGTGCTGAATGCGAGGCTCGTCTCGTGGGACGCGCAAGTGCAGCCTCGTGCGGGAGAGCGATGGCGCTTGCTCCTGACGCTCGAGCCTCCGCACGCGCGCTTGAATCCGGGCTCACCCGACATCGAGCGTATGCTGTTCCATGACCGCATTCATGCACTGGGGAGCGTCGTCAGCTCGTCCTTCAACACGCGACTGGATACCGGCCATCATCCGTTGGATGCGTTGCGCGAGCGGATTGCGCTGTGGATAGACGAGCGCGTCGCCGACCGAGACGCAGCTGCGCTGATTGCCGCATTGGCGGTGGGCGTTACGAGCGACATGTCGCGGGAGCAGTGGCGCGTGTTCAACGCCACGGGCACAACGCATCTCGTCGCAATCTCCGGCCTGCACGTAACGCTGTTCGCGCTCGTGGCGTTGGCCGCAGCACGTGCGATATGGACTGCAGCGCTGTATAGGTTCGTGCCGTGGAAACGCGAGAGTTTCGCAGCGGTGCTTGGGTTCACTGCCGCCGCGGCGTACGCGACGCTGGCTGGGTTGTCTGTACCTACCCAGCGCACACTTCTCATGCTTGGCGTGTGGCTGCTGGTGCGCTCGATGGCTCGTGCAAGCGCCGCTTTTCACTCCTTTGCGCTTGCCTTGCTTGCAGTGCTGCTGCTCGATCCGTTCGCGCCCTTGTCCGCCGGGTTCTGGCTCTCATTCGGTGCGATGGCCGCCATCGTGTTCGTGACGAGCTCGCGGTTCGTTTCGCGGCCCGCGCTTGTTGAAGCCCTGACAATCCAGGCGGTCGTTTCCGTGGCGCTGGTGCCGCTCACGGTGCTGTTTTTCGGGTCGGTGTCCGTGATCGGTCCGCTCGTCAATCTTGTTGCTATTCCGGCGATGAGCTGGGTATTGGTACCCACGATTCTCGGCGCGGTCGTTGTGCTCCCTGTGTTCCCTGCCGCTGCAGAGCGGCTGCTGGCACTCGCAGCGTGGATGCACGAGAAAGGCTGGCCTTGGCTGACCGCCGCGGCGGATCTTCCGTGGTCTGTTCTTCACCTGGCACCGCCGTTGTGGTGGTACGCGCTGGCGGCGATCAGTGCGTTGACGTGCTTGGTGCCGCTACCGCTCGCAGTGCGCGTATCGTCTTTTCTCTGGCTCGTGCCGTTGTCGTTCGCGGGTACGGCGAGCGTGCCATCCGGTGAAGCGGAGATCACCGTGCTTGATGTGGGGCAGGGCGCATCGGTCGTCGTGCAGACCTCACAGCACGTGCTGGTGTTCGGCACCGGTGATGCTTATGGGAGCGACGGTCGTGTTGCGGAGGGCACGCTGGTGCCGTTCCTGCGAAGCCGGGGGGTGCAGCAGATCGATGTTCTCGTGCTGGACCGGCTCGGCCCTGTGAGTGCTCCGGGGGTGTCGGCGCTACTCGCAGAGTTTCCGGTGCGCGCAACGCTGCTGGGCAACGACCCGCCGCCGGATCTGCCATCCGCTCGCCGGTGCGGTGCTGGTGGAAGCTGGAATTGGGATGGCGTCAGCTTTCGGATGCTGCGGCCCCATGGACGTGTGGACGGAGTCGTGAGTACGGAGCCGTGCCCACTGCTGATCGAGTCCGGGCGTGCCCGCGTGCTGATTCCGGGAGACATCGATGCGGCAATGGAGCGCCAGCTGCTCGCTGCCGAGCCCTTGTCTACGGATGCCGTGATCGTCCCCCGAGGCGGCAGCAACACTGCCTCGTCGGCTGAGCTCGTGCGTGCCGCAGGGGCTCGGTGGGCGATCGTCTCCGGTCAGCGCATGCGCGACGGAAAGGTGCGGCCCGCAATACGACGTTGGGAGCAGGGCGGCGCCAGGGTGCTCGCAACGGCAGAGCTGGGTGCCATCCGGCTGCGGCTGCACCCCGTGAAGGGCATGGAGAACCCGCAGTCCGAGCTATCCACGCGCGCCGCGCTATGGCGAATGCCGGCGGCGAGCACGACGGAAGTCGCACCTGCCGCTCATGAGCCGGTGAACCGGTGAGCGCCAGGGTCTGAAAACCGCATGCGCTCCGGTATGATGCCGCCCACCCAAGGTCGCTTGCGGATTGAAGAAATGTGGGAAATCGTGCGGGCCGGCGGCCCGCTCATGTGGCCGATCATCCTGTGTTCCATCGCGGCGGCGGCCATCGTGCTCGAGCGGCTCTGGACCCTGCAGGATCGGCGGGTGCTGCCGCGCGAGCTCACGCAGAAGGTCTGGCAGCTCATCGAGACGAACCAGATCAACGACAAGGTCATCGCGGCGCTCGAGCAGAACTCGCCGCTGGGGCGGGTGCTGGCCGCGGGCCTCGCGAATCGGCATCGTCCGCGCGAGGTGCTCATGGAGCGGCTGGAGGACACCGGCCGGCACGTGATCCATGAGCTGGAGCGCTTCCTCAACACGCTCGGCACCATCGCTGCGATCGCGCCGCTGCTCGGGCTCCTCGGCACCGTGACGGGCATCATCAAGGCCTTCAATGCCATTCAGGCGGGCGGCATGGGAGACCCGCGGGCGCTTTCAGGCGGCATCGCCGAGGCGCTCATCACGACGGCTGCGGGTCTCGTCGTGGCGATCCCTTCGCTCTTCGCCTACAGGCTTCTGCGCAGCAAGGTCGATGGCATCGTGGTGGCCATGGAAAAGGACGCCATTCGTCTGGCCGACGCCGTGGAGGCGGCCCAGAACAATCAAGCGGCCGGTGCGGCTCCGCGCACGGGCGGTTGAGGCACGCATGAACCTGAAACCGCGCCGTAACGAGGAGCCCGAGATCAACCTGGTCTCGCTCATCGACGTCGTGCTGATGCTGGTGGTGTTCTTCATGCTCTCCAGCCAGTTCATCGATGAGGGCCGGGTGCGCATTCGGCTGCCGCAGGCGGAAGGCGCACCCAGCGCGAAGTCGCAGGTCGAGCCGATCGTGGTCGCCGTGACGCAAGGCGGAAGCTATCGCGTGAACGACAAGGAGCTCATCAACTCCAGTCCCGAGACGCTGCGTGCCGCGCTCATCCGCGAGGCCGGCGAGGACCGCACGCAGCGCGTCACCGTGCGCGCGGACGGCCGGGCCACACACCAGTCCGTGATCACGGCGATGGACGTGCTCGGGCGACTCGGCTTCACGGAAATCAACATCGCTACGGTCAGGGACGAGCCGACGGGGCAGCCTTGAACGATGTGAGTGTCGCCGCGCCCCCTATGCCTGCCGATGCACGGGAGGTGTACGGGCGCCTTCTCCGCTATGCCAGGCCGTACTGGAAGGCGTTTGCGCTTGCCATTCTCGGCTCGACGCTGTTTGCCGCGACGAACGGCGGCTTCGTCGAGTTCCTGCGCCAGTTCCTGAACGACGCGTTCGCTGGCGACGCCCGCCCGACCTATCTGCTGTGGTTCGTGCCGAGCGCCATCATCGCGCTCTTCTTCCTGCGAGGCGTCGGTGACTATGTCGCCAACTATTTCAGCGGGTACGTCGGCCGGCAGATCGTGAAGGCCATGCGGCGGGATCTGTTCGCCAAGTACATGCACCTGCCGATGTCGTACTACGACCGCGCGTCGTCCGCATCGATGCTCTCGCGGCTCACCTACAACATCGAGATGCTGGCCGAGGCGTCCACGAACTCCGTCACGTCGCTCGTGCGGGATTCGCTCACGTTCGTTGTGCTGATCGGTGCGCTCTTCTACATGAACTGGCGCCTCGCAGCCTTCGTGATCCTGCTCGTGCCACCCCTCAGCTGGCTGATCCGTCGCGTCAATCAGCTGTTCCGCCGTTACAGCGCACGCATCCAGAACTCGATGGGAGATGTCACTCGCGTCGCCAAGGAGGCGCTCGACGGGCAGCGGGTGATCAAGGCGTTCAATGCCCAGGCGCACGAGCAGCGCGCGTTCGAGGCGGTGAACGAGGCCAACCGGCGCTCGTACATGCGGCTCATCGGGACCAAGTCCGCCAGCAACCCGATCATTCAGCTTATCGCCTCGATCGGTCTGGCCGGGATCATGTACCTGGCCGTGCGGCAGGTGCTCGCGGGTGAGCTGCAGCCCGGAGACTTCATCGCGTTTCTCGGCGCGCTGATCTTCTGCTCACAGAGCCTTCGCAACATCGTGAACGTGTTCGGCCCGCTGCAGCAGGGCATAGCCGCGGGCGCCAGCGTGTTCGAGGTGCTGGATTCGCCATCGGAGCCGACGGGCGGGTCGCGCACGATCAAGCGCGCGCGGGGTGCGGTGAGCTTCCGGAATGTGAGCTTCCTGTACGCGGCGGAGAAGGGCACCGTGCTGCGCGGAATCAGCGTGGACGTGCCACCGCGCACGACATTGGCGATCGTCGGCAAATCCGGCAGTGGCAAGTCCACGCTCGTGAGTCTGCTGCCGAGGTTCTACGACCCGCAGGAGGGCGCCGTTCTGCTGGACGGAGTCGATGTGCGCGAGTATCGCCTCGCAGACCTTCGCAGCCAGATCAGTGTGGTCAGCCAGGAGATCGTGCTCTTCAACGACACCATCCGGAACAACATCGCGTTTGGCACTGAGGATGCGACACCGGAAGCGGTGGAGGAGGCGGCGCGTGCGGCATTCGTGATGGACTTCGTGAACGAGCTGCCGCAGGGGCTCGACACGGTAGTGGGCGACCGTGGCGCACTGCTTTCTGGTGGCCAGCGTCAGCGAATTGCCATTGCGCGTGCGCTACTCAAGAACGCGCCAGTGCTCATTCTGGACGAGGCGATGTCAGCGTTGGACACGGAGTCGGAGCGTCGCATCCAGGCCGCGCTCGAACGGCTGGTGCAGGACCGCACGACACTCGTCATTGCGCATCGGCTGTCCACGGTCGAGCGGGCGGATCGCATCATCGTGCTGAGCGAGGGCGCCATCGTTGAAAGTGGCACCCACAGCGAGCTGCTGGCGCGCAACGGGCATTACGCGCAGCTCTATCGACTGCAGTTCAGTGAATGAGCCTGCGCGGGTGACAAGCGTGTCCGCCATCCTCGCTGCCGGCAACCTGCCTGTCGTGCGGAACTGATGGCCGCGGTCGAACGCGCCCTCACGGGCATGTGGTATGGGAATGGATCCGCAGCGCTCTTGCTGCAGCCGTTGGCTGCGCTCTACGCGGCGGTGACATCGGTAAGGCGCACCCTTTACGAGGTCGGCACGTTGCCCTCCATCTGGGTAGGCCGCCCAGTCATCGTAGTGGGGAACGTTACTGTGGGTGGCACGGGCAAGACGCCTCTCGTCGCGTGGCTTGCAGAGCGTCTCGCCCAGCGCGGCGTTGCTGTCGGCATTCTCTCGCGGGGATACGGTAGTTCGGCTCGTGCACCGCGTCTCGTGGATTCGCAAGCGAGTTGGCAGGAGGTTGGCGATGAGCCGCTTCTGCTGCGAAATCGCACCGGACGCCCGACTGTGGTTGCCGCAGATCGTGTGGCGGGAGCCCGGCAACTCATCGAGCAGGGCGTCGAAGTCATTCTCGCGGACGACGGGCTTCAGCACCTGCGGCTCGCGCGCGACTGCGAAATTGTCGTCATCGACGGCGCACGCGGGTTCGGAAACGGCCGACTGCTGCCCGCCGGGCCGTTGCGGGAATCCGTAGCGCATATCGCGCGGGCGGATCTCGTAGTGGTGAATGGCACGCCGTCTCACCCCACGCTCAAGCAGATTGCGCAGCTTGCAGATGGCCGCTGCGTTCAGATGACGCTGATACCGGGCAACGCTATCCCGATGGACGGGCGACGCACTGCGCGCACGCTGGAGAGTTTCCGCGGGCAGCGCGTGCACGCCGTGGCAGGTATCGGCAACCCAGCGCGTTTCTTCGGCGATCTGCGCAGCCGGGGGCTGGACGTGATCGAGCATCCTTTCCCCGACCATCATCCGTTCACGCCTGGCGATCTCGCCTTCGGCGACGACGCGCCGGTCCTCATGACCGAGAAAGATGCCGTAAAATGCAGCGCGTTCGCGGATGCACGCCTGTGGTATGTGCCCGTGACCGCCCGGTTCAGCGAGGCGCACACGTCGGTGGTGCTGGAGCGGGTGATCGCAAAGCTCGGTTTCGCCGTGGACGCACGAGGCTAGACACGCACGATGGACTCCCGCCTGCTCGAGATACTCGCGTGCCCGATCTGCAAGGGCCCGCTCAAGTACCAGCGCGACGCGCAGGTGCTCGTCTGCCGCCTGGATCGCCTGGCGTATCCGATCCGGGATGATGTGCCCGTCATGCTCGAGGAAGAAGCGCGCCAATTGTCCGCGGACGATCCGCTCCTCGACCGCTGAGTCTCACGCGTGTTTCGCGTCGTCATCCCTGCACGCTTTGGCTCCACGCGTCTGCCGGGGAAGGCGCTGATATCGCTTGCCGGCAAGCCCATGATCCAGTGGGTGCATGAGCGCGCCCGCTGCTCCAGCGCTGCGGAGGTGATCATCGCGACGGACGATCCGCGCATCGTCGCGGCCGCGCAGGAGTTCGGCGCTGCGGTGGAACTCACGGCGAGCACGCATCAGTCGGGGACCGATCGCATCGCTGAGGTGGCGCGCGCGCGCGGTTGGCTTGAGTCCGACATCGTTGTCAACGTGCAGGGTGACGAGCCTTTGATGCCACCGGCGCTGATCGATCAGGTGGCGCAGCTGCTGATCACTCATCCGGCAGCGGGCCTGGCCACGCTCGCTGCCCCGCTCACCAGCGTAGAGCACCTGCTGGACACAAATGTCGTGAAGGTCGTGGCGGATGCGCGCGGTCGCGCACTGTACTTCAGCCGCGCACCCATACCCTGGAACCGCGACGGCGCTCCCGCAGGCCTTGGCACGCAGACCACGTTCACGGGCGCGAGGCGGCACATCGGCATCTACGCGTACCGAGTGGGCGCATTGCTCCGCCTCGCCTCGCTGCCCCCCACGCCGCTCGAACAGCTCGAAAAGCTGGAGCAGCTGCGCGCGCTGGAAAACGGCATCGAAATCTCCGTTGCCGACGCCGTCGAACCCCCCGGTCCGGACGTGAATACCGCAGAGGACGTGGAGCGCGTTGCTGCGCGGCTCGTTGCCGCGCGCTCCTGAAGGCACAAGCGGAGTCTCCGACAGAAGCCCGCAGGCCTGCGCAGGCGAGCCTGCCGGCGCTCGACCGTTGCGGCCGCATCCGTTCCCGCGCCTTCGTGCCGCGGTGAGCCGCGTCTGCGTCGCTGGAAAACTCGCTGGGCCATCGCCGTGGCTTCGTGCGGGCCACAGCCGATTCACGCTGTCGAGCCCATCGCCTTCCGTGCTCAGCAACGAGCCTCTGCGCCTTTGCACTAGCCAGTGACGCCACGGCCCGGCCTCAGTCTTGCTAGCCTGCCGTATTTCCCAGGCGCCTTTGCGAGTGGCCGAAACCGGATGCTATACATGGGTGCCGCAGCTGGGAGGATCGTGCGAGATATGAGGATTCTGTTCGTCTGTTTGGGGAACATTTGCCGATCGCCTATTGAGATTCACCGAAATGGGTGACACTTTTCCAATTCCTACTTGTCAAAGCGGTTGGTACAGTCACCAGCGCGGAGACCAAGATGGGAACCAGAC
>JADGHX010000153.1 GCA_019683695.1 Steroidobacteraceae bacterium
GCTCGAGATCCAGCCCTTCCTTGCGCACCTTCAGCTCGCCGTACGTGGCGATGACAACGGCCGTGCCGAACGGCAGCCCGATGCTCCCGAGCACGATGTACATCACGGCCGAGGCTGCCGTAAACGCGGCCAAGTCCGTCGCGCCCAGCACGGGCAGCAGGAAGGCCGCGAATACCATGCCGACGAAGTAGAAGACGATGAGCACCACCGCGGTGACCGTGTAGATCGAAGTGGTGCGCCACCAGTTTCCGGAAACGAGCCGGAACGCGTATCGGATGCCCTCGAGCGGACCCTTGCGATCCAGCAGTACAGCAGGCCCGGCTGTCGCGAGCGGCGTGATCAGGTACACGAGCGCGATGAATACGACCGCCACGATGATGCCGACCACAGTGAGGCCCCCGTTGATCGCGTTCGCGATGCCATAGGCAATCCCCACGATCATGGAGCTGGCAACGATGATCAGAATCGTGATCAGCGACATGCCCAGGTATGCCGGCATGCGCCTGAGCGTTTCCGACAGCTCGAGATTGAAGGGCAGCGGCCTGCCTGTGGCCATGCCATGCTGCCGAACAATCAACAGCGCATAGAACAGCAGCATGAGCACCGCGCCGAGGAGATACAGCAGCACGTAAGTCCCTGAAAACAGGCCGCTCACGATGCTTTCAGCCGGGGACCCGGAAAGCACAGCGTAGATGGGCGCGAGCTGTCCTGCGATCATCCCCAACGCGGCGTACACGAGACAGCGGACCAGCGAGACCTGGAACAGCCGGAATCCCGAATCCAGCACCTGCCCGATGGATTGGGGAGCCGAAGGCGGGTACAGCAGCGCTTGCATGTGCGCATCATAAGAGCAATGACGACGAATCTCACGACAGGCGCGCTGCTCGAGCGAGCTGTTTCACAACTTCGGGCGGCGGGCAGCGAAAATCCCGCCCTGGACGCCGAGCTGCTGCTGGCGCACGTGCTCGGCTGCCCGCGCGCGCGACTGAAATCGCATCCCGAAGAGGTGCCGCCGGCCGCCGCAACCCAACGCTTCGAGGCGCTGCTCGCGCGGCGCGCCGCCGGCGAGCCCATCGCGTACCTCCTGGGCTACCGGGATTTCTGGACCCTGCGGCTGAAGGTGTCTCCGGCCGTGCTCGTTCCCCGGCCCGAGACCGAGCTGCTGGTCGAGCGTGCACTGGCGTTGCGCCCGCAGGCGCAGGGGCGCGTTCTCGATCTGGGCACCGGCTCCGGCGCCATTGCGCTCGCGCTGGCCAGCGAACGCCCGCACTGGAACGTGACGGGCACGGACACGTCCGAGGAGGCGCTGGCCGTTGCGCGGGAGAACGCGCAGGCGCACGGGTTGACGCGCGTGCAGTTTCTCCGGGGAAGCTGGTTCGAGCCGGTGGGCGAACAGCGGTTCCATCTCGTCGTGAGCAACCCGCCGTACATCGGCGCGAATGAGCCCGAGTTGCGCTCGCCGGCCCTGCAGCGCGAGCCGCGCGCAGCGCTGTCGCCGGGCGAGGATGGCATGGCGAGCCTGCGCGCAATCATCCGCGATGCGCCACCTCACCTCGAGCACGGCGGTTGGCTGCTCCTCGAACACGGAAGCACACAAGCGGCCGAGGTTGCACGCAAGCTTGTGGCGCGCGGCTTCCGTCACGTACGCTCGCACCGCGATCTCGGCGGGCACGAGCGCATGACTGAAGCCCAATGGGGCTGATCCACACGAGGCACATCAACCAATGGTCAGATTCGAAACATCTCTGGGTACCTTCACCGTCGAGCTTTACGAGAAGGAAGCGCCGATCAGTGTGGAGAACTTCCTGCGCTACGTGGACGACAAGCACTTCGACGGCACGATCTTCCATCGCGTGATTCCGGGCTTCGTCATCCAGGGCGGCGGGCTGAACCCGGACATGACACCGCGCAAGACGCGCCAGCCGATCAAGAACGAAGCGACGAACGGCCTGAAGAACGAGCGCGGCTCGCTTTCCATGGCGCGCACGAACGACATTCACAGCGCGACCTCGCAGTTCTTCGTGAACCTGCAGGACAACGATTTCCTCGATCACAAGCCGGGCTCGTACGGCTACGCCGTGTTCGGGCGCGTGAAGGAGGGCATGGACGTCATCGACAAGATCGCGGCCGTGCCCACCGGCAAGCGCCGCGGTCACGAGGATGTGCCGCTGGAAGACGTGGTGGTGATCTCCGCCACGCGCGTGAACGAGTAGAACGCTCCCGAAGCAGCTGACGCGAGTGCCGTGCGAGGTGCGCGCGGCACGTCGCGCCAGGCTTTCTGGTGGCCGGAGGTGTCGCAGAATCGAGGCCACCATCCGATAGAATGGCCGCCAGCCATTCGCGCAACAGAACCTCAGGAGATCGGCTGAACATGCGCTCGGGCGGGAGTCTGGGCGGGCGGCTCGGGCGATGGGCCGCCGCACTGGTCCTCACCTTCGTCGTGCTGACCGCGCTTCCCGTGCTGCTCATGCGCTGGTGGAACCCCGTCACCAGCGCGTTCATGCTGAATGCGCGCCTTCAGGCGGCGCGTGCACACGACACCAAATACGAAACGCGATACGAGTGGGTGGACCTTGAACAGATCTCACCGTATGCGGCGCTCGCGGTGATCGCGGCGGAAGACCAGCAGTTTCCCTTTCACGCCGGCTTCGATCTGAAATCCATTCGCGAAGCGGTGCGGGAAAACGCGCATCGCAAGCGCCCGCGCGGGGCGAGCACGATCACGCAGCAGGTGGCGAAGAATCTGTTCCTGTGGAACGGCGCCAGCTACGTGCGCAAGGGCATCGAGGCGTGGTTCACGGTGCTCATCGAGGCGCTGTGGCCGAAGGAGCGCATTCTCGAGGTGTACCTGAACGTGGCGCAGTTCGGGCGCGGCGTGTACGGCGTGGAGGCGGCCTCACGCACCTTCTTCGGCAAGCCGGCGGCGAAACTGCGGCGGGCCGAAGCGGCCACGCTCGCTGCCGTGCTTCCGAACCCGATCCGCATGCGAGCGGACCGGCCCTCACCGTACGTCCTTTCCCGCCGCGAATGGATTCTCGATCAGATGCGCGGGCTGGGCGGCGAGCAGTATCTGCAGGGTGTCACATCGAGCGAACGCGCCCGGTGACGCCCGCCGGGGTTCGATGAATGAGATGCTGCTTGCCGTGTGAGGCGATTGCTTCGCAGGCGCGAACTTCGTTTCCCGCGCATGGGCTCGTGACTGCACGAGGCGTGAGGCGGTGGCCGCACCGCCAGCCAGTGTGAGGTTTCACGGGCGCGCGAGCGCCGGGACGTGTTATGGCCCGCGTTTCAGCGCACGAAGTTGCGTCCACGTGTGCCAGCCCACCGCGCCCAGCACGATAGGCAGGCCCAGCAGCACGTTCGGCGAAAACGTCTCGTTGCCAAGCCAGTACCCCACGAACAGCGCCACCGGCGGATTCACGTACGCGTACGTGGAGGCCAGCATCGGCGACACGTGCTCGACGAGATACCGGTACGCGGAAAACGCGACGAGTGAGCCGAACACCACGAGGTAGCCCCAGGCCCACCACACGTCCGCCGTTGCGGGCAGGCTCCACTGCTCACCGAACGCCGCGCTGATGAGCATGGCGATGATGCCGCCCGCGATCATCTCGGCCGCAAAGCCCATCGCACCCTTCGGCACCACGAGCCTGCGCGAGAGCACGGTGCCCAGGGACCACGAAAGCGTGGCAATGAAGATGAGCGCCGTGCCTCCGGGGCTCGCCCGCAGATCCTTGCCCGTGATCATCACGAGGGTGCCGACGAGCCCCGCGCCCACCGCGAGCCATTCGCCACGCCCGGGCCATTTTTCGAGCAGACCGCTCCAGACGGCCATCATCAGCGGCATGACGCTGATGAGCGCGACCGCTGCACCGGAGCTGACGGTGCGCTCCGCCGCCGTGGTACAGCCCATGCCAATGACGAGCATCAGCACGGCCAGCACGGTGGCACCTCGCCATTCCCGCAGAGTCGGCAGCGCTTGCCCCCGGGCGAGCAGCCACGCCGTGAGCAGCCCGCCGGCGACGAGAAACCGTGTACCGATCAGGAAGAACGGCCCGGTGCTCTGAACGCCCACCTTGAGCGCGTAGTACGTGGTGCCCCAGACGATGTACACCGCCCCGAGGCACGCGACGACAAGCCAGAGCGACGCTTTTGCGCCCGCCCGAGCCTGCGCGACCTGCTCTGCAGGGAAGCGGGCATCAGCAGTGCGAGGCGATACTGTAGACACGTGCGACCCCATGCTGGCGACGGCCAGGGCGCGCATTGTTCAACATCCGCAGGTGAAAGCGCCTGCTCCTTTCGGGAGAGGACATTCTCCCGACCTTTCCGGGCCAGCGCGCGCCCGGGCCTGACAGGCACATGACGACCCTGTTTCCGAACATCGCCGGTACGCTCATCCCCGGTTACGTCTACGAGGCGGAGTTCCTCTCGCGCGAAGACGAAGCGGAGCTGGTGCGGGTCATCGAGGGGCTGCCACTCGCGGCCGCCGAGTACAAGCAGTTCCGGGCCCGACGCCGGATCGTGAGCTACGGGGGCCGCTACGATTTCAGTGCCAACCGGCTCGGGCCCGCCGAGCCCATTCCGGACTTCCTGTTGCCCTTGCGGGAGAAGGTCGCGAGATGGGCGGGCGAATCACCGGAGCAGTTCGCGCACGCACTCATCGCGGAGTACCCGCCCGGAACCCAGCTCGGCTGGCACCGGGACGTGCCGAACTTCGAGAAGGTCGTCGGCGTGTCACTGCTCAGTGCCTGTCGCATGCGCTTCCGGCGCTACCCGCCGAGGCCGCGCGAGCGATCCGTCGCCATCGAGCTCGAGCCTCGATCGGTTTATCGCATGGAAGGCGAAGCGCGCTGGAGCTGGCAGCACCACATTCCACCGACGCCAGCACTGCGTTACTCGATCACGTTCCGCACACTGCGGGCCGGCAAGGCGCCT
Organism: Steroidobacteraceae bacterium; assembly: GCA_019683695.1. Lineage (GTDB taxonomy): Bacteria > Pseudomonadota > Gammaproteobacteria > Steroidobacterales > Steroidobacteraceae > JADGHX01. The sequence continues at coordinate 4,936 of JADGHX010000153.1, forward strand.
GCGATTTCTATCGCACGTTAGCTTGCGCGGAAGGAATCTCCTGCCAGGCGAGGCGCGCCGGAACAGCGGCAAAGATTCGTACGTTGCTGCGAACGCGAGCGATGCCCCTGTCCCGAAAAACGTCCGCGCGCATTTTTAGATTGACTTGAGTTGTACGCATCGCAGCAGCGCGCGGCCGAGCCCGTGCGTGAGCGGCATTCACTCGATGCATGCAGAGAAATTCGGTTTTCGCTGCAACTAATTTCCGCGTATGTACATCTTAAAGTGTCGGCACCTTCCCGCTGCGCGCGCCAGTCCTGGCACATCCTCGCGGACGGTTGATCGCAGCAACGTGCCGCTCGCCCTTGCGGGCATACCGTCGAGATGAGTCTGGATCAGGTCACCCCATCGTGCTGGAGGGAGACTCACATGAACCGCTCACTCCCCTTGCTTGCGGCCGCGACGTGTCTCGCCGCCGGATGCGCCACCGCTCCGGAACGCAGTGAGACTCAAGCTCTCGCCCACGACATCCTCAACAAGCCCCGGCTGGTTTGTCCCGAAGGCGAGATCCCCTACTGCGTGACGACCGCGAGCCGCATAGCCCGTGCAAAGCATGTAACCGACTGCGGCTGCGGTCCGCAGACACCGGAATACGTGTTTCGTTGAGACGCGCCCTCGCCTGCGTGACGCACGCAGGCTGACCGCCGCTTCACCGCGGCCGTGAACGCGTCCGGCCGCCTCGGCTCCGCACGCGCGCACCGCCGGATGCGCGGTAATCCGCACAGCTCGTGAAGCCCGGCGTGCCTTGCGCACGCCGCGATCGCATTCTTTCAGAAACGGTGCGGAATGATGCCGCGCGGCATCCCTCCCTTGCGGCCGCAACGCTCGTCAAGACGGTGCGGCGTTTCGGCATCACGCGTTTCCGCCGTGGCCCGCGCGAGCTGATCGAGCACGCGCCCTCCCGACGTGATCCGTCGCCGTCGCGCCGGCGGCGCTTCCGACGAGCCCGAAGTCGCGCGTGGCCGGTGCCGCCGCAACCTTCACGCGGGTCCAACCTTCACGCGGGTCCAGTAAGCGCGCCACGCCGCGTTCGGCACGGGCGAGTGGTCGAGGCTCACGGCAACGCGCTCACCGTAGCGTTCCTGCGCGGTGGCGAGCGCCGCGTGCTGGCCATGTATCTCAAGAGACGCTGAGGCGGCTGGGCAACCGGCGCCCTCCGAAGCTGGCACCGGCTCCATCAACACGCATATGATGCGGCGTGCCAAGATGAAAGGCCGCCTGCGCTACCGTGCGATGCGCGGCCCCAGAACGCCGATGGTCACTGCTATCGCGATTCCAGACAGCGTCGCTTTCGAAGCACTCGAGGACTCCGAGCGGCGTGCCGTGCAGGAAATCATCGCGCTCGTCCGGAGCCGCATCGGCATCGATTTCGGGCTATACCGCCCTGGCACGGTCTGCCGCCGCGTACGCAATCGCATGATCTCGGCCGGCATCGAGAGCTACGAGCACTACGCGGAGTACCTGCGTGCATCGGACGCCGAAGCGCAAAAGCTGCTCGAACGCCTCACCATCAAGGTGAGTCGCTTCTACCGGCACGTGCCCTCCTTCGACTGCCTGCGAGAAAGCGTGCTGCCCTCGCTGGCGAAACTGCGCGCCGGCAAGCCCCTGCGCATCGCATGCCACGGCTGCGGGCACGGCGAGGAGGCATATACGTTTGCCGCGCTGATGGAGGAGGCAGGCATTGCAGGCCACGTGGAGGCAAGCGACGTGGATGCGAGGGCGCTCGAGACCGCACGCGCAGCCCTATATGAGGAAAGTGCGCTCGACACTCTTCCGCAGCCGTTGCGCGCCCTCTGTGTCGAGCCGGCCAAAGCGGGCCGGCGGTCCATGTTCCGCGTGAGACAAGCCGTGCGTGCACGCGTGCGCTTCAGCGAGTACGACCTCACGTCGGGATTGCCTCCACCGGGATCCGCGCCGTTCGATATCGTGAGCTGCCAGAACGTGCTCATTTACCTGCAGCGGCCGGTGCAGGAGCGCGTCTCGTGGATGATGCGCGGCTGCCTCGCCAAGGGCGGTTTCCTGTGCGTCGGTGAGGCGGAATGGCCGCCGCCGGCCGTCGCCGCAACACTGAGTGTCATCTCGCATGCGACTCGTGTGTTCCGTGCCATCTGAAGGCAGCTCCCGCTTGCCACTCCACCAAGCGAGACGCCTCGCGGACCCTCGCGCGCACTCGCGAACTGCCGCGAATCGAGATTCAGTGACCTCGGGAATACGGAACGCTCTGCACGCATGACCGGCCGATTCGACCTCAGCATCGGACAACGCCTGGCCATTGGCTTTGGCCTGATCCTCCTGACCGTGGGCACATTCACCGCAGCGATCGTCCACTGGCAGGCGCAAAGCGCTCGCGCACAACGCGCATTCATCGAGCGCATCGCTCCCCTCGAAGCGCAGGGCACCGCGCTCGAGCGCGCGCTCTTCTCCGCGGCCGTCTCGTTCCGCAGCTACGTGCTGAATCCTGATGCGAGCCGTGAAGCCGCGTATCACCAGGCCCTCGAGGAGGCGACCGAGGCTCTGCGCACGCTCGGCGCCATGCAGATGAGCCCGGATGAGCTTGCGCTCTACCGCCCGCTCGACTCGCTGGTCACGCCGTATCTGAAGAGTGTCGAGCGCCTGGGCGCGCTGCGCCGGACTCGCCCGATCGCCGAGAACGAGGAAGCCGAGCTCGCGGCGATGCGCGAGCTGGCCCTCGCCGGACTGCGGCAATTCACGGATCTGCAGACGCGCAAGGCGGCTCTCGCGCTGCAGGAGATGGCGAACAGCCGCGACAAGATCGGCAAGGGGCTCCTGTACGGCACGGGCCTGCTGATGATCTTGTGTCTGGTGATCGCGGCGCTCAGCGCGCGATCCGTGGCGCATCCGGCGCGGACTCTGGTTCGCGTGGCCGGCGCGCTGGAGCGCGGTGAATGGGCCGAGGCCCGTGCGCGCGTGCCCTCGCCCAGGGTGCTTCGGGCCGGCACCGCGGCCGGGAACGTCGTTCGCAGCGAGATGCGGCGGTTGGCGAATGCAATGGCGTTCACCGCGGAATCGCTCGAAGCGCGAGACCGCCGGCTGCGCGCCGATCGTCGCGTGGCCGCGGCCACGGCATCGACGCTCGACCGCAGCGCGCTCGCATCGCGCGTGCTGCGCGCGGTGACGGAGCACATCAATGCGGAAGTGGGTGTCGTGTACTGGCACGACCCCGCAACCGGAATGCTGACGCCCATCGCGACGCACGCACTCTCCGGTCAAATCCCGCCTCTGCACATGGGCGACGGCATTCCCGGTCAGGCGGCCGCGGAACGGCGCACGCGAGTGGTCCGCGATATTCCGGCCGACAGCACGTTCGAGGTAAGGCTCGGCTTCGACAAGCTGCCGCCCCGGTCCATGGTCGCAGAGCCGATCCTGTTCGGCGACACCGTGCTAGGCGTGCTGGTAGTGGGCTCGTTGCGCAACTTCGATGAGCCGGCGCTGCAGTTCCTTGCATCCGCGGCCGGTCAGCTCGGGATCGGCCTGTGGAACGTGAATGCCTACGAGCGCGTGCAGCAGCTGCTGGCCGAACTGCAGGTGAAGAGCGAGCAGATCCAGGCGCAGTACGAAGAGATCCAGGCGCAGAACGAGGAAATCCAGGCCCAGCACGAGGAGATCCAGGCGCAGAACGAGGAACTGACTCAGCAGAGTGAGGAGTTGCGCGCGCACGTGGCGCAGCTGGCCGAGGCGGACGCGCGCAAGAATCACTTCCTGGGCGTGCTCGCCCACGAGTTGCGCAACCCGATGGCCCCGATCATGAACAGCCTCGTGCTGCTCAAGCGGGCCGCGCCCGGGAGCGAGGCGGCGAGCCGTGCGCTCGTGGTGATGGAGCGGCAGACGAAGCAGCTCATTCGCCTCATTGACGATCTGCTCGACATCACCCGCATCTCGGAAGGGAAGATCCGCATTCAGCGCGAGCCGGTGGATCTGGCCGCCATGGTGCGCGCTTGCGCGGACGATCAGCAGCAGGGCTTCGTGGAGCAGGGGATCACACTGGAAGTCGCCGTGCCCGAGGAGCCCGTGTGGGTGGATGGCGACCCCACGCGCATCTATCAGGTGATCGGCAACCTGCTCAGCAACGCCCTGAAATTCACGAACCGCGGCGGGCATGTCCGCGTCATGGCGGCGGCTGATGAGGCGACGGGCGAGGCGGTGCTGCGAGTCCGGGACGATGGCATTGGCATGGATCCCGCACTGTTGCCGCAGCTGTTCCAGCCTTTCGTGCAGGCGCCGAGCGGGCTCGCACGCACGAACGGCGGGCTGGGGCTCGGGCTCGCGCTCGTGAAGGCGCTCACCAATCTGCATGGCGGCCGTGTGGAAGCGCGCAGCGAGGGGCTCGGCAAGGGCTCGGAGTTTCTCGTGCACCTGCCGCTGCGCACGGAGGAAACCCGGATCACCGTGACGGCGGACGTGAAGCAGATTTCGCGGACGTGGCGCGTGCTGCTCGTGGAGGACAACGTGGATGCCGCGCTCAGCCTGCGCGATGTCATCCAGCTGGACGGCCATCTCGTCGAAGTGGCGCATTCCGGCGCGGAAGGCCTGCAGAAGGCGCGCGAGTTCCGACCGCACCTGGTTCTGTGCGACATCGGGCTGCCCAACATGGATGGCTACGAGCTCGCGCGCACCCTGCGCGTGGATGCGAGCCTGCGCGAGGCTTTTCTGGTTGCGCTCACCGGCTATGCGAGCGAGGAGGATCGCAGGCGAGCCTCCGAAGCGGGCTTCGACCGGCACATCGCCAAGCCGGTGAGTCCCGAGCAGCTCGCGCTGCTTCTGCAGGAGCTCTCGGCGCGCACGGCCGGCGATCGCTCCGACGAGCCCGCCAGCGCGTAGTGTGGCGGGCCCGGCCCGAAATCAATCCACCTTCGCGTAGCCGATGGTGTTCTTGTCGGTGGCGAACCAGATCTGCCCGGCGCTGGCGGCGTAGTGCATGTTGCGCACCGCCCCGCCGCCGGAGGGAATCGGCGTGATGCTGAAGAAGCGCTCCTGCTTCGGGTCGAAGCCCACGAGCCGGTTCGGCTGGCTGCCGGTCTCGACCACCCAGACGTGGTCCTTCGAATCCACCGCAAGCGCATACGGCCGGCTGTCCTTTCCTCCAGGCAACTGCCACTCCTTCACCGCCTTCGTCGCCGGCGTGAAGACGCCGAGATAGCCTTCAGCAAAATCCCCGTACCAGAGCCGCCCGTCCGAGGTGAAGCCCAGCCGGCGCGGGCGCGTGCTTGCGCGCGGCAGTGTGTGCTCCGTGAGCTGGAACGTTCGCGGGTCCACGGTGGCGAGCTTGTTCGTGCCGAACAGCGCGACCCACGGCGGCCCCGCGTTTGGCGCCATGGCGATGCCGTACGGGCGTGCGTTCGGCGTGTTGAGGCCCACGAGGTCCACCACATCGTTCACGAGCCGCAGCCGGCCGATGATGTTGCCCGCCTGCACTGTGAACCAGATGTTCCGCTCGCCGGCCTCGAACGTGAGAGTGTGCGGATCCCCCGCTGCAGCGTAGGGCATGGGAATGCGGGTGATGCGACGGGTCTGCGGATCGTAGCGGCCGATGTATCCGCGGGTGTTGCCCGCGAACCAGACGATGCCGTACGTGCTCACGATGACATTGTGCGGACCCGGCTCGTCCACCAGATCGATCTTCGTGAACTCGCCGGTCTGCGGGTTGAATTTCGCGAGGTAGTGCCCCGTCTGGCCGACGAACCACACCGCGTCCGGCGCGTGATAGAACGGATCGCGCGGACGCGTGTTCTCCCACGGCACCGGCCATTCCTTGATTTGGACCTTGCGGGTGGCGGCCGGCTGGCTGTCCGCGGCCATCAGCGGAAACGCTGCGGCGAAGGCGATGAGCGAGAACAGCACGCGGAACATATCGAAGACTCCTCAAACCGATGCCGCTCGAAGTGTACGCCGGATGCCGCCGACGGGCGCAGGCGCGGCCGTGCGTCGGACATGCGCACGCGTGCGAATCGCCGCTCGCGCGGGACTCACGATTGCTTGATGCCGCCCTCTCGAGATCGCGGAGGGTGACTCATGGCTACGATGAAGGCAGTCTGCCTGGAGCGATTCGGCGGGCCCGAGGCGCTGAAGGTCACGGAACTGGAGCGCCGCGAGCCGGGATTCGGGGAAGTGCTCATCCACGTGCATGCCGCCAGCGTGAACCCGGTCGACTACAAGACGCGCGCCGGGCAATACCCACAGGTGACGCAGGATTCGCTGCCACGCGTGCTCGGCCGCGACATTTCCGGCACGGTGGAGAGCGTCGGCGAAGGCGTCACGCACTTCAAGGCCGGAGACGACGTGTACGCGTTGCTCGATCGCGATCATGGCGGCTATGCGCAATACGTGACCCTCTCCGCGCACCTGTGTGCACCGAAGCCCGTGAAGCTCGATCACACGGCGGCCGCCGCCGTGCCGCTCGCGGCGATCACGGCGTGGCAGGGCCTGTTCGATCAGGGCGAGCTCATGCCGGGCCAGCGTGTGCTCATTCATGGTGGCGGAGGTGGCGTCGGACACTTCGCCATCCAGCTCGCCAAGTCCCGCGGCGCGGAGGTCGTGACCACCGTGTCGGCGGAAGACAAGGAGTTCGTGCAATCACTCGGTGCCGACCAGGTGATCGATTACAAGGCCGAGAAGTTCGAGGAAAAGGTGAAGGATGTCGATCTGGTGTTTGACCTCGTGGACGGAGAGACACAGGAACGCTCGTGGCAAGTGCTGAAGGATGGCGGCACGCTGATCTCCACGCTTTCCGAGCCTTCATCCGCGCGCGCCATGGAGCACCACGCCCGCGCCACGAGCTACTTCGCGCAGGCGAACGCGCAGGAGCTTCGGCAAATCGGCAAGCTGATCGATGAGGGCAAGATACGGCCGCACGTTGAAGTCACGTTTCCGCTGGAACGAGCCGCAGAGGCCCAGCGGCGGCTCGAAAGCGCGCACACGCGAGGAAAAGTGGTGCTGCAGGTGGAGGACTGAACGCTATCTCGGATGCAACCACGTGGGCAGGAAGGAATACGGATCGACGTTAACGGTTTCGTCGTACACAACGTTGTTCGCGCGGAGCAGTTGCTGGAAGCGCCCCTGGCTATAGGCCTCGAACAGGTCCGTGCAGCCGCCAAGGAACTCTCCGCCGACGAAGATCTGCGGGATGGTCGCCACCGAGGTGCGCGCGGTGAGTGCCGCGCGGATTTTGGCGCCGCGATCGTCGCGCTGGTAGTCGACGGAGTCGAGGTCCACGGACCGGTACGGAATACCGTGCTTCGCGAACAGTCGCCGCACGGACCAGCAGAACTCGCACCACTCGAGCGCAAACAACGTGACGGGC
>JADGHX010000154.1 GCA_019683695.1 Steroidobacteraceae bacterium
GCCTACATCGTGGACCCCAGGAACGGTCGGCCCGTGCCGGGCGTGTCTCAGGCCGCCATGCAAATGGGGCGTTACGTGGCGCGCATCATCCAGGATGAGCTTGCCGGCGGGCACAAGAATCTCCGCGCGGCCGGCTTCCACTACCGGGACTACGGCTCCATGGCCACGGTCGGAAAGTCCAGAGCCGTGGTCGAGATCGGCCCGTTCCGCTTCGGCGGCTTGCTGGCCTGGCTCGCATGGCTGATGCTGCACATCACGGTGCTCATCGGGTTCCGCAATCGGATCTCCGTGCTGGTCTCGTGGATCTATTCGTACGTGTTTTTCAAGCGCGGCTCGCGCCTCATCACGCGCAGCGGGCTTCCGGCCGTGTCGGAGAATGATCCCGCCGCACTGGATACTGCGGCCGTGAGCCCCAAACATCGGACCCATGCCTGATTTCCTGACTCCGTCCACGCGACATGCCCTCATGCTTCCGGCCGGTGTGCTCACGAGAGGTGACGCTCATGCGCCATCGCACTCCCGATCGGCGGGCTCGCGTGCCTCGGTGGATGCGCTGACACGTGGTTGCTGAGCCTGCCCGTTCGGGAAAGCCCGCGCCCGGGCGGTTCGTCCATCGGCTGACGCCGGTGCCGGCACCCGCCGGCGAAACGCGGCTGAACCTGCGCGGATTCTTCGGCGTGTTTCGCTACAGCCGCCGCGCCATCGAGCTCGTGTGGAGCACCAGTCGTGCGCTCACGGTCGCCATTGCCGCGCTGACGGTGGTTGCCGGCGCGCTGCCTGCGGCCGTGGCGTACGTCGGCTCGCTCATCGTGGACGCAGTGGTCGCCGCAATGCGCGCGCCGGGCGGGGATGCCACTTACGTCATCCAGCTCGTGATCCTCGAAGGCGTGCTTGTCGCCACCATCGCGGCGGCCCAGCGCGGCCTGTCGTTGTGCCAGTCGCTGCTGCGAGCGCAACTCGGGCAGCGCGTGAACGTGATGATCCTCGAGAAGGCGCTCACTCTGGAGCTGCAGCACTTCGAGGATTCCGAGTTCTACGACAAGCTCACGCGCGCGCGGCGCGAAGCCTCGAGTCGTCCGCTCAGCCTCGTGATGCGCACGTTCGGGCTCGTGCAGAACGGCATCTCGCTCGTCAGCTACGGCACGCTGCTCATTCACTTCTCGCCATGGGCGGTGGCCGTGCTGCTGCTCGCCGGGTTGCCTGCATTCGTGGCGGAAGCGAAGTTCTCGGGCGATGCCTTCCGGCTCTTCCGCTGGCGCTCGCCGGAAACGCGCATGCAGATGTACCTGGAGACGGTGCTCGCGCGCGAGGATCACGCGAAGGAAGTGAAGCTCTACAACCTCGGCAGCCGCCTCCTGCAGAGATACCGGGACATCTTCAACCGCCTCTATCGTGAGGACCGGGCGCTCACCATCCGGCGGGACGTGTGGGGTTTTGGGTTGGGATTGATCGCCACCGTGGCGCTGTACGGCGCATACGCGTGGATCGCGCTGAGCACGGTGCGGGGCCTGATCACGCTGGGTCAGATGACCATGTACCTCATGCTCTTCCGGCAGGGGCAGGCGGCTGTGTCGGCCAGCCTCTCTGCGGTGGGCGGCATGTACGAGGACAACCTGTATCTCTCGACGCTCTACGAGTACCTCGAAACCGAGGTTCCGCCCGACACGGGCGTCGCCACGCGTGGGCCGCATCCGGAAGACGGCATTCGATTCGAGAATGTGGGGTTTACGTATCCCGGCGCTTCAGAGCCGGCGCTGGAGAACGTGACGCTGCACCTGAAGCCTGGAAGCAGCCTCGCGCTCGTTGGCGAGAACGGGTCTGGCAAGACCACGCTCATCAAGCTGCTCACGCGGCTTTACCGACCCACGACCGGGCGCATCCTGCTGGACGGGCTGGACCTCAACGCGTGGGACGAGCGCGCCCTGCGCGAGCGCATCGGCGTCATCTTCCAGGACTTCACGCGCTACCAGATGCTGGTGGGCGAGAACGTGGGCGCGGGCGACGAAGCGTATTTCGAGGACGAGCAGCGCTGGCGCGAGGCCGCGCAGAAGGGACAGGCGAGCGATTTCATCGAAACGCTGCCGGCGGGGTATCACACTCAGCTCGGCAAGTGGTTCCGCGAAGGGCGCGAGCTGTCGGGCGGGCAGTGGCAGAAGATCGCGCTCTCGCGCGCGTTCATGCGCACGCGTGCGGACATCCTGGTGCTCGATGAGCCTACGGCGGCCATGGATGCGCAGGCCGAAGCGGAAGTGTTCGAGCACTTTCGCCAGCTGGCGCGGGAACGCATCACCATCCTGATCTCGCATCGCTTCTCCACGGTGCGCATGGCGGATCAGATCGCGGTGCTCGACCGCGGGCGGGTCATCGAGCACGGGAGTCATGACGAGCTGATGGCGGCGAATGGGCGCTACGCGCACCTGTTCACGCTCCAGGCGCGCGGATATCGCTGAGCCTGGCTGCGCTGCGCCTGTGTATCGAACTTGCATCGGTCATGCGCTGGGCGGGCGCGATGGGCCGTGCCGGCGAGCGGAGGTGCGTACTGTTTTTCGGCGGTTTCGGTGTCGCCTCTACGCCGCGCCACATGCGGGCGTCCCAGGAATTCGTGCAGAGGTGCGCAGCGCTTAACGCGGGGAATGCGGCGCCCGAGACGGCCGCCGAGGGACCCTCTTGCACGCACCTCCGCTCGCTGATGCGCCTCTGCGGCGCGAGCGCGCGTCGAGGCTCCCCTTCGCTCGCTGATGGGGCTGTGCGGCGCGCGCGCGGGAAGTCGTGAACACATCCGCTGCGCTCGGCGTGAACGCGTGCGCGCTGAGGCATGGCTGCGACATGCCTGTGCTCTCGCACGGCGCATAGGGGCGGGAGCGCGTGTTTCTATGATGGGCTTGCAGCCGGCGCACTGGTGAGCAATGCGACCGGGAATGCGGTGAACACATCCGTTGCGCGTAGGGCGGGGGTGGGCGTGTCTGGCGACACGGTGACGGTCGCGCCTTCGAGGATGTTTCGAAGGGCGCCGCTCGAGCGTGCTGCGGCGGCGAGCGAGCGCGGGAGTTCGATGCGTGTGTTCGACCACACGTCCGGGCCCAACGGGAAAGCCGCTCGCTCACCGATCAGTCGCACGCACAAGCGCGGAAAAGCGACGACGATGTAGTCGTCGCCATGTTTGCGGGCGTACGCCACGAGATGGTTCGCGCGGGTGCCCGTGACTCGCAGGGGAATGTAAGCACCGTCACGGAAGAGCGCCTCGTGTTGACGCCGGAACCGCAGTGCTCGGTAAGTCACGTAGAGCTTGCAGCGGCCGTCTTCGATCGCGCTGAGGGCGTCGTTCAGGCGTTCCCGCAGTGGCTCGGGGTCATCGGGCCAGGACATGATGTCGTCCAGCAACCGGCGCCGCAGCGCATAGTCGACCGGGCGACGGTTGTCCGGATCCACAAGCGACTCATCCCACAGCTCATTCCCCTGATAGATGTCCGGTACGCCGGGCGCGGTGAGCTTGCAGAGCGTCTGTCCGAGGCTGTTCAGAAAACCGAATCGCGCTATACGCCGCGCGCCGTCCGCGACCTCCTGAGGAAAGAGATTTCCCTCGCGCCGCTCCAATGCAAAGCGGATGAAATGCCGGAGCGCGTCCTCGTACTCTTCGTTGATGTTGGACCAGCTCGTGCGGCGCTTGGCCTCACGCGAGGCTTTCAACATGTACGCTTCGATGCGTTCGAGGTATGCCTCGTACGCAGGGTCATCGAGCGGCTGCAGCGGCCAGGTGCCGATCAGCGTCTGGTACAAAAGGTACTCCGCGTGGGGGCCGGGCGCGGGGAGGTCATCCACGATCCGCCGCCGCGCACGGTTCATGTGGCTCCAGCGCCGGATGTACTTCCGTAGCAGAAGCGGAATCTCGGAAAGCACGTTGATCCGCGCGCGAACATCTTCCGACCGCTTCGTATCGTGCGTGGAAGTTGCAAGCATCTCATGTGGCCAGTGCCGCGCGCGGTGCTGCGCATCCGCATGGAACTGCCTGGGGCTGATGCCGAACACGTCCGGCTCGCCGCCCACTTCGTTGAGCGAGGCGAGGCGCGTGAATCGATAAAGCGCGGTGTCTTCCACGCCCTTTGCCGTCACGGGCGCCGTCACCTGCTGGAATTTGCCGGCAAAGGCACGAATCTGCGCGCACCTCTCGTCCGGAACGTCCGTGTTCCCGTTCTGGCGATCGGCGGCGTTCGCGTTCGAGCACGTGGCCATTAGCATGGTGCGCACGAAGTCCAGTAACGGCACGTCCGTGGAGGAACCGCGGCGGCGCGCACGAACGATCGCCCAGTCGATGTAACGCCGATCGTCTTCCGAAGCGTGATCCGTCACATAGGTGCGGTAAACGGGGAAGGAGGCGATCACCTCGGTGAGCACCTGGCGCAGATTGCTGAGGGTGAAATCCCGCGTGTGGCGTTCCGCCTGTGCGATGCGCGCGAGCTGGTTCGCCAGCACGTTCAGCTCCGCTGCGAGTGAGGTGCGCAGAACGAGCAGCTTCGAGTCGAAGGCTACGTCCTGCCATTCGGCGTAATCCACGATGAATGAGCTGTAGATGCGGTCGAGCCGCGGCTTGGCGCGCGCATCGACGAAAACGCCGTTGATCACGTTCGCGAAGTTGTAGCCGGTGGTGCCGTGCACGGGCCAGCTCTGCGGGAGCCGTTCGAACGCCGCGAGGATCTTCTCGATCACGAGATAGAGGGGCAGGGCACCGCCTTCAGTTCGCGCAAACGCGGTGCCCTGTGCGGCAGATTCGTGTGCCGGCTCTGCAGGTTCGGCGTGCGGTCGGGACGGCGCCGCGTTCTGCGCCGTCCCGGGGTTCGCGGAGACGGAACCGGCCTGCGCTTCCAGCGCGCGCACCACTGCGCCCTGAAGCTGCTCGAAGTAGTGCTTCGGATCGTACAGTCCGTCCGGATGGTCGATTCGCAAGCCATCGATCATGCGTCGGGCGACGAGCTCCAGCAGCAATCGATGGGTGTGCTCGAACACCTGCGGGTTCTCCATGCGAAGCGCCGCAAGATCGTTCACATCGAAGAACCGGCGGTAGTTGATGTCGTCGGACGCCACGCGCCAGTACGCGAGCCGGTAGCACTGCTGCTCCAGCAACTCGTGCAACGAATCGAAACTCCTCGGGTCGCCGGGCGTGCCGGAAAGCTCAGCAACCACGGCGCTCATTGCGGTTGAAAGCGGCTGAGCGGAGGTCACCAGCGCGGCGAGCCGCCGCTTGAAGAGCTCCTTGTCCCGGTCCCGCTCAACGATCTGCTCAGCAGCGCTCGAATCCCGCTCCGGAAGTTTCCCGAACGCGGCCATCAGGCTCGCAAACTCGGCGCGCTGATCCTCGTTCAGATCGCCCGGGCTGCAGCGGGCGAGCACGCGTTCGAGCACGAACGGATACGTGCGCGGATCGATCGGAAAACGATGCTGATGATAGAAAACAGCGAACGAGCCCTGCTCCGCTTCATACCGCAGCGGCAACTCACCCTTCTCGAGGATGTTTCCGTACGGCTCGCCCAGCACGGGAACGAGCAGCTTGCCGGCCAACGCAGGGTTCGGCGGCGACCAGTCGATATCGAAAAACCCGGCGTAGCGCGAAGCCTTGCCGTTCTCCAGCACGTCCATCCACCACGCGTTCTCCGCGCCCATGACGCCCACGTGGTTCGGCACGAAGTCCAGGATATGCCCCATGCCGTGCGCCCGGAGCGCAGCGACGAACTGGTCCAGCTCCTCACGCGTGCCGATCTCGGGGTTGATGGCGTTGTGATCGACGACGTCATAGCCGTGCATGCTGCCGGGCCGGGCGCGAAAGTACGGCGAGCAGTACACGTGGCTGATGCCGAGATCGGAGAGATACGGTACGAGAGCCGTGGCGTCCCTGAAGGTGAATTGCCCGTTCAGTTGCAGACGATAGGTTGCGCGCGGAATCGTGGCGCGCGGCGCGCTCGAGCCCGTTGCAAGTGGCTCGGCTTGCGGCTGTTCACTGACGGACTCCGGGCGGGCCGCAGCCGCCGACACGGCAGAGGGCTGACCGAGCTTTGCGGCAACCTCAGCCATCTCCTCTCGCGCGTTCGAAGAACCAGGTGACACACCACGGCTCGAGTGTGTTGCGGCGAACGGCTTCGCGGATGTTCGGATGCGTGGCGTAGATGATGCGACCGGCGGGCCGGCCGACGATCGGCACCGGGTGATCGGTGAGGTTGCAGATCAGATGCAGCATGGACCCTTCGCCCGCCGGCCAGTCCACCGCAAATGCGCCGTTGTCGTCGAGCCGGATGCAGCAGCCAGATCGAATGTGCGGAATGATCGGCACGATGTCCCGCTGACGAATGGCGAGCAGCCGCTGATAGCGCTCGAGCCAGCGCGCGTGCACGGGCTCACCGAGTTTCGTCCAGTCGAGCCGGGCGGACTCGAACGTTTCGCGCAAAGTGGGATCGGGCGGCTCCTGGGTGCCGGCGGCGCTGAAGCGCTTGAAACGAGCGAACTCGCGCTTGCGCCCTTCGCGCACCTTCCCGGCGAGCTCCGGCTCGAAATCACAGAAGTACACGAACGGCTCGGGCGCGGCCCATTCCTCGCCCATGAAGAGCAGGGGCGGCGAGGGCGCGAGCAGCACCACCGAAGTGGCCGCCAGCAGCGCTGCGTCGTTGGTCACAAGTGTGGAGAGGCGTTCGCCGAAGGCGCGGTTGCCGATCTGATCGTGGTTCTGCAGGAAGTTCACGAACGCCGTCGGGGGCAGATGCGAGCTCGGCTCGCCGCGCGCCTTCGAATCGTGATGCCGTGAGACTTCTCCCTGAAAGACAAAGCCTTCCGCGAGCGCGCGGCAGAGCATGGCATGCGGATGATCGTAATCCTCGTAGTAGCCGTCTGTTTCGCCGGTGAGGATCACGTGCAGGCAATGATGGATGTCGTCGTTCCACTGAGCCTCGGCGAGATCGCGTTCGCGCGGGCGGCCGAGGAAATGCGCGGTGTTGTCGCCGTTCTCGAGCACGAGGTGAACCTCGCGGTCCTGCGCGGGGCCATCGTGAATTGCCCGGTGCAGCTCGGAAATGAAGTGCCGGGGGCTGTCGTCCTTCATGGCGTGCACGGCATCCGCGCGCAGCCCGTCGAAGTGATACTCCTCGAGCCAGTAGAGCGCGTTGTGGATGAAGAAGTCGCGCACCGTGCGACTGCCTTCGCCATCGAAGTTGATGCCGGCGCCCCAGGGCGTCTTGTGCCGCTCGGTGAAAAAGGTTTTGGCGTAGGTGTGCAGCCAGTTTCCTTCCGGGCCGAAGTGGTTGTAGACCACGTCGAGCAACACGGCGAGGCCGCGCTGATGGGCAGCGTCGATGAGGGCCTTGAGATCGTCCGGTGTGCCGTAGGCGGCATCCGGTGCGTACAGCAGCACGCCGTCGTAGCCCCAGCCGCGCGTGCCCGGAAAATCCGCCACGGGCATCAGCTCGATCATGGTGACGCCGAGCTGCACGAGATAATCGAGACGGGATTGCACGCCCTTGAATGTGCCCTCCGGCGTGAAGGTGCCCACGTGCAGCTCGTAGATGGCGGCTTCGTGCCACGGCCTGCCGAGCCAGGAGTGATCCCGCCATTGATACGTCGTGGGGTCGACCACGATGCTCGCGCCGCTCGTGTCATCGGCGGCGCGCGCGGCGGGGTCCGGCACGTCCAGGATGCCATCGATGCGGAACTTGTATCGAGTGCCGGCGCGAGCCGCGTCGGTCGTGAGCTCGAACCAGCCCTCTGGCTGAGCCGTCATTTCGAGCACGCGCGGTTCGGCTGCGCCATTCGCCGAGGAGAGCGCAGCGCTCACGTTGCCCGCGAAATTGATCGCGCCTGCGGGCGGGTACAGCACCAGACCAACCGACTTCGCGCTCGGCGCCCAGAGCCGGAATCGAACGCCGCGCTCGACGAGCTCCGCACCGAACGGCATGCGATGCCGGCGCGCGAGCCCCGGCATCACGCTCACCTGGGGTTCAGCCACCTTTCGAGTCCTCGCCGAGCGTGTCTGGAAGAGGGTCCGGCTTCTGAGCGGGCGCCACTGCGCTCGCGGCGCCCGACGCGGGCGCGCTTTCCGCGCCGGTGCCGGTCGTGCTGCCTTCGTCCGATGCCGCTGCGCTGCCTGCGCCCGCAACAGGCGCGCTATCTTCGGCCGAAGTCGGCGTTCTATCTGCTCCCGATGTGCTTGCGCCGCCCCCGCCAGAAGCGGGCGTGTCGTCTGCAGCCGGTGTAGTCGCGATGCCCGCGTTTGCGGCAGGCGCGCCCTCTTCGGCCGAACTCGGTGTTTTATCTGCGCCCGATGTGTTTGCGCTGCCCCCGCCAGAAGCGGGCGTGTCGCCTGCAGCCGGTGTAGTTGCGATGCCCGCGCTTGCCGCAGGCGTGCTGCTGACGTTCGAAGACGGAGTGCTCGCCGGTGCCGAAACAGATGCGCTGGCGGTGGGTGATCCAGCGGACTCGGGCTTCTCGCTACCGGGCTTGCGCGCCGCAGGCGGCTGCGTGGCCGGCGCCGGACCTCGGTGCGTTCTCAGCGCGGCATGTGCCGTCGTTGCGATGAGCACCGCCATCGAACGCCCCTGCAACGGATACTTCGCGCCGGCCTCGTACGCCTTCTGCTCGAACGGATGCTTCTCGTTCGCCGTGTCGAGCAGCAGCTGCCAGCCGCCGCCCTCGTGAAACTCCGGCAGCTGGAACGGAATCTCCTCGTGATGCGCGTTGAAGAGCAACAGGAAGTTGTTGTCCTTGACGGGCTTGCCGCGCCGGTCCACGCGCTCGATCGCCGTGCCCGCCATGTACACCCCGAGGCAGCGGTTGAAGCTCGTGTTCCAGTCCTCGTCGGAGAGCTCCTGATCGTCCGGCCGCAGCCACGCCACTTCCTTCACGCCGTCCGCCAGCGTGCGGTCCTGCAGAAAGCGGCGCCGGCTGAACACGGGGTGCCGACGGCGGAACACCACGATCTGCGAGACGAATTCGAGAAACGCACGCTCATCGTCCGTGAGATCCCAGTCGAGCCAGGAAATCTCGTTGTCCTGGCAGTACGCGTTGTTGTTGCCGCCTTGCGTTTGCCCCAGCTCATCACCCGCGAGCAGCATCGGCACGCCTTGTGAGAGCAGCAGCGTGGCCATGAGATTGCGCTTCTGCCGGGCGCGCAGCGCATTGATGGCGGGGTCGTCCGTCGGCCCCTCGACGCCGTGGTTCCAGGAGCGGTTGTTATCGTTGCCGTCGCGGTTGTCCTCGCCGTTGGCTTCGTTGTGCTTGCGGTCGTAGCTCACGAGGTCCTGCAGCGTGAAGCCATCGTGCGCGGTGACGAAATTCATGCTCGCGTGCGGCTTGCGCCCGCTCGCTTCGTAAAGATCCGCCGAACCGCTGATGCGGCGAGCGAAGTCGCCCATCATCCCTTCATCGCCCTTCCAGTAGCTGCGCACGGTATCGCGGTAGCGATCGTTCCACTCGTTCCAGCCGGGCGGGAAGTTGCCGACCTGATAGCCGCCGGCGCCGACATCCCACGGCTCTGCGATCAGCTTCACCTGGGACAGCACCGGGTCCTGACCGATCGTGTCGAAGAACGAGCCCAGGCGATCCACATCGAAGAGCTCGCGCGCCAGCGCCGACGCCAGATCGAAGCGGAAGCCATCCACGTGCATTTCCAGCGCCCAGTACCGCAGGCTGTCCATCAGCAGCGCGAGAACGCGTGGGTGCTGCATGTTCAGCGTGTTCCCGCAGCCGGTGAAGTCCATGTAGTAGCGCGGATCGTTCGGGCTCAGGCGGTAGTACGAGGCGTTGTCGACGCCGCGGAAGGAAAGCGTCGGCCCCATCTGATTGCCTTCGGCCGTGTGGTTGTACACCACATCGAGAATCACCTCGATGCCGGCCGAGTGCAGCGTCTTCACCATCGTCTTGAATTCGCTGATGCGCCCGGTGGCCGAGTACCGCATGTCCGGCGCGAAGAAACCGATGGTGTTGTAGCCCCAGTAGTTGCGCAACCCGCGCTCGACGAGATGCCGGTCGTCCACGAACGCATGCACCGGCATCAGCTCGACCGCGGTGACACCGAGCCGCAGCAGGTGATCGATGACCGGCGCCGTGGCAATGCCCGCGTACGTGCCGCGCAGCTGCGGCGGCACATCCGGATGCCGCATCGTGAAGCCGCGAACGTGCAGCTCGTAGATCACCGTATCGTGAAATGACGTTCGCGGCGGGCGATCGTCACCCCATGTGAATGCGGGATCGACGACGCGGCACTTGGGCATGCCGGCGGCGTTGTCGTGCTTGTCGAATGAGAGGTCGGCCTTGGGGTGGCCGACGCGATAGCCGAAATGCGCGTCACTCCACTTCAGCTGACCCTGGATGTGCTTCGCATACGGCTCGATCAGAAGCTTGTTGGGGTTGAAGCGGTGCCCACGCGTGGGCTCGTAGGGTCCGTACACGCGATAGCCGTACAAGAGCCCGGGCCGAGCCTCGGGCAGGTACGCATGGAAGGACTCGTCCGTCTGCTCGCGAAACGCGATACGCTGAAGCTCCCGCCGGCCCGAAGGGTCGAAAATGCACAGTTCCACCTTCTCCGCATGCTGCGAGAAGAGGGAGAAGTTGACGCCTTCGCCGTCCCACGTTGCGCCGCGCGGATAGGGCTGTCCCGGCCACACCGCGCTGATCGGCTTCTTCGGCTTCGCCCGCTCCGCCTTGCGTGCGGCCGCGGGCGCGGGCGTTGCGGTTGCGGTGGAGACGGGCTGGTCCATGGTGCTTGCCTGACTTTTTCGTGGTGGCCGTGTCGGTTATGGACCGCCGCAGGCCAGGATGAGACTTCGCACGGGAATGGCGGCCCAGTCCGGCCGGTTGCTCAGCTCGTAGCGAAGCTCATAAAGCGCCTTCTCGATCTCGAACAGCGCCAGCAGGGGCCGCATCTGTTCGAGATTCACGTAGAGACCTGCGCCGCGGGCGATCTCGTCGTACACGGTTAAAAACGTCTCGCGCGTCTCTTGTTCCCACTCGGCGAGCAGCGGATCCCAACGCTCGCAGTCCTCGCTGGATGTGATGGAGCAACGCTGCAGTGCTGCCTGCCGGGCATAGGTGAAGGAGCGGAACATGCCCGCCACGTCGCGCAGCGGCGAGTGCTTCGCGCGCCGCTCCGCGAGCGGCCTGGCCGGCTCGCCCTCGAAATCGACGATGAAGAAGTCGTTGCGCTTGAGGAGCACCTGGCCCAAGTGATAGTCGCCGTGGTGGCGAATCTTCATGCCTGCCGGCACGAGCTGCGCCGCCTGCGTGCGAATGCGCTCTTCCAGGGAAGGCCACATCCGTGCAAGCCGGGCCGCGTCGTCGCGCACGTTTTCCGGAATGTGCTCCGGTCTCTCGAGAAGCTGCAGAGTGTTCGCCGCTTCATCCAGCACTCGCGTGCTCCATGCGCGCAGATCCTCCGCGGTGATGGGCTCCGGAGTGAATGCCGGGTCGTGCGTCGCTCGTCCGAAGGCGGCATGCAGCTCTGCGGTGCGTTGCGCCAGCATGTGGGTCAGCGCGAGATACGGCCCATGCACGCCTTCCGGAATGCTGCCGCCGTGCTGGCGGTCTTCGAGGAAGCGCACGAGATAGTTGACGGTGTAGTCCCAGCCATCCCCCTGGTTCGTGATGTAGGACTGCATGAGCGCCAACGTGTAGAAGGTGCCGTCGTCGCCCAGATACTCCACCGTGCCACCCACGGGAACGATGTTCGGGAAGTGCGCCACGTCCGTGAGATAGCGGCCCACCTCCACCTCGGGGTTGATGCCCGGCCGCAGTCTTCGATAGAGCTTCAGGAAGAGCTTTTCGCCCACACGCAGCGTGGTGTTCGTCCCTTGCCCCTGCGCGCCCAGCGCGAAGTCGTCACCGGCTTCCTCGCGCATCGCCTTGTACGCCTGCGTGGCGGAAAAGATGAGCTTGCCGCGCTCGGTGCGGTACTCGCCGCCCGCGCCGATCGTGTCGATGAGCACGCGGCAGAAGTTCTCGTCGAACGCCGCATCGGCCAGGATTCCCACGCGCGCCTGCTGACGCACGCGGGCAATGGCAGCAGGTTGCAGCTTGTTGTAGTGAGCCTCGTCCGTGTCCTCGAACACCACGGTGAAGGGCAGCGAGTACTTCATCACCTCGTGGGGCGTGTGCACGTCGAACATTGCGAGGACCCAGCTGCCGAGGCTCGTGGTCCAGTCGCCCACGTCCGAGAGTGCCACGCGATCGATCGACTCGCCCTTGGACGCGAACCAGCGCGGGGTGGCGGGGGGTGGGGGCGGCACCC
>JADGHX010000155.1 GCA_019683695.1 Steroidobacteraceae bacterium
GCTGAAGTCGATCAACGAGAAGATCCCCACGCACACCGTGATTTTCGACGTGTCCACCGATCGCGGCATCCGCAGCGGAAATCAGACACTCACCGAAATCATGTACGGGCTCTTCCTCCAGAGCTTGGGTTACGCGAAGGACCTCGACCTAGCCGAGCTTGAGATCACGCTCGAGGAGAAGGGGCAGCTCCAACACTTCGAGGACGAGTACCGGCGGCTATTCAAGAAGGAGTGGAACGCGGAAAAGGGAAAGGTTGCCTTCGCTCTTAGTGAGGCGAGCCGCGTTCTCCACAGCCTCGATCCTGCCACATATCCGATGGCGGATTCCTGGGTGAAGGCGGTCAAGAACAAGGCTGACATCTCGCCCGGCAAGCTCGCTGAGAGAGCGAACGAGCTCATGAAGCGGCGCCGGCCGGGTGAGAGCCTGATGTTTGTCGTCGACGAGGTGGGCCAGTTCGTCGCTCGTGACGTGCAGAAGATGCTCGACCTCCAGGCGGTGGTGCAGAGCCTGGGGGTCAAGGGCCGCGGCAAGCACTGGATCGTGGTCACCTCGCAGGAGAAGCTCGGAGAACTCGTCAGCGGTCTCGACGACAAGAAGATCGAGCTGGCCCGGCTGATGGACCGCTTCCCTCTCCAGGTCCATCTCGAGCCATCCGACATCTCCGAGGTCACGAGCCGACGTGTCCTGTCGAAGAACGCAAGCGCGGAAGCGGCCTTGGGAAAGCTATTTGACGAGAATCGCGGTCGCTTAACGGAGTACACACGGCTCACCGCCGATATCAAGCTGCCCGAGCTCACGCGGGATGGCTTTGTCGACCTCTACCCACTCCTCCCTTACCAGATCGACCTTGTCATCCAGGTCGTCTCGGGCCTTCGTACGCAGGGCGGAGCGAGCAAGCACGTCGGCGGTGCGAATCGAACGATCATCAAGCTCGCGCAGCAGATTCTGATCAATCCCGCGGTGAACCTCGCGGAGCAACCGCTCGGTGCTCTGGCGCGCCTGGATCAGGTGTACGACCTTGTCGAGGGCAACATAGGCTCCGAGGTACGGGCGAAGATTGCTGCCATTGCCAAAGAGCTCGAGCACCCGCTCGCCCAACCCGTTGCGAAGGTAATTTGCCTTCTCCAGTACGTGAAGAGCGTTCACCGGACGGCGGAGAACATCGCGGCCGCCCTCCACCCCCACGTGACCGCCGACTCGCAGCTCGCGGCAGTAAGGGAGGCGCTTCGTCAGCTCGAAGCTGCTCACAAGGTTCGACGTGGTGATGACGGCTATCGGATCCCGACACCTGCGGAGGACGATTGGGAGCGGCTGCGGAACGGCATCAATCCGAAGCCCGCCGATGCACAACGCATCTACGCGGAGATCCTGACCTCATTTTGGCAGCCACAGCCCTCGCACACGTTGTTCGACACGAAGGCGTTCAAAGGTGGCCTCGCAATAAACGGCCGCGATGTTATCGACGGCGACATGATGTTCCATGTCCACGTCGCAGATGATGGGAAGGAGTTCCATGCGCTGGCGTCGCACCTTCGTACCCGCAGCCAGCAGGAGAGGAAGGAGGTCTTCTGGGCGATTGCACTGAACGACGCCATCGACCGCGAGACGGTCGAGTTGTTCCGTTCGAAGGAGATGCTCGCGCGCAAGGAGCGTGAAACGAAGGGCGATGAGGCCCCAGCTCTGATCGCGGAGGAAAAGATCCGCTTGCGTCGGCATCAGGACGAGCTCCGTCGGCTCCTGAAGGCGGCATGCCTTTCGGGCAGCGTGTACTTTCGGGGCAATGACCGTAGCCCGGGCGATCGCGCGACGGATGTCGGGAAAAGCGCTTCCGAGATTCTCGGCCTTGTACTGCCTGAGGTGTTCGACCGCTTCAAAGAGGCCGCGGCCCGCACAAACGACTTGAAGAAGGGAGTGGATGCGCTCTTCACCGCGGAGAACCTCCAGGGACTGCCCGTCGTGTTCAGCAGCCTCGCTCTCCTTCGCGACGAGAAGGGCAAGACCCTCTTTCGTGTCGAGAGCAGCCCTCTTGCGGAGGTCATGAGTCGCATCGAGGAACGCGCGAATTATGGTGAAACGGCCAGTGGGCGCTTCCTCGCGGACGAGTTCGCCAAAGAGCCGTTCGGCTGGGACTTCGAGGCCGTGCGGCTGTTTGTGTTGTCGCTTCTGCGGGCCGGCAAGATCGAGGCGACGAGCAAGGGGCAGACGATCGAGTCGCCTACGGGCATCGATGCCCGCGAGACGTTTTCGAATAACAACGTTTTCCGGCAAGCCTCGTTTCGCCCGAAGAAAGGCATCGAGTTCGCCGAGCTCGTGAAGGCATCCGAGGCATTTCGCGAAGCCTTTGGAAGCGAGGTGAAGGAGCTGAACGCGACCGCCATCGTCGCGGAGCTTCGGCGCGAAGTCGCTCGGCATGAAGACACCGTTGCCATGGCTGCAGGTCTTCTCACTGCGAATCGACTTCCGGGTGTGACCGTGCTCGAAGGCGCGCTCGGCCAGATGAAGGCGATCCTTCGTGGGTCCGAGGACAGTGCGATCGCGACTTTCAACTCCTCGCATCGGGCTATCAAGGACGCGATCAAGCGCGCTTCGGAGCTCGAGCAGGCACTCACCGAGCCGCACCTTCGGGATCTGGAGCGCGCCCGTCATGCAGTTGCGGTCGCATGGCCCTTCTTGCAGCAGGAGGCCGACATCTCGGAAGACCTTCGGACCAAGGCACACGACCTGGAGGATCTGTTGGCGCGCGAGACCTTCTTCCGCGAGCTACCGTCTATCGATCAATGCGCAAGAGCGATCGAGGCCGAATACAACCGCCGGTACGACGAAGCGTTGGAGGCGCGTATCTTGGTCTACAAGAATGCCTTCGAGCGGCTCATCAAGACGCCCGGATGGAGCAAGATCGACGAGGACGAGCAGCATCGGATCGCGACTCCTATCGAACGCGGCATGACAAAGGAAAAGGTGCGCGTTCCGATCCCTCAACTCCGATCGGAGCGCGATGCATGCGAATCGCGGCTGCGGTCCGCGGTGGCGGAGATCCACAGGATCATTGAGGGCGAGCGCGTTGTCTCGATCAGTCTTGGAAGCTACTTCGCGGGAGGCGTGGAGACGGAGGAGCAGCTTGATGCCGCTCTTGAGGGAATCCGCGAGGAATGCGCGCGGCTGATTGGCGCCGGTAAGAAGGTCATTGTGCAGTAGGCCAAGCTGCCGAATGGACAAGGACACACGCAACGCCATCGAACGCGCCACGCAGCGCGCACGCAAGCTCCTTGAGGAGGACTTTGCCGCGCAGCTTGAGGGCGACTTCGACGTCCATCAGGACGGTACGGTGGCCGCAAAGCCGGGTCCGCATCTCACTTCGCGGCAGGTGTTTCAGAGGGAACGCATCGTTGCCGCTATCGAGCACAAGCGAGCCGCCGGCATGACCGCGGCCGAAGCCGTTCGCGACTACCTGCGCGACGCCGCCTTCACCACGCTCAACCGCTTCGTCGCCTTGAAGATGCTCGAGGCACGGGGCCTCGTGCAAGAGTGCATCACTAAAGGAGAGCAATCGGCCGGCTACCGCGAGTTCTGCGGTATGGCGCCGGGGCTCGTGCTCCTGCCCGACAGCGCCGGCTACCGGATCTACATCGAGTCGCTATTCGATGAGCTGTCGACGGAGGTGAAGGTCCTCTTCGATCGACGGGATCCGTCGTCTGTACTTTGGCCAAAGCGCCCAACCTTCGAGCAGTTGCTTGAGATCCTGAACTCGAGCGAACTCGCTCGCGTGTGGGGCGAGGATGAAACCATCGGCTGGGTCTACCAATACTTCAACGGGCAGGACGAGCGCCGCAAGATGCGCGAGGAGAGCCAAGCGCCGCGCAACAGCCGGGAGCTGGCGGTGCGCAACCAGTTCTTCACGCCGCGCTACGTCGTGCAGTTCCTCACCGACAACACGCTCGGACGCATCTGGTACGAGATGCGCGGCACAAAGACCGTGCTCGCTGAAAAGTGCGAGTACCTGGTGCGCAAGCCCGACGAAGAGTTCGCACCGCGCGCGAAGAAGGATCCTCGCGACTTGCGCGTGCTCGACCCTGCGTGCGGCAGCGGTCACTTCCTGCTCTACGCGTTCGACCTCTTGCTCCCGATCTACGAGGAGGCGCACGCTGACCCGGAAAGCCCGAAGAGCGAGGCCACGGGCAAGACGCTCGCCGAGGACTATCCGAACCTAGATGCGCTTCGGCGGGCTGTGCCGGGGCTCGTGCTCGCGCATAACCTCCACGGCGTCGACATCGACCCGCGGTGCGCGCAGATCGCTCAGCTCGCCCTGTGGATGCGGGCGCAGAAAGCGTACCGCGACTTCGGCATCGGTCGTGGGGACCGCCCGCAGATCCGCCGCTCGAACATCGTCGTGGCTGAGCCGCTGGCTGCTGACGAGCAGATCGCCAAGGAGTTTGTGGCAAAGCTTGGCGACGTGGAACTCGGGCGCGTGTTTATGTCGCTGGTCGAGTCGCTGAGGCTCGCAGGCGATCTCGGGGTCCTGCTACGCGTCGAGAAGCACGTGAAGGCTCCGGCAAGGAAGCAGGGCGACTTCTTCGCCCCGCCGGAGGAGCGCATCCGCGCGGCGCTTGATCGTTTTGTGGGCGAGGCGGCCGGCGCAACGAATACGCGACGGCGCCTCTTCGCCGACGATACGGCTCACGGCGTGGGTCTGCTCAGCGTCGCGGAGAAGAAGTTCGACGTAGTGCTGATGAATCCGCCATTTGGAGACGGCACGATCCGCGCCAGGAAGAATCTCGAGAGCTCCTATCCCCGCACAAAAAACGACATCTACGCGGTTTTCGTGGAGCGCGGAATCGAGTTGCTCGTCGAACGGGGACTGGTGGGGGCCATAACGTCTCGCACCGGCTTCTTCCTGACGTCGTTTCAACAATGGCGCGAGGAGATCATCCTCGCCAATGCGCCTCCGGCAGTGTTTGCGGACCTTGGTCTTGGCGTGATGGATGCCGCGTTGGTGGAGGCAGCAGCCTATTGTCTTGAGCGTTCACCAAGTACCAAGGGACGCCGTACGGTGTTCCTGCGCGTACTGGAGGAACTCGAGGACAAAGCGTCGGCCCTAAGGGTCGCCGTCTTGCGGCCCAACCAGAAGGGAACGCACCGACGGTTCGATGTCGCGCCGGTTACCTTCTCCGCTGTTCCCGGGAGCCCTTTCGCCTATTGGGTAAGCGATGCACTCCGCGGCATCTTTCAAAACGAACCTGCCTTCGAGGCAGCGCATCGCGAGTGTCGCCAGGGACTGGCGACAGCGGACGATTTCCGTTTCGTGCGATTGTGGTGGGAGATCGCCATGCGGGATAGCCTCGGGACTCCTGCCGGCAAGTGGTTCCCATACGCGAAAGGCGGACCGTACTCGCCGTTCTATTTCGATCTTCATTTGATGGTGAACTGGCAGGCGGGCGGGATTGAGATCATCGCGCTTACCAGGCCGGGTTCGGATCGTCCTGCGTCACGTCCCCAAAACACCGGGTACTTCTTGCGCCCTGGCCTCACCTGGCCGAGGCGGACCAAGAGCGAGCTTTCGTTCCGAGTCATGCCGCGCGGCTGCGTTTTTGGCGACAAAGGACCGGCCGCATTTGTACATCAGGATGCACCTCAGGAGCTCCTTTCGACACTCGCCCTTGCGACTTCAAAGGCATTCAGGTCGCTGGTTGAGTTTCAGCTCGCTGCGGCCGACGCTAAGGCTGGCGGTGCCGCGCGATCGTATGAGGTTGGGGTTATTCAGCGGACGCCTCTCCCGCGCGCGACGCGGGATCAGGAGCTGGCTCTGGCCCGAGCAGCCCGTCAAGCGTGGAGCGTGAAGCGCTTGATGGATTCGAGCATCGAGACCTCGCATGCCTTTGCGTTGCCCGATGGGCTAAACGCACGAGTGCGTGAAGTCAACCGTGAAAGCATGGAAGCGCAAATCGATGCGCTTCAGCAGGAGATCGACGATGCTGCGTTCCGACTGTACCGCATCGGAACTGAAGATCGTGCAGCCATCGAGGCTTCATTCAATCGAGCATTCGCGCCTTCACGCGCTGCTGCACAGGGTGAAGAATCGGAAGAGCTCGGCGAGTCAAATGCCGGCCAGATCGTCCAAGGCGGCACTGATGTCTCGCTAGTATCCTGGCTCATGGGCGTCGCCTTCGCCCGCTTCGACCCGCGCCTCGCCACCGGCGAGCGCGCCATCCCGCCCGAGCCCGAACCGTTCGCTCCGCTGCCGCCGCGCTCGCCCGGCATGTACCCGGAGGGCGAAGAACCCGCCGATCGTCCCGACATCCTCGTCGACGACGAGGGCCACGCCGACGATCTCACGGCGCGTGTCATCGCTATCGCCGAGCGGGTGAAGGTCAACGCGCCCGAGAACCTCCGCGCGTGGCTCGCCAAGGACTTCTTCCCGCTCCACATCAAGATGTACTCGAAGAGCCGTCGCAAGGCGCCGATCTACTGGCAGCTCGCGACACCCTCGGCGAGCTACTCGGTCTGGCTCTACATTCATGCCTTCAGCCGTGACACGCTCTTCCGCGTCCAGAACGATTATGTCGCGCCCAAGCTCGCCCACGAGGAGCGCCGCCTCGAATCG
The DNA here is from genome assembly GCA_019683695.1 of Steroidobacteraceae bacterium. Classification (GTDB taxonomy): domain Bacteria; phylum Pseudomonadota; class Gammaproteobacteria; order Steroidobacterales; family Steroidobacteraceae; genus JADGHX01. The sequence continues at coordinate 6,600 of JADGHX010000155.1, forward strand.
CTCCGCGGCGAGTTGCGAGACGGTGCCACCGCCAGCCAGCGCAAGCAGCTCGCCGAGCAAGAGGCTTTCGTCGAGGAGCTGCGCGCGTTCCTCGACGAGGTGAAGCGCGTCGCGCCGCTCTGGAACCCGAATCTAGACGACGGCGTGATCATCAACTTTGCACCACTCTGGAGGCTGGTTCCGCAGAACAAGAGCTGGCAGAAGGAGCTCAAGTCCACCTGGGACGCGCTCTGCGCAGGGAAGTACGACTGGGCTCACCTCGCGATGCACCTCTGGCCCGAGCGCGTCGTGCCCAAGTGTGCGAACGACCGCAGCCTCGCCATCGCCCACGGGCTTGAGGACGTCTTCTGGGTCGAGGGAAGCGACGGCAAGTGGACCGCGCGCAAGACGCCCACACGCAGCATCGACGAGTTGGTGCGCGAGCGGACCTCGCCAGCAGTGAAGGCGGCGCTGAAGAGCCTGCTCGAAGCGACCGTTGGAAACGGCAAGAGAGCGGGGCGCAAGGGCGACCGCCGTCGCAAGACTGTTGCCGCCGCGCAGGGAGGATACGCGTAATGCACCCGCTCCATGAGTACGTAGCGAAGCAGCTGGCGGACCGTATCAAGGCGCGTCACGTCGTTGTCTGGTACGACGCGCGACGAGAATTCGCGCCGTTCATCGTCGAGCTGCGTGGTGCGCCGAAGACCTCCGGCAGCATCTCGCCGATATCTGTTGCCGGGATCAGCGCACAGCTCGCTGAGCACGAAGGTTCCTTCTTCGAGCTTCGCGCGCTCGTTGAGCCATACATCAGTGGTGACTCGCCTGAGAATGTCGTCCTTTATATTCCGGGCTACGAACGCGATCGCAAGAGCTCGGTCTTGATGGAGATCGAGAAGGCCGGCGACTGCTACGAGCCGCAGTTAAAGCGTCTTGCCCGGAACGTGCTGCGTCAGCGCTACACCGACGGCGTTATCGACGAGATGCTTGCTCCAGAGCGGGTCACCTACGAGGACTTGGCCCGTGCTGCTGCCGACACATCATCGGGCGAGCCACCTTCGATTTTGAAGACGATCTTCCACGACACGTCCGGAAACGACGGGATACTCGCTGCCTGGATCGCCAACGACGCGCGCGATGCCATCATCGAGTCGAAGGAGGCCACGCGCGAGCTCATCAAGCTGGTCCGATCCCGCCTCGGGCTCGAACTGTCTGACGGAGCGTCGCTGTCGAAACTGCGCGCGATCACGTTGCGGTATGTGCTGGCGGGTGAATTCCGCAGCGACCTGCGCTGCTCGCCTCCGCCCAGCGTCGTCGGCGTTCCGGCCCCGAGGACCAAGGACGACGAAGCCGCCGTTCGCGAGCTGGCGCGACAACTGCGAACAACTTTCCCCAACGCATACCCGGATATGGCCGATCGCGTCGAGCAGGAGCTCGGTCTCCGGAATGCATCGATTGCTGCCGATGCGCTCGGCTCGATTGATACATTCCGGTTCGAAGAGCGTGCGCTTCTCTCGTACTGCGGGGAGCTGATTGCCGAGGAGCGATTCGACGAGGCGCTCGCAATCATCGTGGAACGCGAGAACAGCTTTTGGCTGGACCGCGACGTGGCACGGAAGGCTCAGTGGGAAGCGTGTCGGCGCATGGCTGAGCTCGGAAGCGCGGCGGCGGTAGTCCGCGATACGGTAGCGAATATACGCAACGATCCCGGCTCGTGGATCGATGCGTATACGTCGAGGGACGGCTGGTATCGAATGGACCAAGCGCAACGCAGGCTTGAGGTCCTTATCACGAAGCTCGAGGAGGATCCGGAGGAACGTCCACTTGGCGTTGTGCGGCGCGCTTACGAAGACGCATGTCACGCCATGGCCGAAGGATTTACGCGCGCGCTCGCGGAGGCGAAGTGGACGATTGCCAGCGTGCTGCATCAAACCCGCATCTACAGCGAGGTCGTGGCAGACCGGCCGAAACCGGTGGCCTACTTCCTCGTCGACGCGATGCGGTTCGAGATGGGCGTCGAGTTGGCAGAACGTCTGCCGAAGAGCGCTGAAGTGAGTGTGCGACACGCCATCTGCGCTCTACCGAGTATCACTCCGATCGGAATGGCTGCTCTCCTACCTGGGGCCTCCGCCAGCTTCAGCGTCGTGGAGCAGAACGGGGTGCTCGGAGCGCGTGTCGACGATGCATTCCTTCCGGACGCGGCTTCGCGAAGGAAGTTCGCGACAGCGAAGATTCCAAACCTCGTGCATCTTGGGCTCGACGAGCTCCTCAGCCTGCAGCCATCGAAGCTGGCGAAGAAGATCGAGGGCGCACAGGTCGTGATCGTGAAGTCGCAAGAGATTGACCACGCGGGTGAAGCTGGTTTCACGCATCAAGCGCGCCAGGTGATGGACACGGTCATCGACAATCTGGCACGTGCCATCCGGAAGCTCGCTGCCGCCGGCGTGGAGCATTCCGTGATCTCTGCCGACCATGGCCATCTGTTCTTTCCCGTCGACCGTGACGAGTCGATGCGCATCGAGAAGCCCGGTGGCAACGAAATCGAGCTCCATCGCAGATGTTGGATTGGTCGGGGCGGCGCGACCCCAGCCGGATGCATCCGCGTGGACGCAGCAGCTCTGGGCTACGCGTCGAACTTGGAGTTCGTGTTCCCTGTTGGCAGCGGAGTGTTCAAGGCGGGCGGCGACCTCGCGTTTCATCACGGTGGCGCGTCGCTCCAAGAGTTGATCATCCCGGTGCTCACGGTCCGACTGAAAATGCGAGAGTCCGGTCGGCCAACCGCGCGCCTGATCAGCGCATCGGGTCTCCCCGATGCGGTTACAAATCGGATCTTCAGTGTGACCCTGCAGCTCGGCCAGAATCTGTCGCTCTTCTCGAGCGCGATGGTCGTCCGCCCCCTACTGATGGCCGCTGGCAAGCAAGTGGGTGGCGTGGGTATGGCCGTTGATGCCGAGCTCGACCGCGCGACCGGGTGCGTGAAGCTGCAGCCCGGGAAGCCGACCACGATCGCCTTTCTCTTGAGCGATGAGAGCGTGCCGGCGCTTCGCGTCGTGGTCCAGGACCCGGCAACGGATGCAGAGCTGTATCGCTCGCCGAGCGACATCCCGGTACGGCTTGGAGTGTGATGACCATGAGTAGCGGCGCCCCCACTCGCGACGCATTGGACGACAAGGTTAACCGTCTCTTCGCGGGCAAGGTCGTGCGGAAGGACCTCGTCCGGAAGGTGAAGGTGGGCGCGAACGTCCCAGTCTTCGTCCTCGAGTACCTGCTCGGCAAGTACTGCGCATCATCGGACGAGGTCGCGATCCAGATGGGCTTGCAAGTTGTCAACGATACGCTCGCCAACAACTACATCCGCCCGGACGAGTCGGGGAAGGCGCAAAGCAAGGTCAAGGAGAACGGCAAGTACACGTTCATCGACAAGGTGAAGGTCCGTCTTGTCGACTCCGACTACTGGGCGGAAGCGGTGAATTTTGGGAACAAGTTTCTGCACGTGCCGACGCAGTATGTTCGCGAGTACGAGCGCTTGCTGATGGGCGGGGTCTGGGCGCAGCTCGATCTGCGCTTCCAGTCTGACGAGGAGACGGGCGGGAAGAACCCCTTTTGGATCGACAAGCTCACGCCGATCCAGATCGCGACGTTCGACCTTGAGGAGTATCGGAATGTACGGCGCGAGTTTACGACCGACGAGTGGATCGACCTCATGCTGCGGAGCATGGGCTACGAGCCCGAGGGGCTCGCGCGCCGCCTGAAGCTACACTTCCTGGTGCGGCTCATTCCACTCGCTGAGCGCAACTACAACCTCGTCGAGCTCGGTCCGCGCGGGACAGGCAAGAGCTACGTCGTTCAGGAAGTCTCGCCTTACGCGGCCCTGCTCACTGGACCGACCACGGTCGCGAACCTCTTCGGCCATATGGGCGGGCGGCAAAAGGGCATGGTCCAGATCTGGGACGTCGTCGGGTTCGACGAGGTCGCTGACCTCCAGAAAATGCCGAAGGAGGTCATCACGACCATGAAGACCTACTGCGAGTCAGGCACCTTCCAGCGTGGCCAGGAGGCGGCGTCGGGCGACGCGAGCATTGCGATGTTCGGCAACACGAACCAGCCCGTGGACGTGATGGTGCAGACGGGCCATCTGTTCGCGCCCATGCCGGACGTCATTCGCGACGACATGGCATTTATCGATCGCCTGCACTTCTATCTCCCGGGCTGGGAGATTCCGAAGATGCGCAACGACCTTTTCACGAATCACTATGGCTTCGTGGTCGACTACCTGGCCGAAGCGCTTCGGGAGATGCGGAAGCACAACTTAACCGAAATCATCGACCGGCACTTCTCGCTCGGCGCGCACCTTAATGCGCGTGATCGCAAGGCGGTGCGGAAGACAGTCTCCGGCTTGGTGAAGATCGTCCATCCGCACGGCGAAGTGAGCCCGGAGGACCTTGCCGAGATTCTCGAGCTCGCCCTCGAGGGACGCCGGCGTGTGAAGGAGCAGCTGAAGAAAATGGGCTCCTTCGAGTATTACCACACCTCATTCAGCTACACGCACCAAGAAACGGGCGAAGAGAAGTTTGTCGGCGTGCCTGAGCAGGGTGGCCGCGACCTGATCTCGACCGACCCGCTGCCGCCTGGCACAGTCTACACAGCTGGCGTCACGGCCGATGGCACGGTGGGTCTCTACCGCGTGGAGATCTCCGCGTCCGCCGGTACCGGCAAGCTGAAGATGGCCGGCGGCATTGCCGGCGCGATGAAGGAGTCCGTGCAGCGCGCTTTCAGCTATCTTCAGTCGAAGAAGGCGGAGCTGAGTATTTCGCGCGACCTCGATGCATCTGACCTCCACGTTGAGGTGATTGACCTTCTCGGAAACCGTGTGGAGGCCGAGCTCGGCGTCGCCTTCTTCATCGCTGCATGCTCGGTGCTTCGAAAGGCGCCCGTGTCGCCAGCTCTATTAGTGCTAGGTGACATGAGCGTTCAAGGAAACATCAAGGCACTGCGCTCTCTTGTTGAGCCGCTTCGAGTAGCCATGGATAACGGGGCGAAACGAGCGCTCATCCCGATCGAGAATAAGAGAACATTCCTTGAAGTCAGCGCTGACATCGTTGAGCACGTGGACCCCATCTTCTTCGGGGACCCTAAGACGGCGGCGATGAAAGTCATCGGGGTCGTCTGAAACTGAGCGGACCAGCCGCGCAACGACTAAGTGTGCCGAGCTCAGATTGGCTGTGCCCAAATTGTGCCTTGGCGAGGCTGGAATGCGGGTTGGCAAGCGCCGCAAGTGGTTGATTTTACAAGTACCCGTATAGCCTTCGAACGACTGAAAATCCGCGTGTCGGTGGTTCGATTCCGCCCCTGGCCACCATTAATTCCCTTATCTTCCGACGACTTGCAATTTGGGTGTGCCGCGGAAATCCGCTGGTCGTGCCGTATTTGTGCCGTGAATTTCCGTGTTCACGGCATGTATCGCCAGATGGTCCGCAGCCAGGTGCGCATAGCGCGCACCATCTTCTCGGTCTCCCAACCACCGAGCTCTCTCTGCACTGAAG
>JADGHX010000024.1 GCA_019683695.1 Steroidobacteraceae bacterium
CTCAATAAGCGCTCACCGCGCGCTATTTCCGCGGAATGCTCACTCATGCCCAACTTGCCCTGGATGTACGGATGCTGCACGCGCGCCTGAACACTCACGCAGGCGCCCGGAGTGCGCCTGCGCTGGCGCTGTTCTTCGGTATACATGCGGCCCAATCTAGGAGTCGGCGCAGATTGGTTTCCCAGTTGTAGTCTTTCCAGAAGCGATCGAAGCCTGCGGCGGCGATCTGTAATCGTTCTTCATCGTGCTGCAGATAGTATTCCACGAGCTCAATCGCCTCCTCGATGGAGTCGTAGTAAACAGCTTCGCTGCCCGGCCGGAAGATGCGCTCGTGTGCGTTGCCTCCCGCCTTGTCGCAAACAAGCATCATGCCATGCGCCGGCACCTCGTACATCCGCGCGTTCCCGGTTTCGGTGGGACTTTCTGAAACGTGCATGTTGAAGCCGATCTTCGTGCGCCAGTACAGGCGTGTCCGCTCGTCTGTCGAAAGCCTGGTGACCCGGTACGGATAGATAGGCTTGCCGAGCAGGCCGCGGGCGAATCCCATGTACCCCCGTAAGGGCCAACGGCCGTGAATGCGAATGCGGTCGCCGAAATGCTGCTTCAGGCGGATGAGCCTCTCGACTTTCGAACCTGTGGGATTGCCGACGTATACGATGTCGACGTCGCGGTTCCGAAGAAACGCTTCGCGCGGTTGCTCCGATCGGGGCAGGTCCGCGTAGACGAGAGGGAACCAAGTCACCGGCCCCCGCGTCCAGCGCCGCAGGGATTCCTCGAACGTACGGTCATCGATGTAGCTCGGTGAAATGTAGAAAGCGCCATCGAAGGCCCACAGATACGGAATCCCGCGCACGTAAGTCGACATCGGATCGTCGACGAAACCCATGATCTTGACCGGCTTGCTCAGATCCCGATGCAACACCTCCGGGTGCACGAAGTTGTAGGTCGCCATGATGATCAGGTCGAAATCGTGAAAGCGCTCCACGAATTCGCGGATCATGCGCATGTAGTGCGGATTGCGCTCGCGATAGAGCCGATCGACACCTGCAGCGCCGTGCAGAATCGCCCTGCGGTGATTGAAACCGTTCAACCCGCCCGTGATGAGGTCCGCCAGCGACCAAGCCGCCCGTTTCGGGATGTACTCGAAGGGATCGAAGGTCTCCAGCCGGTAACCATGGAAATCGGCCATCGGTGGGAAGTTGAACAGGCACACGTTCTTCATCGGAGGAAGCGTTTCAGTGCACGTCGTGCCGAAGTAAAGGATAGCGCCGCGAGCACCGCATAGCCGAATGCGGCAGCCAGTGCGATCCCGAATGCGTCGAAGCGCACGCCTAGGATATAGGCAAGCGCAATCTGGAATGCGAGGACGCATACCGTATAGACACTCACGAGACCATTACGCCCGAGTGCGGAGAGCGTTCGCGCACCGAGCATCGCGACCAGCGCGAAAGGAATCTGCGCGAAATACGCCACCTGGACCGGAGCGACGCGCAGTACGGAGTCGTAATCGAAGGCGCCGCGTTGGTAGAGCGCCGCCACGATCTCTTCGGAGAACCACCCACACGGCAGCGCCAGCGCGATCCCAACGAGCAGGGCTCCATATGCGATCCGGTTGAGACTGTGCAAACAATACTCGAACCGCTGCTGCGCAATCTGCTCAGCGAAATAAGGCAAGGCGATTATTCCCATCGCAGTGACGGACAGGCTCATTAGCGCCGACGGCAGTTTATATCCGTAACCGAGCGTGGCATTCGTACCGACTCCGAGTGATGCGGCAATAGCCTGCTCGGCTGCCGGACCGACCGCCGTCATGAACGTGCCAGGGATCAATGCCAAGCCGTGACGTACGACCGCGCCGAATGCCGGGAAATTGTATATTCGTGGACGCGCAATGTGGCCTGCACGGTACAACGCGACCAGCAGCATCAATGTTTCGGTGGCGGTTCCCGCTACGAGCGCGACGACCAGGGGTCGCCAGCCGCCCCCCGCGCCTGCGAGAACCACGACGAGTATCGTGATCACCGGAGTGGCAAGCGGCAGCATGCCACTCGCGAAATAACGCCTGTTCGCCTGAAGAGCGCTGTACCCGAGCAGGTTCACGGCGTTCAGGAAGTAATACGGAATGAGCCAGTACAGCGCGAAAAGCAACTCCGCCTGCTTTGCGGCCGCGAATCCGGACACGAGCAGCGGAAACAACCAGGGAAGCACGAGCAGCCATATGGGCAGCAGCACCAACAGGCAAGCAGAAGTAACCAGAATGGTTGTCGTCAGGAGCTGCCCAACGTCCCTGAACGTCTCGGTCCTGCCCGCGATGACCGATACCAGCGCCGTCTGCACGGCATTCAGCAGGATGCTGAGGGGGAAGCCTATCAGCACCACAGCTACAAGGTAGATGTCCACCGCATCGGACAGGCCGAAGTGGGCCGCAATCGCGACCTCCTTGAGAAATCCGAGAAAGCGGGCAGCCAGCGACGTCGACGACACCACCAGTGCATCGTGCCCGAGACGACGCAGGGGCGAGCCGCCGACAAACGCTTTCCACCTGGACGACAGTGCCCTCACTTGCGCGGCGGAGTGGGCTCCCGCGCAGGTGCGGGCTTGTCGCACTCCACGTTCAGGCTGATCAGGAAACCGTTCTCCTTGTCCATGTGGGGAATGTATGCCTGCGAGAAATCGTCCACGTTCGCATGCTCGGTCTGCCGCCAGTCGTAACGACGAACGTTCACGAAGCCCACCCGCTCGAGCGTCGCCGACAGCGATGCGAAATCGAAGGTGTTGTAGTGGATATTGTATTCATAGTCCTGCCGGCCGTACAAGGGACCGATGATCAACTGAAGCTGTCCGTGCGTCGCATAGAGCCGGCAGAGTGCTTCGAAGTCCGGTACCGCAACCCGTAACGGGCCTCCGGGAGCCAGTACGCGCCACCACTCGCCCAGAACACGCTCGACGTCCTGGCGCTTGAAGTGCTCAAGGAGGTGACAGGCGTAAATAAGCTCGACGCTGCCGTCCCGAATGAAGGACAGATCCTCGGCCGAGGCAACGTGATCCACGTGCGGATGCGCGACCGCATCGACGTGCACGAATCCGGGAATGAATCGGGATCCGCATCCCAAATGCAGCTTCATCTATCGCCCCATGAACGAACGGTACGTATCGCGTAGCCCCGCCTCGAGGGAGATCGAGGGCTTCCATCCGAGCGCCCGAATGCGGCGGATGTCGAGCACCTTGCGGGGGGTGCCGTCCGGCTTGGACGGATCGAACTCGATGCCGCCACTGAACCCGACGACCGCGCGGATCTTCTCCGCAAGCTCGCTGATCGGCAGATCTTCTCCTGAACCGATATTGACCAGAGGGGGCATGAAGATCCCGGTCCTCGCTTCGTCGCGACCGAGCAGCGGCTCGAACTGATCATCGGGAAGCGCGAGAAGAAATGCACAAGCATCCGCCACGTCGTCAACGTGCAGAAACTCCCGCCGGGGCGTGCCCGTTCCCCAGACCGTGACGCTGGTATCGCCACGTTCCCTGGCCTCGTGAAACTTGCGAATGAGCCCGGGAATGACGTGCGAGTTCTGCGGATGAAAGTTGTCGCCAGGCCCATACAGATTGCATGGCATGACGGCCAGAAACCGCGTTCCATACTGACGATTGTAGCTCCAGCACATTTCGATGCCGGCGATCTTCGCGATCGCATACGCGCGGTTAGTGCGCTCCAGCGGCCCGGTGAGCAGGTACTCCTCCCGGATCGGCTGCGGCGACATGCGTGGATAGATGCAGGACGAACCGAGAAACAGCAAGCGCTTCACACCGTGCATCCAGGCGGCATGAATCACGTTCGTCTGAATCGCGAGATTCTGCTGGATGAACTCCGCCGGGTAGGTGTCATTGGCCAGAATCCCTCCGACCTTCGCAGCCGCCAGAACGACGTATTCAGGCTTCTCGGCTGCGAAGAATGCCTCGACGGCATGGCAGTCCGTGAGATCCAGCTCCGTGCGCGTACGGGTGATCACCGTCGCCGGCACCGCCGCCTTGTCGGCGGCAGTCAAGCGCCTGACGATCGCGGATCCGACGAGTCCGCGATGTCCGGCTACAAAGACCCGACCGTCGAGACTCACGACAGGTTACCCGCGCTGCTCATATGGAGAATACCCGTGCCTCTTCACGAGCTCATCCCTCTGTGCCGATTTGAGATCTTCCGAGACCATCTCGGCCACCAGCTCGCGAAAACTGGTCCTGGGTTTCCAGCCGAGCTTCATCCGGGCCTTGCTGGCGTCTCCAAGCAGGCTGTCCACCTCAGCCGGCCGGAAGTAGCGTGGGTCCACCTTTACTACGCAGCGCCCGCGCGCGTCGCAGGCCTTCTCTTCTATGCCGTGACCGCTCCAGCTGAGCTGCATGTCAAGCTCGGCCGCCACTGCATTCACGAAATCGCGCACGCTGTACTGCACGCCCGTTGCGATGACGAAGTCGTCAGGTTCCGCCTGCTGCAACATCATCCACTGCATCTCGACGTAGTCTCGGGCGTGCCCCCAGTCCCGCTTCGCATCCAGGTTGCCGAGGAACAGGCAGTCCTGAAGACCGAGCTTCACGCGCGCCAGCCCGCGGGTGATCTTACGCGTAACGAACGTCTCACCACGAATCGGGGATTCGTGATTGAAGAGAATCCCGTTGCATGCGTACATTCCGTACGCTTCGCGGTAGTTGACCGTGATCCAGAAGGCATACAGCTTTGCGCAGGCGTAGGGGCTACGCGGGTGGAATGGTGTCGACTCGCTCTGCGGTATCTGCTGTGTCTTGCCGAATAGTTCGCTGGTCGACGCTTGATAAAAGCGGGTTCGTCGCTCGAGACCGAGCATGCGGATCGCTTCGAGTATGCGTAGCGTACCGAGCGCATTCGCGTCGGCGCTGTACTCTGGCGTCTCAAACGATACCGCGACGTGACTCTGGGCCCCGAGGTTGTAGATCTCGTCCGGTTGCACCTGCTGGATGATCCGGATGAGACTCGACGAGTCTGTGAGATCACCGTGGTGCAGGATCAGACGGCGATTCTCCACGTGAGGATCTTCGAGCAGGTGATCGATACGCCCTGTGTTGAAGAGCGACGTCCGGCGCTTCACACCGTGAACCTCATACCCCTTGCTGATGAGGAACTCCGCAAGATACGCCCCGTCCTGACCCGTTATGCCGGTAATGATTGCCTTTTTGCTCATCAGCTAAGCCTGTCGTTGTGGATTGTCTGTCGCCGGGCGCGATATGAAATAGATGACCGCACTGGCAAGAACCAGTGGCAATGCGGTGATGAACGTGTGATGCGGGTTGCCGTACATGACTCTCGAACAGAGATATGCGATCCACGCGGCACGCATCGTAAGCATTACAGGATCCCGGCAGGCCGGGAACCACGCCTCGAAACGTGCCACCAGCCAACCGAACCCGATCGCCGCGATCACGATACCCATCGGACCGGCGCTCCAGTAACCAAACGTGATCAGGTCCGCGGGCACCGGTCCCCTCACGAGGTCCGAGAGCTGCATGGAGACGGTCTCGGGCAACTCCAGTGCGAACAGCCGCTTTGGCATCAGGTACGCAAGCCCGATCGGCACATCGGAAAACCACCGATATGCATAAGGCTCGGTGCCTACGTCGCGCAATGTCAGCGCGAGGCTCTCGACAGGGTAGGCAAACTCGAGCCCGACGCGGATGCCGATCTCGGCCGGTCCCTGCGATGCGTTCTCGAACTGCGTCGCGATCCGCTCCGTCCCTCGGAACAGGTCGAACATCCCGTGACCGAACACGGTGATCGTCCCGAAGATCAGCAGCCCGGCAACGCACATTGGGACGAGCAGCCGATGTGACGAACGCAGCAGGAAATACAACGGAAACAGCAAAAGGAACTGCACAGTCATGAGCCGGCCCGCATTCACAACCAGCGCGAGCATGGAAACGGCGAGCGCGAACGCAAAGACCACGTACATCCACACCGAACGGCGACCGGCCTGTATCGCCGCAAAAAGCAGCACCGTGCCGCCAGTTGCCACGGGGGACAATGTTTTCAAGAATCCCAGCCTCGAATACACCGGCTCCGCAGATGCGCGGTACGCAAGGATCGTCTCCAGCATGAACTGAATGCCGCCGATATCCCGTGCGTACAGGTAGAGGGACATGAGCCCAACGAGCGAGAAGGCGACACCTGCAAGCACCAGAAGGCCGGAATGGGTCGAGCGCTCGGGCGTTCCCTGATCAGACCGCCCCAGCCGATATCCGAGCAGTAGAAGAAAGTAGGCCGCAAGAGCGACCACAACGGCGTACGCGTAATAGCCACTCGTTGGCGCGAGGTGCGTGACGAAGGACCACTCGGACGGGATGGCACCGGCTTCGAATGCGAAAAACACGAGCAGCGGCGCCACACCGAACAACAGCACGAATACGAAGGTCGTAGTGAAGAGAAAATCGACGAGACCCGCCTGCCTGGCCCGTACGAGTTCCACCACGAATGCGCTCAGAATCAGGGCAGCGCTAGCAAGCACCAAAATGATCGAGCTCATCGTGCGCAGAGGCAGACATGCGCTGCCCTCATCATGAATGCTTGGCTTGTGCTACCACGTAAGCGACCGCCACACCCATCAGGGCGAGCACCCACAGCGCCGGCGTCATCACGTACCGAGGACGCACCGATTTGTCCGGTGCGACCGCCGGATCGACGACGCGCAACGCAAATTCAGGCTGCACGGTCGCCATCATCTCGCGCTTCATCTGCTCTTCGATCAGGCGCGCGAGTGCGACCCGCAGCTCTGCGACGTTCGCGGAGGCTGACTCCCGCTCGAGATACTCCATGGCGCGCCGCGCTTCGGCGAGCGCCTGCGCACGCGAAAACTCGTTGAAATCCGAGACCATCGCGTTCGCCAGGTCCGCAGCCCGCGCCGCCGTGGGCCAATCCAGCCGAATGCGCACGAGACCGGAAGGCTTGTCCAGCGACACGGACCGCATCGAAGCCAAGCGCGAGACAAGCTGCAGCTGGGTCGGCGCTCTCGGGCCGTCCGGCACCATCGGGAGCCACGCGAGAAAGTGCGGACGCCAGGTGCCCGAATCGCTATCCCATCGTTCCGGAAACAGCTCCTGAGCGAGCTTGTTCTTCGTAATGAACCGGTAGGAAAACTGGGTAGAGGTGAGCGTTGCGATCGTGCGCTCCGCTTCGTTGTTACCGGAAGCACCCGGGACGAGATCGAGCATTGCACCGATGCCCAGGCCTGCTCCGAGCTGGTCGAGTGCGCTATCACGCTGAATGACCGGTGCGACCAGGACCTCAGCGCGGTACGCGGTGTCCGTAAACAGAACGTTCGCGACGCCGATCAGCAGCCCGATCAACCCGCAGAGCAGAATGAGTCGCCATCGGCTGAGCAAGACCCGCAGCAGATCGCGTTGTGCGACGTATGCCGTCGGAGTCGATGTTGAGCCGCTAATCAGCGATTTGTCGTCGTGTGCGAACATCAGAACGAATTGACTGCGGCGGCCGCGATCGCAAGGTTATAGATAATGGACGTTACAGCCTGCCAGAACGGAAGTGCTGGCAGTTTCTCAGTATTCAACGGCACCACGACCGTATCGCCAGGCTTGATATCGACGCTGTCGCGCGAGAACCAGCGCCCACCCTGCCGCGTCACGACGGCACCGTTCGCTCGCACCACATAGATGCGCTCCGCATCCGCCCGCCGCGTCAGCCCACCGCTGAGGGCGATGTAGTCGTCGCGACCGAGCTCTGGCCTGTAGAGATGCGACGTGGTGGTCTGCACCTCGCCGATGACGGTCACTTCCTGCTGGAACTTCGGAACGATGAGCCGATCGCCGTCGCGCAGCACGATGTCCGCACCTGAACCCGGTGGCGCGCGCAAGGCGCGGGGCAGATCGATCACAAGACGCCCAACGGCCTGCGCACCTCTCAACTGCGTCAGCAGCGATTGGCCGACAGCGAGCGCGGTCCCTGCTTGCGCCTGATTAGCCGCCGCGCCCTGCAAGGCAAGCGTGATGAGATCGTTCTGCATGCGGGTCGCCAGCTCGTCGATTTGTCGTTGCTCGCGCCGCTTCAGCTCCTCGCGCGTGAACACGCTGCCTTCCGGGAAGGCGAAATCCGTAAGCCCGCCGGCGCGTTGAATCACGGATTTCAGCGTTTCGCCCTGCTTGATCGAATACCGACCGGGGAAGCGGACCTCGCCCAGAATCGTGACGTACTGCTGAGCGTCCCACTCCGGCACCTCCTTGATGCTCAGGCTATCGAACGGCTCGAGCGCGATGTCTGCCGCCGGGTCGCCTCTCAGGATGGCCGCCAGATCGATCTGAATCTGCTCGGTCCGGCGCGTATCGCCATTCACCACGCGGTAACGGGTCAGCTCCGCCTTGCCGCCATACGCGGCATCGGTGAGGTTGCCGCCGGCCCGAATCAGGTCGCTCACTCTCATGCCGGGCTCGAGCGGATACTCGCCAGGCACCCTCACCTGCCCGTCCACCGAGACGATTTCCGTGGGCCTGTTGAAATTCGACTGCGTGCGAAGCTCGTTCATCAGCGGGCGAATGATGCGCTCGCGGCTCGTCTCGAGATCGAAGACGATGATCCGGTCGCGCGGCATGAGCAGCACGTCCTGCTCCGAGCCGGGTGCATTCAGGGCCGCGCCGAGGTCGGCCGAAAGGACGGTGACCTGTCGATTCGGCGGCAGCTCGCGCCGGATCAGGAGGTAGTTGATATCGGCATTCGGCTTCAGCTCATCGACAGAACGAATCACGTCCGTGAGTCGCAGGCCTTCGCGATAGGCATACGTGGCGGGCGAGAACACGTGCCCCTGGACCACCACACCGGAATCGAGCGTCGGCTTCAGCCTGGAGATCTGCAGTACATCCCCATTACGCACGCTCTGCGCGGACGCCTCAGCCCCCGTCAGACTCACGCTGATGACAACACGCTGCTGGTTCTCGGTGATACGCGTGAGCGAGGCCTTGCTGATATCCGCTTCCGCGGTGAGGCCACCCGCGAGATCGACCACGTCCGCGATCGTGGAATTCTTCGTCACCTCGTAGATCGCAGGCCGTCGTACCTCGCCCTGAACGGTTATCGTCGGGCCTACGGGTGGAATGAACACGACATCGCCCGGCAGCAGCCGCGCATCGTCTGTCGTATCCCCGCGGATGAGCATGTCGTACAGATCGAAGTTCCGCACGACCACGCCCTGCCGCTTGAGCTGAATGTTTCGCAATGAGCCGATGGGCTTCACGCCACCCGCGGCAAAGAGCGCGGAGGTGATGGTGCCCAGGCCGCTGATGGTGTAGGAGCCCGGCCGCGTGGCCTCGCCCAGCACGAACACGCGAATGGCGCGCGTGTCGCCCATGGAAAGGCTGGCCCGTACCCCGATCATCTGCCGCTCGACACGCTCTTCGATCGTCTGCTTCACGGTCGTGAAGCGCTGGCCGGCGACGTTGATGGGACCGAGCTCGGGGAAGCTCACGACGCCATCCCGCCCGACAACGAGCCGCAGCGTGCGGTTCTGGTTGCCATAGAGCTGCACGTCGAACTCGTCGCCCGGACCCACGATGTAATCCGCCGGCACCGGCACGTTCGTCACCGGCGCAAAGGTGGACGGCGCCCGCTCGAAGAGGTCGTACCCGAACGGCTTCAATGCCTCCGTCCCGATCTTCTTGAGCGGCAGGCGAATCAGATTCACATCGAAGTCACGCAGCTCAGGGTCCGCCTGCAGGCGCACGGTGGCCTCGAACTCCGTGAGCCCGGCGAGGGGGATGCCCGGGAACCCCGGCAATTGCAGCACGCCCTCGCGCGTCAGCCGGTACGGATTGCGCGACAGAATAAGCTCGACGAGCTTCTGGCGCTGCTCCCGCTCTTCCTGCGTGAGCTCCGGCGGTCGCGACTGTGCAGGCGATGGGATAGCGCCACCGTTCTGTTGTGCGGGCACCGAGGTGCCACCCGGCGGAGTGCCCGGCGCGACAACTGACGTTCCGGCACCGGGGAGTACAACTCCGCCCTGCTGCGGCTGACCGCGAAGTGCGGAACCCGGCTGCGCCTGTTTGAGCTGGATTCGGATGATGACGGTGTCGTCACCCTTGAGAAGCGGCATTCCGTTCCGCGTTTCCTCCTCCTCGGCTTCACGTTCGCGCATGCGCTCCAGCGCCCGTCTGTCGCGTTCGGCTTCCTGCTCCGTGTCCGGCAAGCCGCGCTCGGCCCGGTCCCGCGGTGTCGAGCTGATGGTGCCGCCTCCGCCTGCTCCGGTGATCTGCCGGAGAATCTGTTCCCGCTGCTCCGGCGTGAGATTCCGCAGCAGCTCGAGTTGCTCAGCGGTCGGGGCCGGCACCTGTGCCGTCAAAGGCGACGAGTGAATGACGCCTGCCACCAGCAGTGCAGCAGCGGTAACTCTCAGAATCAGGGACCGGATCACTCGCATCAAAATCCTTCTCGCCGCTCACCCGAACAGGGCTTCAGTTGCCCTCGGCGGATCGGCTGTCGCATCTCGCAAACACGGGCGCCCCCCGCGCGAAGCGGCGATTGTACTGAAGCCGACACGCATTTGGGGGCTCCGAGGGAATCCGCCGCCGACATGCGATACTCCGTGCATGAAGCGCTTCGTCGTCGTGATGGCCTGTTGCCTGCTGGGCACGCCATTCCTCCCGGCTTTCGCCCGCGGAGTCAGCCCCTACCTCCCGCTCAACATCGATCCCTACATCGAGCGCCAGATCGAGCGCGTGCTCATCCTGGCGGACAAGCCGGTACTGACGCGACCCATCGCGGCGGCGACGGTGCTCGATGCCCTTCCCGAGGCCTGCCGGGTGAACCCGACACTGTGCGAAGAGGTCCGACGCTACCTCGCGCGCTACATGCGGAACTGGAGCCTGACGGACGCGACCCTCGAGGCATCGGCCTCGGGTGGCGCCTTGACGACCCTGCCCAATCGATACGGCCTCACGACAGAGTCCGATTGGGCGGCATCGGTCCGAGGCTTCTTCCAGCCATACGACCACATGCTCATCTCCGCAGGCGCCGTGGCCTATGAAGGCGAGGTTGTTCCGCAAGGCTCGGTGATCAGCCTGGGCTGGGATCGGGCGCAGCTGGATATCGGCTACAGGGCCCACTGGTTCTCGCCGTTCACCGACAGCAGCATGCTGGTGAGCACGCAAGCGCCCACGATGCCCTCCATTACGCTGTCGAACTACACACCACTGACCCGCTTCGGTCTGCGTTATGAAGCGTTCGTCAGCGAGATGTCCAGGTCCGACCAGATCGTTTTCGGGGGCGCGTTCGTCAGCGGCAACCCACGCCTCGCCGGCGTGCACGTCTCCATGGAGCCGGCCTCGGGCTGGGCGCTCGGATTCAATCGCCTGATGCAGTATGGCGGTGGCCCCAGGCCCTCGAGCTTCGGCGACCTGCTTCGCGCGTTCTTCAGGCCCTACGACTACGACAACACCAACCCCAATCTCACGAGCGACGAACAGTTCGGCAACCAGCTCGCCTCCATCACCAGCTCATTCATCGTTCCGGGCCGTGTCCCCTTCTCCATCTATCTGGAGTACGCGGGCGAAGACACGCTCGACGGCAACAATTTCCTGCTGGGGAACATGGCGCTTTCCGCCGGCATCCATTTCCCGCAGCTCTGGCGACGGTTCGATCTCACCTACGAAGCCTCGGAATGGGTGAACGGCTGGTACGTGAACGGCGTCTATGGCGACGGGCTGACCAACAAGGGGCACGTCATCGGCCATTGGGGCGGCGACATGCGCCAGTTCAACGACGGAGTCGGTGCGCAGAGTCACGCGCTGCGCGTTGGATGGCGAGCGCCATTCGGAGGGCTCTTCGAGCTCCGCCTGAGCACGCTCGCCAACGAAGACTACTCCGGCGTTCCGTACGAGCGTGCGTACGACGGCACACTCCGCTACTCGCGGCCGATGGGCCTGTTCGAAGTCGGCGCGGAAGTATTCGCGGGGCGCGATGTCTTCGGGGAAGACTTCTCGCGCGTCGGCGCATTCTTCCGGTACACGGGCGATCGCCGCGCCATCATCCCTTCATACGATGAGGATCTCGTGGGCGCCGTCGATGACTCTGCGGAACTGTTCTTCGAGGCGGGAGTGAGCTCCAGCCGGGCTCGCATTGATCTCGACGTCGAAAACGTCTTTCACAAGAGCAACGCCAGCCCGCATCTGGCATTCGGCGCGCGCCGCGCTGTGTCGGACCGCAGCGATCTCGGCGTGCGCGCCGAGCTGGACGAGATCGACAACCACACGTTGTTGAGCATTCGCGCGGTCGACTACCGGTACCGCTTCGCCAATCCGCTCGCGCTCAACGTGTTCGTGGGGGCGGCGCGATACGACCTGGCGACGCCGGCCTTCGGCATCTTTTACGGCGCAGGACTGCAGTGGCGCGACATTCGTCCTGGCTGGGATGTCGGCGTGGACGGGCGGTACTACCGCAGGATCGCGCGGGATCATCTGCTCCCGGACGATCCGCAGACCGAAAGGCCGGACAGCTTCTACGACATCACGACGGTGAGCTTGGTCGTGACAAAACGTTTCTGATCTGTGACACATTCCCACAGTCGCAAACTGCACACACCGCGAGACCGTTCATCCGCGCACGGCGGGATTACAATTCCCGGGCTTGAACGTTCGGAAGAAGTTGTCGCCCGTGTCCCCCGCCCCCCTCCACTCGCAAACCCGCAATCTCGTGATCGTGCGCGCCGGCGACCGGAGCCTTCATCCTGCGTGGCTCGAAGGCGCCCGCGCCCGTCACTATGACCTCATCGTCAGCTACTTCGGCGACGATCCGGCACGCTATCGCAGCCCCGAGGAACATCGGGTCGACTTCAAGGGCGGCAAGTGGGACGGCATCCACGCCGTGTTTGCCAACGACCCGGGGCTGCTCGAACGCTACGACTACTTCTGGTTCCCCGACGATGACATCGAAGCCGACAGCGCTACCGTGGCCGAGATGTTCCGGCTCATGGCGCAGCACGGTCTTGCCCTCGCGCAGCCCGCTCTCACGCACGACAGCTACTTCTCTTTTCTGCTGTTCCTGCAGTGCCCGTCGTTCCGGCTGCGCTATGCGAACGTCATCGAGATCATGGTGCCCTGCCTGAGGCAGGACGTCCTACGGCAGGTGCTGCCGCTGTTCCGCGAAACGCGCAGTGGCTTCGGGCTCGATTTCGTCTGGACGCGTCTGCTGCCCGACAACCGCTGGAAAGCGGCCATTCTCGATGCCATCACCGTGCGCCATACGCGCCCCGTCGGCGGCGAGCTGCACAGAAAACTCGCCAGGCGCGGGGAATCGGCCCGTGCCGAACAGACTCGCCTCATGAGGCGCTTCAATCTCCGGCGCCCGAAACTCCTGGTCTACGCGGGTCTCACCCGTGCAGGCGCAGTCGTCGGGTCACCCTGGCGGCTGGCCTCGATGATGTGGGCGGACTACTTCACGGCACGGCACCGCGCGGTCCAGCGCAACTGGATGACGCACCTGTTCCGCATCGTCCGTCGCCACGTGTGGTATCGAACGGACCTGGCCCAGCTCGCGCTGTCGAACTGAACGTCAGGCCGCGGCCCTGGCGAGCGGCTGGCCCTGCAGGAAATGCGGCCGGATCACGTTCTCGAACGCCTTCAGGGCGGCGCCGATCGCCTGGTGCATGTCGAGGTAGCGGTACGTGCCGAGCCGGCCGCCGAAATGCACGTTGGTTTCGCGTTCGGCGCGCTGGCGGTAGCTCTGGTAGATCGCCCGATCCCGGCGTGTGTCGATGGGGTAATAGGGCTCGTCGCGCCGGGCCGCAAAGCGTGAGTATTCCCTCACGATCACCGTACGGTCCTCCGGATAGTCGCGCTCCGGATGGAAGTGCCGGAACTCGATGATGCGGGTGTAGGGCACGTCCTCATCCGCGTAATTCATCACGGAGGTGCCCTGGAAATCGCCGGTCGGCAGCACCTCCTTCTCGAAATCGATCGTCCGCCAGCCGAGCTCCCCTTCGGCGTAATCGAAATACTCATCGATCGGGCCGGTGTAGACGATGGGCAGCTGCGGCGGCAATTGCGGCTTCAGGTCGAAGAAATCGATGCCGAGCTGCACACGAATGCGGCTCGAGGCCAGCATGCGCTCGAAGATCGCTGTGTAGCCGTCTTGCGGCAAACCCTCGTACTTGTCGTTGAAGTAGCGGTTGTCGAACGTGAAGCGCACGGGCAGGCGCGCAATGACATGAGCCGGCAGCTCGCGCGGATCCGTCTGCCACTGCTTCGCCGTGTAGCCCCGAATGAACGCTTCGTAGAGCGGCCTGCCGATCAGCGAGACGGCCTTCTCCTCGAGGTTACCGGGCACCCGGTCGGCCATTTCCGCCGCCTGCTCTGAAATGAGCGCGCGCGCTTCATCAGGGGTGAAGCGCCGCCCGAAATACTGGCAGATCGTCCCGAGGTTGATCGGCAGTGGATACACCTGGCCTTTGTGGGTGGCGAATACGCGGTGCCGGTAATCCGTGAATCGGGTGAAGCGATTCACGTACTCCCACACGGCGGTGCTGGAGGTGTGGAACAGATGCGCGCCGTAGCGGTGAACTTCGATCCCGGTCTGCGGATCCTTCTCCGTGTACGCGTTGCCACCAATATGCTTGCGCCGATCAATCAACAGAACGCGCTTGCCGAGCTCGTTGGCCGCACGCTCCGCGATGGTGGCGCCGTAAAAGCCGGCCCCGACGACGAGCAGATCGACGTTGTTCAGATCAAGAGACATGTGCGCGTCCGATTCAGGGGCTGCGCCGCCACTCATCAATCTTCTTCAGCAGCCGCATCACACCTGCCGACCCCACCTGCGCTCCACTCGGGTCGCGCACAGCGGGCGCGAGCTGCTCAGCCAGCTTTTTCCCGAGCTCCACGCCCCACTGGTCGAAGGCGTTGATCCCCCACACCACGCTCTGCACGAACACCTTGTGCTCATAGAGGGCGACGAGCCTGCCGAGCGTCACGGGATCCAGCTCGCGGAAGACGACGAGAGTCGCCGGCCGGTCGCCCTGATGCACCTTGTGCGGCACGAGAAGCTCGAGCCGTTCGGGGCTCAACTTCTGCTTGCCCAATTCCTCGCGCACCGCTTCCGGCGGGTTGCCGGCCATGAAGGCTTCCGCCTGCGCAAGGCAATTCGCAATCGCCAGATCATGCTGCGCCTGATTGCGGCATGAGCTCCTCGCCGGCAGCAGAAAGTCCAGCGCCGCGCGGGGCGTGCCCTGATGCAGGAGCTGAAAGAACGAATGCTGCGCGTTGTTGCCCGGCTCGCCCCAGATCACAGCCGCGGTTTCGGAAAGCGCCGGCGCGCCGTTGGCCATGACGGATTTGCCGTTGCTCTCCATCTCGAGCTGCTGCAGGTAGGCCGGGAAGCGCCGCATCCGGTCGTCGTAGGGCAGGATGGCGAGCGTGGGCAGCTTCAGGAAGTTGATGTTCCACACCCCGAGCAACCCCATCAGCGCGGGCAGGTTCTGCCGCCACGGGGTCGAGCGGAAGTGCTCATCCATCTCGTGCCCGCCGCGCAGGAAGGCTTCGAAGTTCTCGCGGCCGATCGCGATGGCGAGAGACACGCCGATGGAAGACCACATCGAATACCGGCCACCCACCCAGTCCCACATCTGGAAGCGATAGTCCGGGTGCACGCCGAATGCGTTCATCGCCTGGTGGTTCACGGAGACGGCGGCGAAGTGATCGCGCACCGCCTGCTCACCCAGCTTGCCGGCGAGCCATGCCCGCGCGGTGCGCGCATTCGTGAGGGTCTCGAGTGTGGTGAAGGTTTTGGAGGCCACGATGAACAGCGTGGTGTGCGGATCCGCCGCGGCCAGCACATCCGCGAGCCGGCACCCATCCACGTTCGAGATGAACGCGCAGGCGGGCCCGCCCGCCGTGAATTCCTGCAGGGCTTCCACAGCCATCGCCGGCCCCAGATCGGAGCCGCCGATGCCGATGTTCACCACGAGCGTAAACGCCTTGCCCGAGCTGCCCTTGATGGTGCCGTTCCGCACGCCTTCGGCGAACGAAAGCATGCGCGCGCGCTCCTCCAGCACCACCTTTTCGATGTCTGCTCCACCCACTGCAGCGCCACGTGGCTGGCGCAGGGCCACATGCAGAACCGCACGACCCTCTGTGGAGTTGATGGCGTCGCCGCGCCACATCGCCGCGATCCGGTCTTTCAGCGCAACGGCGTCGGCCAGCGCCGAAAGCTGCTCCATCACCCGCTCGTCCACACGCTGCCGCGTGTAGTCCAGGAGCAGCCCTGCGCCTTCAGCGGAAAAGCGCTCGAATCGCTTCGCGTCCGCTGCGACGATCTCCCGCGTCGGCACGCCCTGGAGGCGCGCAGCGTGGGAGGCAAGTTCCTTCCATACGCCCGTTTGCGGGCCCGCGACGAGCGACGTGGCCATGATGTTCAGCGCCTGTAGAAATCGGCGATGCAATCCACAACGTATCGAAGCTGCGCTTCAGTCAACTCCGGAAAAATCGGCAGCGCGAGTGTCTCTTCCGCCGCACGCTCCGCGTGCGGAAAGTCGCCCTTGGCGTGCTTCAGGTACGCAAAGCATTCCTGCAGATGCAGCGGCACGGGATAGTAGATTTCCGTGCCGACGCCCGCGGCCATCAGATGCTGGCGCAGCAAATCACGGTCCCGCGCACGAATCACGTACTGGTTGAAGATGTGCCGCACGCCTTCCAGCGCGCGGGGCGTCTCCACGGCCTTGCCCAGATCCGCCTTGTCGAACGCGTCGTCGTAAATGCGAGCGTTGCGCTGGCGCGCGGCGCTCCACGCATCCAGGTGCCGCAGCTTGATGTTGAGCACCGCGGCCTGGATCTCGTCGATGCGGAAATTGCCGCCGATGTACGAGTGAAAGTACTTCGGCTTGCCACCATGAACGCGCAGCACTTCGATGCGCTCCGCGAGCGCGGGGTCGTTGGTGACGCACATGCCGGCATCCCCGAACGCACCGAGGTTCTTCGTGGGGAAGAAGGAGAGACACCCCACGTCACCGAAGCTGCACGCGCGGCGCTTCTGCGCATCCTCGGCGCCGATGGCCTGCGCGGCGTCCTCGATCACCTTCAACCCGTACCGGCGTGCGATCTGCACGATGGGCCCGATATCCGCGACCTGCCCGTACAGATGCACCGGCATGATCGCCTTGACGACACCGCCGGTCTCGCGATTGACGAGCTTGCCGTCGCGCATCTCGCAGCGGCCCTCGATGAACGCGGTGACGGCCGCAGGAGACAGGTTGAACGTCACGGGATCGATGTCGCAGAACGCCGGCCGTGCCCCCGTGCGCGCGATCGTGCCCGCGGTGGCGAAGAACGTGTACGGTGTCGTGATCACCTCGTCACCGGCGCCGATCTCGAGCGCCATGAGCGCCACGAGCAAGGCGTCGGTTCCCGACGACACGCCGATGCCGAACCGGCATTGGCAATACGCCGCGACGTTCGTTTCCAGCTCGCGCGTCGCCGGGCCGAGAATGAACTGCTGGCTTGCGCACACCTTCTCGATGGCGGCCAGGATCTCGGACTTGAGCGGTTGATACTGAAGCTTGAGGTCGAGCAGCGGCACCTGCATTGCAGGCGCCGGCTGCGGATTGGAAGCCGACATTCGGACTCCGCCACACTGATGATGCGGCGGATTCTACCGAAGTCAGTGATTACTTACTGTTCCGGAGTGCCGCGCGCGGCGAAATGCCTCGCGCGTGCTGCCGCCGAGCTCAACGGCAGCAGTTCACTTCTTCTGGCCGTAATACTCGAGATACCACTCGACGAACCGCCGCACGCCTACTTCCACGGGTGTGGCCGGCCGATAGCCCACATCGGAAACGAGGTCGTCGATGTTCGCGCTGGTTTCGGGCACGTCCCCGAGCTGCAGCGGCAGCATGTTCTTCTCGGCCTTGCGCCCAAGGCACTCCTCGAGCACCTCGATGTACCGCATCAGCTCGACCGGACGGTTGTTGCCGATGTTGTAGATGCGGAACGGCGCATTGCTGGTGGACGGATCCGGGTTGTTGCTGTCCCATGCCGGATCCGGCTGAGCGATGCGGTCGGTCGCGCGCACCACGCCTTCCACAATGTCGTCCACATACGTGAAGTCGCGCTTGTGGTGGCCGTGGTTGAACACGTCGATCGGCTTGCCCGCGAGAATGTTGCGCGTGAACAGGAACAACGCCATGTCCGGCCGGCCCCACGGGCCATACACCGTGAAGAACCGCAGCCCCGTGGTCGGCAGCTTGAAGAGCGACGAGTAGTTGTGCGCCATCAGCTCGTTCGCGCGCTTGGTGGCGGCGTAGAGCGAGAGCGGATGGTCCGCGATCCGGTGAGGCGAGAACGGCATGTTCGTGTTCGCGCCGTACACAGAGCTCGTGGACGCATACACGAGATGCTCGACGCCATTGTGCCGGCAACCCTCCAGCACGTTCAGCGTGCCCGTGACGTTGCTGTGGACGTATGCATGCGGCACCTCGATCGAGTAGCGCACGCCCGCCTGCGCGGCGAGGTGCACCACGCGCTGGAACTTCTCGCGCGCGAACAGTTCCGCCATGCCCTGCTGATCACCCAGATCCAGCTTCACAAAGCGGAAGTTCGGGGCTTTTTCGAGCTGCGCGAGCCGCGCCTGCTTCAGGGTCGGGTCGTAGTACTCATTCAGGTTGTCCAGCCCGACGACCTCGTCGCCCCGGGCCAGCAGCTTCCGAGCCGTGTGGAACCCGATGAACCCTGCTGCACCCGTCACGAGAATCTTCATGAGACTTCAGGCCTGCCGAACTGAGAAATAGTGAAACCTTGCAACCCTGCCACGCCACCCGCCGAATGACGCCTGCGCGGGCCGCTGCGGACATTATCCGCAAGAAATGGCCCGCCGTGGCGCTCTTTCAGCGAGCGTCGCCTGCTCCCTCAGAGCCGGCCATCGACCTCGGAGGCCTTGAAGACGTGCTTGATGTCGTACAGCACGTGATTCTTGCGCCCGAGCTTGCGCACGCCCTTCACGCCCATTTCCTTGAACTCGCGGTGCGCCACGGCGACGACGATTGCATCGTACCGGCGAGGCTCAAGTGACTTGACGAGGCGAACGCCGTATTCGTGCTTGCACTCCGCACTATCGGCCCAAGGATCGTACACATCCACCTTCGCGCCGAACTTCTGCAGCTCCTTCACCACGTCGAAAACCTTGGAATTGCGGATGTCCGGGCAGTTCTCCTTGAACGTGGCGCCGAGCACCAGCACCTGGCTGCCATTCACGTGAATGCGGCGCTGGTTCATGAGTTTCACGATCTCCTGGGCCACGTAGATCGCCATGTTGTCGTTCAGGCGACGCCCCGCGAGGATCATCTCCGGGTGGTAACCGATTTCCTGCGCCTTGTGCGTGAGGTAGTACGGGTCCACGCCGATGCAGTGCCCGCCCACGAGGCCGGGGCGGAACGGCAGGAAGTTCCACTTCGTGCCGGCGGCGGTGAGCACTTCCTCGGTATCGATGCCGAGCCGGTTGAAGATGAGCGCAAGCTCATTGATGAGCGCGATGTTCACGTCGCGCTGCGTGTTCTCGATGACCTTTGCCGCTTCGGCCACCTTGATGCACGAGGCCTTGTGAGTGCCCGCCTTGATGATCGACGCATAGAGCTTGTCGACGAACTCGCCCACCTCCGGCGTCGACCCGGACGTCACCTTGCGAATGGTGGTCAGCCGGTGCTCCTTGTCGCCGGGATTGATGCGCTCGGGGCTGTATCCGCAAAAGAAGTCCTTGTTGAACTTCAGCCCCGACACCCGTTCCAGAATCGGCACGCACACCTCTTCGGTGCACCCCGGGTACACGGTGGACTCGTACACCACCACGTCACCCTTCTTCAGCACCTTGCCGACGCTTTCACTCGCGCGCTCGAGCGGGGTGAGGTCCGGCCGCTTGTAGCCGTCGATGGGCGTGGGCACGGTGACGATGTACACGCGGCATTTCTTCAGGTCCGCGAGATTCGTGGTGAAGCTGAGATATTTCGCGCTCTTCAGCTCCTTGCGGTCCACCTCGAGCGTGCTGTCGCGCCCGGCGGTGAGCTCCGCGATACGGGCGGGCTTCACGTCGAAACCCACGGTTTCGAAGTGCTTGCCGAACTCCACGGCCAGGGGCAACCCGACATAACCCAATCCGATGACGCCGACACGGCACTTGCGAAGACTTAACACGGTAGATGGTTTCCCTTAGTTGTTCTCGATGCCTGGCCTCACCGGCTCAGGGGAGGCAGGGGGTAGCAATTGTCAACCCCGGACACCCTACATGCCCGAGACGGCGTTCGCAGCTCGTCGCAAAAACGAGGCGCACATCCGGCACCCATCAGGCGCTGGACAGGTTCGGCACCTCTGCCCCGGCCGCCTCGAGCGCCTGCCACAGGCAGCGGCCCTTGCTGGCCTTGGCGATGGTCTGGAGCATGGACTCGTGGCGCGACAGCTCTTCTTCCGAGGCACGCACCACCACCAGGGGCACCGCCGGCCGCACCAGGGCACGCACCTGTCCCGCGCCGGCGGCCGCCAGTGGTCCGGTGGGCACCTCGTCCAGCGCCAGGCCCACCTGGCCACCCGTCATCGCCAGATAGACGTCCGCGAGAATGCGGGCATCCAGCAGCGCGCCATGCAGCTCGCGGTGGGAGTTGTCGATCTCGTATCGCTTGCAGAGCGCGTCCAGGTTGTTCTTCTGCCCCGGATGCATCTGGCGCGCGAGGGCGAGCGTGTCGAGGATGCGGCACTCGGCGGAAACGAGCCGGCCTTCGAACGCGGGATTCTGCGCCGCGTACCGGCGCAGCTCCGCATCCAGGAACGCCACGTCGAACGCGGCGTTGTGGATCACCAGCTCGGCACCGGAGATGAACGCGAGCAGCTCTTCGGCAATGTCCGCAAAACGCGGCTTGCCCTGCAGGAACTCCGCGGTGATGCCGTGCACTTCGAGCGCGCCCTGATCGATCTCGCGCTCGGGATTGAGGTAGTGGTGAAACGTGCGCCCGGTGGGGCGGCGGTTCACCAGCTCGACACAACCGATCTCGATGATGCGGTGACCGAGGTCGGGCTCGAGGCCGGTGGTTTCGGTGTCGAGGACGATCTGGCGCATGGCGCGCGAGTGTAGCTGGTTTGAGGAGAGAATTGCCTGCGCCCGCGTGCGGCCGTTCTGCCGGAGGCAACTTCGTGACGGCTGCAGAGAATACAACTTGCTGCCCGCTCTTCAGTGGCATCAAGCCTTACCGGCGGGTTCTTCGCAGAACGCGTGGGTTGGTGGCGGCGTGCGGTATGCGGATACGTGTGTGCGACGGTCCTGGCGGCTCACCCTCGCATCAGCGCATCGATGGCGCGGTTGGCGAGCTCATCAACGCGCTCGTTTCCGGGAATGCCTGCGTGCCCGCGTACCCAATGCCACTCGAGGCTGTGGCGGGCTGAAAGTTCATCCAGCCGCTCCCACAGGTCCTGGTTCTTCACGGGCTTCTTGTCTGCAGTGCGCCAGCCGCGCGCTTTCCACGAGGGCAGCCATTCCTCGATGCCCTTGATGACGTACTGCGAATCCGTGTACACACGCGCGCTCACACCCGGCCACTTCAGCGCTTCGAGCGCGCGGATCACGGCCAGCAGCTCCATGCGGTTGTTCGTGGTGAGCGGCTCGGCCCCGGACAACTCCTTCTTGTGCCCATCGCACATCAGCAGCACGCCCCAGCCGCCCGGGCCGGGATTGCCGCGGCATGCGCCGTCTGTATAGATGTCTATGGTGCGCAACCGGCTCTTCTCAGGACGGATTGCGAGTCGTGGGCTTCACGAGGCCGCCGATCACGGCGGGCTTCTCGCGCAGGCGCGGACGGATGGGCGTGAGCGTGTACACGCGCTTGCGTGCCTTCAGAAGATACGCGCCTGCCGGGAGTGGGTTGAAGCCACGGCGCAAGTAGCGGCCCGTGCCCTCTCGGGGCGACAGCGCGCTCCACGGTGAGCGAAACAGATAGTGCCGCGCAGCGACAACTTCGTAACCAAGCAGCACCAGCCAGTCCCGCACCCGTTTCTCGGAGAGCACGCGACGCAGGCCCGGTGGAAAGCCGCTGCGGTTGAACCGCGCACGCAAGCCCCAGACGCTCCACGGGCGGAAACCGAGCACCATGAGCTGCCCTTCTCCCGTCAGCACGCGATCCACTTCGCGCACGATGGCGTACGGGTCGGATGCGAACTCGAGCGTGTGGGGCAGCAGCACAGCGTCGATCGCATCGCTCGTCACGGGCAGCTGCGCTGAGCGGCCGATGACGTCGGTGCCTTGCGACAAGACCAAGGGCGCCACCACGGTCTGACGCCGTGTGCGTGCGTTGCAAATGAGCTCGCGCGACGTGCCCCACGCGCCCACCTGCAACAGCTCCCAGCCGAACACATCCTCGAGCGCTTCGCTCATGAGGTCGGACTCGGCACGCAGCAATCCACTGCCGACGGGGCCCTGCCACCAGGCCAGCAGCGCCGCATCACGGTCGAGATGTCTGGAATTGCGCAATGGAGCAGACACAGGCTGGAAATATTGTGAACTCAGCGGTTAGAGTCCGCCTCCGGAACACGTAGTTTCGTGCCTGGGCGATCGCCCGGCGCGAGCTGACCTTAGCACGCGGCCCGGCGCATTTCGAAGAAGTCCATGCGCTGCCGGGACGCGAAGCCGACGCCGGCGAAGAGGGTACGGAACTTGAGAGTTGAGTCGATCCGCAGGGCACGACCTGTTTTTGTTTTTGGCGCCGCGCTCCTGCTCGCTGCCTGCGCCCACACCCCTGCAGATCGCTCGCTGAAAGGCCCCGTCGAACAGCCCGTGGGCGTGCCCGTGGACCCTGTGGCCACGTCCCAGCCGAGCGCGACGCTTCCCGAGCCCATCACACCACCCGCCGCGCAGACGCCGCAGGCCGAAAGCTCGGCCGAGACAGAACCGACGACCGTTGCCGGCATCACGCCCGCGCAGTACGCGGATCTGTTCGACCGCATGCGCGCCGGCTTCCAGCTCGAGGATGTCGATCGTCACGCCGTGGACGTTCAGACGAGCTGGTACGCGGAGCATCCGGAGTACCTCGAGCGCGCCTTCGCGCGCGCCGAGCTGTACATGTACCACATCGTCACGGAGCTCGAAGCGCGCGGCATGCCGCTGGAGATCGCGCTGCTGCCCGTGATCGAGAGCGCCTTCGAGCCGTATGCGTATTCGCGAGCGCGGGCTTCGGGACTGTGGCAGTTCATTCCCGGCACGGGCTCACGCTTCGGCCTCAAGCAGAACTGGTGGTACGACGGGCGCCGGGACGTGGTCGAGTCCACGCGCGCCGCGTTCGATTACCTGCAGTTCCTCTACAACGAGTTCGAGGGCGACTGGCTGCTGGCGATTGCCGCCTACAACTGCGGCGAGGCGGCCGTTTCACGCGCCATCGCCAACAACGAAGCGGCCGGCAAGCCCACGGACTTCTGGCATCTGCACTTGCCGAAGGAGACCCGGGCCTACGTGCCCAAGCTCCTTGCCATGAAACGCCTCGTCGCCGATCCGGAGGCGTATGGCCTCGCGTTCAGCCCCATCCCCAACCAGCCCTACTTCGCGCGCGTCGAAACCTTCGGCCAGATCGATCTCAAGGTGGCGGCGGACATTGCCGGCATCTCGCATGAGCAGCTGTACGAGCTGAACCCCGCCTTCCATCGCTGGGCGACGGATCCGAGCGGGCCGCATTACCTGCTCGTGCCCGCCGAGGCGGCTGAAACGTTCAGGCAGAACCTTGCGCAGCTCACGCCCGAGCAGCGCGTCGGCGCCTCCACTTATGTGGTGCAGAAGGGAGACTCGGTCGCCTCCATCGCGCGCAAGTTCAACACGCGCATCGAAGTGATCCGCGAGCTGAACGACCTGCCCTCCGGGAAGCTGCTCGTGGGCACGCACCTGCGCGTGCCGGCCAACGTGAAGCTT
Source organism: Steroidobacteraceae bacterium (assembly GCA_019683695.1). Classification (GTDB taxonomy): domain Bacteria; phylum Pseudomonadota; class Gammaproteobacteria; order Steroidobacterales; family Steroidobacteraceae; genus JADGHX01. Next base: position 23,924 of record JADGHX010000024.1, read on the forward strand.
CCGCCGAAGGTGATGCGCGCGGCCGCGCTGGTGGATGGCCGCGGCCCGCGTCCGCACGTGCACATCGTGCGCCGGGGGGACTCGCTCTGGGCCATCTCACGCCGCACCGGCATTGACGTGAATACGCTCGCGATGATGAACGGCATGTCGCCGAACGACACGTTGCGTGCCGGGCAGCGCCTGCGCCTCACGAGCACCTCGCTCGCCAGCGCGGATGACGGGCGGAAGGTCACGTATACCGTGCGCCGGGGCGATACGCTCTCGGCCATTGCCCGCATGTTCCAGGTGACGGTGGCCCAGATCACCGCCTGGAACCACATCAGCTCCCGGAGCACCATCCGGCCGGGCCAAAAGCTCACGATCCGCGTATCCTCCCGCCGCGGCTGATTGCCGCTGAACGGTCCGGCTCGCCACGGCGACCCGGACCGCCGCGTCCGAGGCTCCCGGCATCGGGGTTGCGGGCGTCACTGTTCCATTTCGCGAGCCCGGGGTGGCATGCCCCTGGCTGCTGACTCGGGAGGTTCATTGCATGGGGTTTCTGGCGGGAAAGCGCGCGCTCATCGTCGGCGTCGCCACGGATCGCTCGATTGCCTGGGGCATTGCGCAGGCGATGCACCGCGAAGGCGCCGAGCTGGCCTTCACGTACCTGAATGACAAGATGAAGGAACGCGTGGTCCCCCTCGCCGAATCGCTCGGCAGCCGGCTCACGATGCCGATGGACGTGACGAACGATGGCGAGATGGACGCGGGGTTCGATCTGCTGAAGCGCGAATGGGGGCACCTGGACATCCTCGTTCATTCCGTGGCCTTCGCGCCGCGTGAGGCGCTCGCCGGCAGTTTCGTCGAGAGCACCACGCGGGATTCCTTCCGGACCGCGCACGAGATCTCCAGCTACAGTTTCACGGCGCTCGCCAAGCGCGCCCTGCCCCTGATGGAAGGTCGCGACGGCGCGATGGTCACGTTGTCGTATCTGGGCGCCGTGCGCTCGATCCCGAGCTACAACGTGATGGGCCTTGCCAAAGCGAGCCTCGAAGCGAACGTGCGCTTCCTGGCCGCGGACCTCGGCCCCCGGGGCATCCGCGTGAACGGCATTTCCGCCGGCCCCATCAAGACGCTCTCGGCCGCCGGAATCTCCGGCTTCCGCAAGATGCTCGGGCACGTCGCCGAGGTCGCTCCGCTTCGTCGCAATGTCACGCTGGAAGACGTGGGCAATGCCGCCGCCTTCCTCTGCTCGCATCTGGCGAACGGCATCACGGGCGAAATCCTGTACGTGGATGCAGGGTTCAGCACGGTGGGCATGAGCTTCCCGCACGAGGCGGGCGAAGGCTGACGACCTTCAATTCGACTCGCGGTGTTGCCTGTCGATGCAGGCAACACCTGCACTAACGCTCCGCCGCCCGCATCTTCGCGTCGACTACAGCGGTCGTCACCACGTCGGAGCCGACGTTCACCATCGTGCGGGTCATGTCGAGCAGGCGGTCCACGCCAAGCACGATGCCAATCCCTTCGGGAGGAATGCCGAAGGTGATGAGCAGGCCGGCGATGAGCGGCAGCGATCCACCCGGAATGCCGGCCACCGCCACTGCCGAGAGCACCGAGAGCAGCAGCAGCGTGATCTGGTGGCCCAGCGTCAGGTCCACGCCAAACACCTGCGCCACGAACAACACTACGCAGCCTTCGTAGAGCGCGGTGCCACTCATGTTCATGGTGGTACCGAGGGGCAGCACGAATCCGGCCGTGGTCGGCGCAATGTTCAGGCGCTCACGCGCGGCGGCCAATGCCGTGGGCAGCGTGGCGCTGCTGGAGCTGGTGGAGAACGCGGTCACCAGCACATCCCGGATCGCCAGAAAGAATTCCTTCGGCCGCCACGACGTCCAGATCCGCAACCAGATGGACATCGTGCCGAACAGGTGCAGCAGCATCACCACGCCGCACCCGAGAACGAACACGCCCAGCGCCACCAGAATGTCGAACCCGATCTTCACCACCACGCTGTAGATCAGCGCCGGCACGGCGTACGGCGCCAGCCGGAGCGCGAAATGCACGATGGTGGTCATGAGATCCGCGATCGTTTCGAGCCCTTGCTGGAAGCGCTCACGACGCTCGGGCGGCAGGCTGATGCCCGCAGCGCCCACGAGAATGGCGAACAGGATCAGCGGCAGCACGTCCCCGAGCACGTTGCGCTGATTGCCGACGAAGGCACCGAAGAGGTTTCGCGGCATGAACATGTCCACGACCAGGGCAGGCGTCATCTCCGGGGATTGCGCCTGTCGCTCCACGTGCGCGCCCGCAGCCGCGCCGTATTCCGCCATCAGGCGCTCCTGCGACACGGGATCGAGCCGGTCCCCGGGCGCGAGGACGTTCATCATCACGAGGCCAAGCGCCACCGCGATGGCCATGTTCAGGAAGAACAGCGCAAACGTGCGCGCGGCGAGCGGCCCGAGCTTGCGCAGCTCCCCGAGCTGCACGATGCCGAGCGCAAGCGAAGCGAAGATCAGCGGAATGATCACGAAGAACAGCAGGCGCAGGAACACCTGCCCGAGCGGATCCAGCACGTATGTGGCGACCTGACGCGCGCCCTCGAGCAGCGCCGGGAATACCAGCCCGACGAGCAACGTCAGTGCACCGGTAGCCGCACCGGCGGCGAGCCCGATCAGAATGCGGTTGGCAAGACGATTGTCACCGGTCCCCGCCACGCGACACCCCCATGCGCCGGATCATTCGTCGCAACGCGGGACCACAAAGCCCGATCGCGACCAGTGCTGCCCGAGTGCTTATTCGAACGCTTTCGGATTCTTGCTGACGTCCGCCGTGCGCCGCAGCTCATCGACGTAAGCGGCTGCATCGGCCATGCCCTGACGGGCTGCAACTTCTTCCTTGAGTCGCGCCTGCAGGTTCGGGTCCGGCGAAGGCTCGGTGCGCACGCCGGTGACGGCGAACACTGCCGTGCCTTCGGGCACAGCCACCGTGCGATTCACGCTCTTGTCGCCCGTGGGCCGCGGCGTGCGGAACACCGCGTCCCGGATCTGCGCGGGGACGGACGGATCGTCACGCCCGATGAACGTGGCCGGATTCGGCGTAACGCCCAGCTCCTTCGCCACCTGCTCGAACGGCGTGCCGATATCGAGCCGCGCACGCGCTTCATCCGCCGCCTTCGCGGCGGCCTGCGTGCCGTGCTCCTTGCGCAAGGCAGTCACGATTTCCTCGCGGACGCTGGCAAGCGGCTTCGGTTCCGGCTTGTGATGGTTCGTGGCGGAGACCACCACGATGCGATCTTCGCCAAGCGCCACGGGACCGCCGACGCGCTTCTCATCGAGCACGGTCGGGCTGAACACCACCTCTTCCAGCTCGGGCGAGTTGCCGAGCGGTGCACCGCCCGTGCCGCGCTGGAACTGCGGCACATCGCCCGCCTGCAGATTGAACTCCTTCGCGAGATCCGCGAGAGCGATCCCGGGCTGCTCTTCGAGCTTGCGCTGGAGGGCCTCCTGCAGATCCCCGAACCGGTCGCCCGCCTTCTGTCGGCGCAGCTGCGCCTCGATCTCGGGGCGCACCTCCTCGAACGTGCGCGTCTTGCCGGGCTGGATCTCCTCCAGCTTGATGATGTGATAGCCGAACTGCGACTTCACCGGCCCGCGGATCTCGCCCACCGACATGCTGAAGAGCGCATCCGCGAATGCGGGATCGAAATACCCGCGCTCCGCCCAGCCGAGATCACCGCCCTTCGAGGCCGAGCCCGGATCCTGCGAGTTCGCTTTCGCGAGCTCGGCGAAGTCCTTGCCGGCCTTGGCTTCGGCCAGCAGCTCCTGCGCCTTCTTCTGTGCGGCCGCATCGTCTTTGCCCGCCTCGATGAGGATGTGGCGGGCGCGGCGCTTCTCCGGCTGGACGTAGCTCTGCTTGTCCTTCTCGTAAGCGGCCTTCAGCTCATCGTCGCTCACCGTGACCTGGCTCGCCACCTGCTCCAGGCGCAGCTCGCCATACGCGAGGTCCACGTATTCCGGCGTCATGAAGCGCGCCTGGTTGTCCTTGTAGTGCTTCTCGATCGCGGCGTCGTCGATCTTCGCCTCCTTGGCAAACTTCTCGGACGGCACCACCACGTAGCGCACCTCGCGCTGCTCCGTCTGCAGCGCCTGCAACCGCGCAAGCTCGGTGGGCGTGACGAAATCCGACGCGCGAATGGCGGTTTCGAGCTGCGCGCGGCGCATTCCGCGACGGATGCTCGCCTCGAACTCCGGCAGCGACAGGCCCGCCTGCTGGAGCGCGAAGCGCGCGGCCTCCGGCGAATACTTCCCATCCACCTGGAACTGCGGGATGCGACGGATCTCTTCCACGATCTGCGCATCGCTCACGCGATAGCCCATGTCCTCGGTGTGCTTGTTCACCAGCGCATCCACGACGAGGCTTTCGAGCACCTGCTCCTGCAGCCGCGCACGCAGCTCATCCGGCAGCGCGCCGCCGAAGTTCTGCGACCACTGCATCTGCTGGCGCTGCCAGGCCTCCTGCGCCTCCTGCAGGGTGACCTTCTCGCCCTCGACCTTCGCCGCGTAGTTACCGGCGCCGATGCTGAGATCGACGATGCCGTAGGCGCCCCACGCAGCGAATACCAGCGCGAGCGCGCCCAAGATCACGAGCGCGAGCCATCGCTGCGCCTGCAGGCTATCTCTGATCCGTTGAAGCATCTAAGGGACCCCTGGCTGCCCGGGCGCGCTGGCGCCCGTGTCATGTGGAAGCAATAGCAGTAGGTAGGGCGAAAGGCCTCGAAGTTCCAGCGTCAAGCCACTGATCTCGCTAGGAAATGCACCTCGGACCTCACGTACCCCCTGAACTCGGCCGGGGGCGGCCTGTGCAACCCGCTTCCCGAGCCGCAGCCGCCATCGGCGGGCGCGGATGATAGCAAAGCGCCACGCCCTGACGCCGGCGGGAAGGTTCGCGCGAACGAGGTGATCAGGCGGCGAGTCGAGAGCGCCCGTCGGCAGGCCGCAGCGCCTGCGAGCACTGCGCGCGACGAGCGCTTCGCGATCTATCGCGACGTGACCTGGGTTGCGCCGGCGGAGCCGGCGCCCGCCTCACGCAGCTTGCGCATGATGCGATCTTCCACCCACTTGCTGCTCCACCAGTCGATGGGCGTGACGGCCTCGCCATTCAGCAGCACGGTGAAGTGGAGATGATCCCCGCCCGCGAGACCGGTGGCACCGCTGCGGCCCAGTGTGCCGCCCTGCTCCACCATGTCGCCCACCTTCACGTCGATGGACGACATGTGCGCGTAGATCGACTGCAGCCCCATGCCATGGTCGAGGATGACGCAGTTTCCGTAGATGCCGAGGTAGCCCGCATGCACGACCTTGCCGCGATTGGCGGCGACGATGGTCGCGGCGGCCGTGGACGCGAGGTCGTACCCGAGGTGCACCTGATGATCCACTTCCTGGCCCTTGTAGAAATACGTGCGCTGATCCGCGAAACCGCCCTCGACCGCCGTGTTCACGAGCTGCTTGAACGGGCCGCGCCACAGGATCTCCGGTGACGTCTGCGCGGCCAGCGAGGCGATGCGCGCGTTGTTCTCACGGCGCAAGTCCCGGTTCACGCGGAGGAAGGATGCGAGCAGGTCCGACGGGTTCTCCACCTTCAGTTCGGGCGTGTTCTGCAGGATGGCCGGCACCACCCGCTGCAGGAAGCGATCGTCCAGCTCGATGCGGCTCTTGCGGAACTGCTTGGGGAACACGCGATAGTCGAGCCCCGCGGTGCTCTCGTTGCCGACGTCGTCGCGCGCGAAGACGGTGATGGGCGTGTTCACGTCCTGATTCCACAGCAGCGCGAAGAACGCCACGCGCAGGCCGGGATCCGCGTTCGCGATGCCGGCGCCGCTCGCCGGGAATCCCGGGTATTCCTTGTCGCCGACACGTACACCGGAGCTGACATCGGCCGGCGAGACGCGGTACACGACCATCTCCGACCCGCCGTGATTGATGTAGTGATGGGTGGACTGCACGCTCACCACAGGCGGGTTGAGACGCACCTCGATATCCCGCGTGGCGGTGGACTGCACTTCACGCAGCCCGAAGAGCACGGTCCGCGAAGCAGTGACCGTGAGGCGCGCAGGGCCCGCCTGGAGGTCGGGCAACTCGCGCTTGCCGATGGTGCGCACGAGCATGAGCCGCTGCTCGCCTTCACGCACGAGCTGCGAAGCATCTCCACCGGGCAGCGTGAAGATGGGCAGGCGCTTCTCGCCCTGCTCGATGGCCACGTCCAGCGCACTGATCGCGGCGCCGGGCGCATCGATCGCGATGGAAAGCTGACCGGTCTGGCCGATGGCCTTCACCGGGTTCTCGATCGTGATCGCCGGACCATTGGCGCGCCCGGCGACGTACCACGTCACACCGGCCGCAATGGCGAGCAGCACGAGAAAACCGACGAATTTCTTCATAGCGATTCCGGGAACCTTGGCGGGAGCGAGAGCGCGCAAGTCTGACGGAACGCGGTGGCGAACCGCAACGGTCGAGAAACCGCAGGCGGACGTGGCGAAGCGCACGAAAAGCGCGGGCGACCCGGTGCTATCCTCGCGCCCGCCAAACAACCTCTGGCGTGACCACGGCGTTACGACCAGACATCGGCGCGAGCGTCGATCGAAGCATCAGGACGGGAGGCGACACGGTCTCATGGCAATCCGCTCGAAAAGCTGGGTCGTCGGCCTGCTCTTGATGGCGGCCTTGCCTGCGCTGGCAGGCAATCGCGAGTGGAAGATGGCAGTGACACCGCACTACCGGCTCATCTCGCAGCTCAACGACCGCGAGACAGCGAAGTGGATGCGGGACTTCGACCAGTTCATCCTGTCGACATCCGATGTCCTGCAGATGGACCTGCGGGTGCTCCCACCGTTGACGGTGGTGATCTTCGCGCGAGACACGGACTACACGCCGTACAAGCTGCGCCTGCAGAACGGTCAGCCCGCCCAGGTCGCCGGTCAGTTCGTGCGCCGTCCAACGTGGAGCATCATTGCGATGGTGCGCGATTGGAACAACAGGGAGCTGCGCAGAACCATCCACCACGAAGCCACCCACTGGCTCATGAGCGTGGATCAGTCACGGCAGCCTGCCTGGTTGACCGAGGGCATCGCGGAGATGTTCTCCACGTTCGAGCGCCGCGGCGACCAGGTGAACTGGGCCAAGCCGATATCGGCGCACCTGGCGGTGCTTCACTATATGGGACGGATGCCGCTCGAGCGGTTCCTCATCGCGCCCAGCGCATTCTTCGAACGCGAGCAGCACACCGCCCAGTTCTACGCGCAGGCGTGGGCATTCACGCATTTCCTCATGATGTCCAAGGACCCGGGCCGGCGGCAGCTGCTGTTCAAATTCCTGCAGAGCTACCGGACGCAATCGGGCAAGGCGGCAGTCGAATCCGTCTTTGGCCCCGCGCTGCAGGACATCGAGCGTGAGTTCCACCTCTACACGAACCAGCACTGGTACACCTATATGGTGCAACCGGCCAAGCCCGCGCCGGAACCGCCTCCCCTGCAACCCGCGCCGGGCACGTTCGTCGAAGCCACACTCGGATTCCTCGCGCTCGGCGCGGACCAGAAGGACCTGGCCCGGAATCACGCCGAGAAAGCGATCGCGCTCGACCAGAATGCGCCCGATGGCCACGCCTTGCTGGCGTACCTCGCGATGGAGAATAACGAGCTCGACGAGGCCGCCACACACGCGGAAACCGCTCTGCAGCTCGGCTCGCAGGACGGCGATCTCTTCCTGCTGCTCGGAGCATCGTACGCGCATGGCAAGAACGCCGAGCGCGCCAATGCGAAGCAATTGCGCGTGAGCATGTACGAGAATGCGATCAACCTGAACCCGCGGCGGCTCGCCGCCTACCAGGAGCTCGTTGAAGCACTGTTCGCGATCGATACACCGCGCGAGGAAGACGCCCGGTTTCTCGAAGTGGTGCTGCGTGCGTTCCCGGGCGAAGACTGGCTGCGCGTTGGCACTGCGGTCGTGGACTACCGGCTCGGGCGCCGCGAGGCGGCGATGAGCACACTGGCGGACGTGCTGCGCCCGGAGAGCACGTTGGATGAAACGGAGCGCGACCGCGTAAACCGTCTCCGCCGGCGCTGGGTCGGAGAGGAAGTCCAGGCGGCCTTTGCCAAGTCTGGCTTCCAGGCGACGCGCGAAGTCCTCGACCGATACCGAAACCTGCGCGACGACCCGGAGATTGCCCGCCTCTTCGAGCAGTTGGAGTCACTCACGGAAATGAACGACGAGATCGAGCAATTCGAGGCGGCGCTGCGTGCCCACCGGACAGCCGAGGCACGCACCCTCGCCGATCAGCTGCTCGCCCACGGTGACCTGCCCGAAGCCATTCGCCGCTATCTGGAGCAACGCCTTCGCGACGGCATGTAGTCCACGCACTGACGGGGGTTTGCGCGCGGCGGAGTGCGCAACCCCCACCACTTCCGCACCCGGCGGCCCGTTCGCATGGCGGTGCACCGCCCGTTCTCCCGCAGCGAATCGGACGCAGAAGGGCCGTCGCGCTTGACCGCCCTGTCCGTAAATGCATCAATTCGCACCACACCATGAACACTGCACCGCCGCCCTCAGCGCAACCTGCAATGCGCTTGCGCTCGGGGCGCCACGATCGCCCGGAATTCCACGTTGCTTGCAAATGAGCCTCACATCTTCTGGCCGGCGCAGGGCATCCGGAACGGGCCGATCGCACGCACCGTAGCGCCCACGAGGGCCTCGGGATCCCGCTGACCCCGATCGCACGGCGCGCAACGGCCACGAGGCCGGCGCGTGATGCGCGCGTCCCCGACTCCAGAATTTCTTCTCACGACGACAAAAGCTGAACGCTCATGCCCGGTTTGCTCCCCAACATCGATCCCGATGGCCTGCTCGAATTCTCCGTGGTCTATACGGACCGCGCCCTCAACCACATGTCGAAGCGCTTCACGGGCGTGATGCAGGACATCCTCGCCACGCTGAAGAGCGTGTATCACGCCCAGACGGCCGTGCTCGTGCCGGGGAGCGGCACCTTCGGCATGGAAGCGGTGGCCCGCCAGTTCGCGAACCGCGAGAAGGTGCTCATCGTGCGCAATGGCTGGTTCAGCTATCGCTGGACGCAGATCTTCGAGGCCGGCGCGCTGGGCAATGGCGCGGTGGTCTGCCAGGCCCGCAAGGTTGGCGAGGGCCCGCATGCACCGTGGGCACCCTGCCCCGCCGCGGAAGTGGCCGCTTCGATTCGCGCCGAGCGTCCCCGCGTCGTCTTCGCACCGCACGTGGAGACGGCGAGCGGCATGATCCTCTCCGATGAGTATCTGCGCACGATCAGCGCGGCCACGCGTGAGGTCGGCGCGTTGCTCGTGCTCGACTGCATCGCCTCCGGCGCGATGTGGGTGGACATGCAGGCCACGGGGGTGGACGTGCTGATTTCCGCCCCTCAGAAGGGCTGGAGCAGCTCGCCTTGCTGCGCCATGGTCATGCTCGGCGAACGCGCGCGGCAGGCCATCGACGGCACGCAGAGCTCGAGCTTCTCCTGCGATCTCAAGCGCTGGATGCAGATCGCCGAAGGCTACGAGAAAGGCCAGCACGCCTATCACACCACCATGCCGACGGACGCGCTCCTGCGCCTGCGCGACGTGATGCTCGAGACGCGTGACTATGGCTTCGAGAAAGTGCGTGCCGAGCAGATCGAGCTCGGCACGAAGGTGCGCGCGCTGCTGGAGTCGCGCGGCTTCCCGAGCGTGGCGGCGGAGGGCTGGAAAGCGCCCGGAGTGGTCGTGAGCTACACCACGGATCCTGGCATCCAGAACGGCAGCAAGTTCATCGCTGCGGGGCTGCAGACCGCGTCGGGCGTGCCGCTGATGTGTGGCGAAGGGCCGGAGTTCATGACGTTCCGCCTCGGGCTTTTCGGGCTCGAGAAGTGGCACAACGTGGACCGTACGGTGGCCCACCTCGCTGCAGCGCTCGATAAGGTGGCGCCGCGCGGGTGAGGCTCCGGCGGTCGTTTCCGCGACGCACGCGTGCGGGACGGTGGTTTCCGCTCACACAGCCGTGTCGGCACAGGCGCATCTCGTGCGTCCTTGGGTCGAGACACACAACACTGTGAAGGAGACTCACGATGGCGGGTAACACGATTCGTCTGCATCGGGTGCTGCGTGCCAGGCCGGAAAAGGTGTATCGCGCCTTCGTCGAGGCGGACGCGCTGGCGCGGTGGCTGCCGCCCAATGGGTTCACCTGCAAGGTGGACCAGCTGGATGCCCGCGTGGGCGGCACGTTCCGGATGTCATTCAGGAACTTCACGAGCGGCAACGCTCACGCGTTCGGCGGCAAGTATCTCGAGCTCGTGCCGGGCGAGAAGCTGCGCTACACGGATGTGTTCGATGATCCGAACCTGCCCGGCGAGATGATGACGACCGTCACGCTGCGCGCCGTGTCCTGCGGCACCGAAATGAACGTCGTGCAGGAGGGCGTTCCAGAAGTGATCCCGCCCGAGGCCTGCTATCTCGGTTGGCAGGAATCGCTGGATCATCTGGCGCGCCTCGTCGAGCCGGAAATCCCGGATTGAGCCGGACGGGCGCGGGAGGCGCCTGAAGAGAAGCGCGCCGTCGCGGCGACGTGAGCGGCGCGACCTGCGGCTTCGGCGGGTCGCTCACTCGAGCCGCTTGCGGACGTCCACGCCCGACCTGATCGTCAGGGCAATCCTCATTCCCAGCCGGTGGGCGAGTTGTACGGCGCGCTCAGGCCCACGGCCTCGATCTCGTGGATCTGCCCGCCCCAGATCTTGAAGACGTGCATCGCCGGCATGTCGAAGGGCCGCTGATCGGGCATCTTCCGCACCTCCATACCCGGGATGCCGAACACGGGAAACTCCCGCGTCTTCATCGAATGCCGGAAATGCGAGAACCCGACGGCAAGGCCAGTCTCCTCATCCGCGATCCAGACCCGGCGATTGTCGATGGTGTCGATGTACTCGAAGAAGTTCGTGTCGAGCTGCTTCGCGCAGCCGAGCGAGCCGGCCAGACCGAAGCCCTGTGAGGGGTCCCGCTGCACGGGGTTGCGCACCGTCTGTATGCCGTTCTCGTACCGCACGCAGTCGTCCGCGAACGGTGCGAGGGAGCCGTTGTTGTTGTCCAACGCGTCGTAGTACGACGCCGCAATGTGCAGCAGGCGATTGCGCGAATCGCGATAGCCATCGGGAACGGTGCTCACCAGCGGCACGCGCGGCGCCTGCAGGCGCGGGTTGTTCGGGTCGCGCACCGGAACGACGATGTGCTCGGCTTCGGTGATCTTGCCGCCTTCCACCTTGAGGCGCAGGCCGAGCTGCACCGGCTTGCCCTCGGCTTGCATCACGCCGATGAACCCCACCTGCTGGGCGATGGCGTCCGGAACGTAGATCTTGAATGTGGAGGGCACGGCCGAGGCGGTCTTCCACAACCCTTCGCCCGGCTTCAGGCGTGTGACGTTCTCGACGAAGCGGATGTCACTTGCGAGCGGCGCCTTGGAAGGATCGTGCGCCACCAGGGCTGCCAGATACGTATCGGTGAGTTTGGTGAGGCACGCGCGATCACAGGAGGTGGCGGCGGAGCCCTTCCCTGTCGATGCGGCTTGTGCTGTTAACGATACAGACGCCAGAACGGCGAACGAGACCAACCCCGCGATGACACGCAACATACGTCCCCCCTCGAGCCCATTTGCGCGCGAGCTTAGACGTCTGCCACGAGGGCGACGACGCGCATGTGCGGGGTTGTCCGGTGAGCGGAAAGCGCAGCTACGATGCACTCGGCCGGGCGCTCAATCCTCATCGGCCTGCGCGGAGGACGGCCCGAAGGAATACCTCACACCCAGCCAGGCGCCGCGCGGAGCACCGGGGCCCCGGAACTGCTCGGGCTGCGGATCCGCGCCCACGGCGGGGCCGAACGTGCGATCCGGGCCCGTGAAGAAGTTCTCCCCCACCACGCCGAAGTTTGCGTAGCGCCGATCGAACAGGTTGTCCACTCGCGCGAACACGTCCAGGCGATCCGACACGAGATAGCGTGCATCCAGACTCACGACGGTGTAGCCCGGCAGCGGGCCGTTCACGTCCTGATTGTTCTCGTCGCCGCGCGCGTATGAGCCCGAGCTGGTGAGCACGTTTGCACCGAGCAGCAGCCGCGGGGTTGCCGCCCAGTCCGCGCGAATCTTGAGCACGTGTCGCGGGTTGGCGGGAATGCGATCAACCGGAACAACCTCGATGACGCCCTCCTCGTCCGCGCTCGAGTTCGCGGGGCTGCTCTCGAGGAATCCGGATCGAAACGTCGCGTCCAGAAACGTGTAGCGCATGGCGAAGGACACCGGTCGCAGCTCGGCGCGCAATCCGAGCTCCACGCCTTGCCGCCGTGTCGTGCCGATGTTCGCGAAAAATCCGGCATTCGTCGCACCCGCGCCGGCGCTGATGAACTGGATATCGTGAAGCAGCCGCGTGCGGTACACCGAAGCGCTCCAGTGCCACACAGCCGCCGCGGTACCGCGCGCTCCCAGCTCCACTGTTTTCGAGACCACCTCGTGCAACGGCGGGTCCGCGAGAAAGTCGTTCGGCAGCTTGCACGGCGCATTCGGATCCGCACAGGTGAGCTCCACCGCCGTGGGCGCTCGCACACCTTCGTTATAGCTCGCGTAGGCGGTCAGCTGCGGAGTCGGGTTGTAGTTGACGCCCACCGCCGGGTTGAACCGCGAGTACGTGCTTTCGCCGTTGAGCAACGGCGCGATTCCAGTGCGATCTTCTATTCTGATACGTGCGTGGTTGTAGCGACCCGAAGCGGTGAGCGTCCACTCGGTGCTGAGATTGAAAGTATCCGCGATGAATACCCCCAGATAGCGGCTGCGCGTATCCGCGTCGGTCTCGAGCTCGAATTCACCAATGCCGATGGTCCCTCGATCGGCCGTGAACTGCGCTGGCTGGGAGTTCTGCGTGAACCGCGCGCTCGCAAGGTCGGCGCTGGCGCCGAGTGTCAATTGGTTCTTTCGCCCCGCCGGCTCGCCCGTGAGCACGAGCTGGAGGCCGGCACCGTACCCTTCCTGATCGATGTCCGAAGCGTCGTTCGTCGCCTCGATCCCATCTTCGTCGAACTCATCGTTGACGTTGCTGCTCACGTTGCTCGTGCGGTAATCGCGGTAGTACAGATTGCCGCCCACGAGCAGGTTCGGGTTCAGGAAGTGGCTGCCTTTGGCGGTGGCGAACGCCAGCCTGTTCCGATTCTCGTCCGGGAACGTGTAGGCCTGGCGAATGTCGTCGAGGAACGAGCGCGGCAGCGTTTGCGTGCCCTCGAGCTCGTTGTCCGCGCCGGTGAAGCTGACATCGAAATCGCTGGTCTCGTTCTGCCATCCGACCTTGCCGAAGAACTGCCGCACGGTGCTCGGGTTGTGATCGGCCCAACCCTCGTCATCGTAGTACTCCGCGGTCGCGAAATAGTCGACGATGCCGCTCGAGCCGCCCCACTCGAACTGGCCGCTCTTGCGACCGAACGAGCCGGCGGAGAGCTCGACATTCCCGCCCGGAAACTGTGCGCCGCTCTTCGTATACACGGCCACGGCACCACCCAGCGTGTTGAGACCGAATGCGGGATTCGAGCCGGGGATCAGCTGGATGCTCGCGATGGCCGATTGCGGGATCAGGTCCCAGTTGACCACGTCGCCGAACGGTTCGTTGACGCGAACGCCGTCCTGAAAAATCGACACGCCCTGCGGCGTGCCGAGCAGCGGCGAGGCGCTGAACCCGCGAAAACTGATGTCCGGTTGGAACGGATTACCTTGCGCGGCATTGGCGGCGATCCCCGTGGGATTCTGCTCGAGGAAATCCGTCACGTTAGTCTGGCGCTGACGCGCCAGATCGCTGCTCGTGAAGATCTGCACATTCGCGGGCACATCGCGCCGGGCCGTGCCGAGACCCGGGAGCGGTGTCGTTCCGACAACCTCGACGGTCGGCAGCTCCAGCGCTTCAGCCGGATTCTCGCTCCGGGGGGTTTGTGCGTGCGCCGCGTAGGGGATGCAGAGCGCGCAGAAGACCCCGATGACGGTGGGCGCTGAAGGGGTACGCGTTGCAGACGCTCGCTGCGCTCGAACGGCGCGCACGAGCGCAGAAACGCACGAGTTGGATCGAATCACAGTCAGGTCCCTTCAGCGCATCGGCTGGCCCACAACCGGCACATCGCCCGGTGATCGTATGCTTGGGGATGATCAATTGGGAGATGTATCGCGAACGACACATTGTTGTCCGGCGCAGCTCTCGCCCGATGCCCGGGGTTAGCAGGCGCCTGCACGCCGAAAGCACTCACCCTGCCACGTCACGCGAGGGAGCAATGGCGCCCCCGATGATCGCGCCGATGAGCAGACCCACGCTCGAGAACAGCGCCCACAGGCCCACGGCCAAACCTCCGATCAAGCCGATGATCGGCGCCCCGAACATGGCGAACGCCGCCCAGAGGATCAGTCCCACCGCGACGGCGGGAAGAATGGCCGCGCCGAGCGCACGGCCGACCGACCCGGCCTTGTAGCCGCCGACTGCGCCGCCGATCAGGCCATTGATCGCCGGGAGAAAGAACAACACGAGGCTCACTCCGACCATCCACAAGGCACTCACCATCAGCGACGCGTTGCGCGCCGCTGGCACCGACCTCTCGTGGTTCATGGATCTCTCCTGATTCATCCAACTGCTGCCGGCTGCACCGTGCCAACGGCTTCGTCGCGCGTCGCGATACTGCAGCCGCCGCGTCTCATCGCATCCGCTCCGCCCACGCCACCGCTACCGCAATTCTTGCCCGCAACGTCTTGTCCGATGAGCGCTCATTGAGCGCCGCCCGCATCGGCCGCGAGCGCTTCGGCAGAAGAATGGCTTTTCACACGGCATGTTCCGGAACCGCGCCGCGGCCCAACGATGCCTCAAGCCAAAACCGCGAGCGCCGCCAGAGCAAGCCAATCGCCGCACCGCTTCCGACAGCAGACACGCTCGACAGCAGTTGATCACGGAGAAGCCGCGCCCGGCACCGAATCCGCGAAAACCGAACGCCCGCCGCCTCGCACTCGCCATGCCGAGCCCTGCGCGCTCACGCGCATCCATTCGGACGTCGCCATGAGCCCTCCGCTCCGACATCAGACCGGCAACCGAACGGCGACACCTGCCCATCAACGTGCGCCCCCGAAGGCGCACGCTACATCGGCACATTCCGGTGCGAGCGCGGCGTTTTCGCCGTGGCCGCGCCTGCACACGCCTTGGCTGCGCACACAGCACCCAACCGCCAATCCGCGATTCCGTCGCGCGCTCAACTGATCGTCGCAGCGCGATCGGTAAAGCGCGAGCTGTCGCGAACGAACCTCGCGTTCCCGCGGAAATATCGTCCCCGCCTCGCCGCGCAAACGCTGCCGCGTTCGCCCCCTGCGAGCAGCTGCACGGCAACCGCCGGTCCGCAATTCGTTCGCGCACTCAACTCCACTTCGCATGAGCGTTCCCGCGGAAACATCATCCCGGCGTCGCCGCGCAAATGCTGCCGCATTTGCCCACTGCGAGCAGCACGCTAACCGACAGATGACTCCAGCGCGCGTTCAACTCAGCACCGCATGCGCGACCGACAAGGCGCGAGATGGCGGCGGCGAATGCCGCGTTCCACCGGGAACTTCATCGCCGTGTGTGGTCGCAGCGCGCACGCTGCCGCGCTTTTCCGCTGCGCGCGGCGCGCTATCCGACGGCTGATTCCATCGCGCGCTCAACTCAGCGCTGCATGCACGACTGGCAAAGCGCGAGGTGGCAGGTGCGAATGCCGCGTTTCAGCGGAGACTGTGTGAGAACGTGCTGTAATGCGGGAATGACACCATCGGGGTTGGGAGTACCGATGCGCCACGTTCAGGGGGAGAGCCGGCATCAGATCGCGTTGTTGCCGGAGTCACTGGAGGATTTCGTCGCAGCAGATCACCCGGTGCGAGTGATCGATGCCTATATCGAGCGGCTGGACATGGGTGCCCTGGGGTTCGCCAAGGCGGTGCCCAAAGAGACC
>JADGHX010000156.1 GCA_019683695.1 Steroidobacteraceae bacterium
GCACATGGGGTATCTGGTGGCGGCCGCGGCCACCGTGGGTGGGCTTGCATTGCTGCAGAAGGCGCGCGTTTACCGGGCGTTCCCTTATCTGCTGCTGGGTGTGGCGCTGTGGTACTTCGTTTTCCGCGGAGGGTTGCATGCCACGCTTGCGGGCGTGGTGCTCGCGCTGTTCATTCCGACGCGGCCACCCGCGAATCTGCGTGCGCTCACCGTGCAGGCCAGCTCCATCATTCAGGCGGAAGCCGAGCACGGCGGGCAGGTGCTGCGTCATGGGCCTTCGATTCCTGCTTTGCGTGCGCTCGATGCCATACACGACCGCATCGAGTCGCCCGCGGCGCGCATGCTGCGATACATGGCCCCGAAATCGAGCTTTCTCGTGCTGCCCGTGTTCGCGCTCGCGAACGCAGGTGTCGAGATGAACATGGACATGTTCACGGGGCACGGCGCGCTCGTGCTCGCCATCATGTGCGGGCTCGTGCTCGGCAAACCGATCGGACTGGTGCTTGCCTGCGTGATGGCCGTTCGCATGGGCTGGGCAATCAAGCCGGGTGAGTACTCGTGGCGGCAGCTTGTGGGAGCGGGCGCACTTGCCGGCATCGGGTTCACGATGTCGCTGTTCATCGCCGGCCAGGCGTTTCCGATG
This sequence comes from Steroidobacteraceae bacterium, assembly GCA_019683695.1. Taxonomy (GTDB): domain Bacteria; phylum Pseudomonadota; class Gammaproteobacteria; order Steroidobacterales; family Steroidobacteraceae; genus JADGHX01. The sequence continues at coordinate 644 of JADGHX010000156.1, forward strand.
GCGCAGGACTTTGCGGCGGCGAAGGTTGCGGTGTTCGCCGCATCCGTGATTTCCGCATTCCTCGGCGTCGGGATTCTGTGGAACGCGCCTGCGCCGGCCAGCGAGTCGGAGCAGGCGACGCAGACACCTGCCGCTGCGCGCGAAGGTGCCCTGGCGCACCACGCCGCGCCGGCTCAGGAGCACGCCGATCGCACGGCGCTGTGAGTTGGCACCGTCTCAGTCGATGGTCAGGGAAATGCTGGCCGCCTCAATGCCACGCAGATCCACGGCTGCATCCAGTGGCTTGCGCGTGAACGTTCCAGCGGGGTCGCGCGAATGCCATGCCCACGTCTCCGCGCGATACAGGCCCGCATCGAAAGGCTGAACCGCGGTGCCAGCGGGAATTCGTGTCAGCGACACCGTGCCCGTGTCCTGCGCGGACTCAAGGATCGAGTTGAGCGACACGCTCGCAACGACGGCGGCACCCTGACTCAGAACCAGCGCACCCTGGTCGTATTTCTTCGGTGAGGTGACGCTCACTGTTGCGGAAATGGTGCCTGCGGCGGCGGGCGTCGGAACGGCCAGTTCTGGCATGCTGAACGTCACGGTGGTGTTACCGGTGGCGGGCGGCGAGAGCTCATTGCCGAATTCACTGCTGCCGTACACCGGCGCGGACACCGCGATCCGGTAGGAGCCGCTCCCTTCCGCAGGCGGCGCTGCCGTGAACGATGGCAGCTGACCCGGAACGAACGTGCCTGAGATGACATCTGCGGCGGGAAGGAGTTGATCGCTCGCGAAGCGGCCGGTGAGCGGGTCGATGGTGCGCTCCTCGATGAGGTAGGGGACTTCGCCCCTTCCGGCAAGCGTCTGATAGAAGCCGATGTGCGCGCCGGCGTTCTGCGCCGAGGCTGCGGCGGCGACGTTTACTGCGTAGGCTTGAGCGGGCAGGAGCGCGATGTTCCCAAATGGAACGATCGCCGCGGCCGATGGCGCACCCTGCGTCACCGGCACCGATTTGATGATCACCGTCTGGATCTGCGGTCCGTGAATGACGAGGTCGTATTCCGACGGGGCGTCCCGGGTGAACCTGAACGGGTACAGCACGAACGTGCCGTCCGGGCGCACGGGCGCGCTGAGCACGGGCACGTGCCGCGAGCCATCCTCGCTCAATGTCTGCGCGGTGACCTGAATGTCCGGGCGGCCCGAAGCCGGGTCCGGCACGATCGCATCGAGCGCGAAGCGGCCGGCGATCGTGCCCACCTCATCGAGATCGATGCCGGAGGGTTGAGCGCTCAGCACGAAACCCTGTTCGGCACTGAACGTGACGGGCACGACGTCGCGCGTCGCATCGAACAGGACGGCGGCGTTGGCCGTGGTCGTTCCCGTATCCGAAGTGTCCGCCGTGCTGTCCGACCCTCCGGTTGTCGGGTTGTCACCCGTTGTCGGGCTGCCACCGGTGTTGCTGCCCGTGCCGGAGCCTGTGCTGCTGCCCGACCCGGTGTTCGTCCCCGAGGTGCCGCTGGAACTCCCGCCTTGGCTTCCACCGGCGCCCGTCGAGCTCGATGTGCCGGTGCCGAAGCTCGTACCCGCTGGCGTTCCGGTTGTGGGCGCTCCGGTTATGGGCATTCCGGTGGTGGGATTGAAAGTTGTGGGCAGTCCGGTGGTGGGACTGACAGTTCCGCTGGGCGTAGTGCCCGATGTGCTGCCTGGCGAAGTGAATGCCCCGAGCAGTGAATTCGCCGCCGTGGGGACATGGAGGTCGATCGGAACGCTCACGCCCGCTGCAGCATTCGGCACAGTGAGCGGCGCTTGCTGTTCCGTTCCGCTGGCATCGAAATAGATCACTTCGTTATTGAAAGTGGCACCGGCGGCCTGCGCGCTCGACGCGAGCGGCGCGGAGGTGTCGCTCAATACGAGCAGCATCTGCGCGTAGTTTCCTGGCGACAGGGGGAGCTCCCGCGCGAACTCCGTCACCGTGCCGTCCGAGAGGCTCACGAGGTCCAGCGTTTGAGGTGAAGACAGCGGGAACTTCACCCAACTCGCATCCTCCGGGGGAGCCGTGGCGCTAGGGTTCACCCATACCTGTTCCACGGTGACGAACACGTGCGAGTACTGCACCGGCGCGTTTGCGGAAGCCGACACGCCGATGCGGCTTTCGCACGCCGCCAGCGAGAGAGATGTGATTGCGATGAATACTCCGAGAAAACGCCGCGCCTTCGGCGAAGTCAGCGCGTCTGTGATCCGTGCCAAGAGCATCGCAGCATTTCACTACGGCATCGCGCGCGCCATCCAGCGCGTGCGCAGGCTTTGGTGTAACGGACCTCAGTGCCGTGGACTCGCGGTGGCGACGTGGCCCTTGCGGCCGTAAAACGCGATGTACAGATAGCAGGCGAGAGGCAGCACGAATGAGATGAGAATGCCCGCGTGGTCTGCGATCCACCCTTGTGCCACGGGCACGATGGCACCGCCGACGATGGCCATGCACAGAACCCCGGAGCCTTCCCCCGTACGCCGTCCGAGCCCCGCAATCGCGAGCGTGAAAATCGTCGGAAACATGATCGAGTTGAACAACCCGATGGCGAGAATGGCCCACATCGCCGCAGGGCCGGCCACCGTCATCGCAAATGCGATCAGCACTGCGGCCGCGCATGCGTTGAACGCGAGCACCGTGCCGGGCCTCGCACGCGTCATGACCGCCGCGCCGATGAAGCGCCCGACCATGGCACCGCCCCAGTAGAGCGCGAGATGGTTGCCGGCCGCTTCGGCGGACAGTCCGGCGATCTGCGGCTGCTCCATGAAGTTCACGAGGAAACTGCCGATCGATACCTCGGCGCCGACATAAAGGAAGATGGCCAGCGCACCCAGCACGAGCGGCCGGTGCGACCAGATGCTGCGCGCGGGATCCTCCCCGCCGCGCCCGGGCGCGCCCTCATCGGATCTGCCTGCCTCGATCTTCGGCAGCGCCGTCCATCCGATGAGGAGGGCGATGGCGAACAGCGTGGCCGCGAGGCCGAGGTAGGGGCCCTGCACGGCATGGGCCTCCGCCGCCGATTGCGCGGCGGAGCCCGGCACGCCTGCGGTCGGCGCAGCGAGGATCAGGTACGTGCCGAGCAGGGGGCCGACCATCGTGCCGAAGGAATTGAAGGCCTGGGTGAGCGTCAGGCGGCTGGACGCGGTTTTTTCCGGCCCGAGAATCGCGACGTACGGGTTGGCGGCCACCTGCAGCAGCGTGATGCCGGAGGCCAGCACGAACAGCGCGCCCAGGAAGAAGGCATACGACCGCACGCCCGCCGCCGGGTAGAACATCAGGCAGCCGATGCCGGCGGTGACGAGCCCGAGCACGATGCCGCGCTTGTAGCCGAGCTTCTCGACGAGCACGCCCGAGGGCAGCGACATGACGAAGTACGCGCCGAAGAAGGACGACTGGATGAGCATCACCTGCACGTAGGTGAGCTCGAAGGCCGCCTTCAGGTGGGGAATCAGGATGTCGTTCAGGGACGTGATGAGACCCCACATGAAGAACAGCGAGGTCAGCACGACCAGTGCACCGGTGTACTTGCGCGCCTGCACCATCATTCCCGCTCTTTCCGGTGGTCGCCGGCAACTTCCGATCCCGCGCGACGCCCCTCCGGAATGCGGCATACTGCGCGCCATGTCGACTCTTTCCGGCCGCGCGCAGGATCCTGCGGCCCTCCCCAGTGTGAAGCTCGAGTACGACGGTGCGTTGCCGATCACGGCGCACCGGGCGGAAATCCTGGAGGCGCTCGCGCGCCATCCGGTGATCGTCGTGTGTGGCGCCACGGGTTCCGGCAAGACCACGCAGCTGCCGAAGCTGTGTCTCGAGGCCGGGCGCGGCACGCGCGGGCTCATCGGGCACACGCAACCGCGCCGGCTCGCGGCCCGGGCGCTCGCGACCCGGCTCGGTGAGGAGCTCGGCACGCCGGTCGGCGGGCTTGTGGGCTACAAGGTGCGCTTCAACGATCGCACGAGCCCGCATACGCGCATCAAGCTCATGACGGACGGCATTCTGCTCAAGGAGCTGGAGAGCGACCGCGCGCTGCGCCGCTATGACACGCTCATCATCGACGAGGCGCACGAGCGCAGTCTCAACATCGATCTGATCTTCGGCGTGCTGAAGCAGCTGCTGCCCTCGCGGCCGGATCTCAAGGTGATCGTCACCTCGGCGACCATCGATCCGGAGCGGTTCGCGCGCTTTTTCGGGGGCGCGCCGATCATCGAGGTTTCGGGCCGCAGCTATCCGGTGGAAGTGCGTTATCGGCCGCTCGTCGCGGAAGACGAGGATGCGGCGGAGCTCTCCTTGCCCGAGGGCATCGTGGCCGCGGTGCGGGAGCTGGACGAGAGCGCTCGCGGCATGCGCGGCGACATCCTCGTGTTCCTGCCGGGAGAGAAGCAGATTCGCGAAGCGGCCGAGGCTCTGGAGGCCGCTCAGTTCCGCCACACGAAGATTCTGCCGCTGTATGCGCGCCTCTCCGCGCGCGAGCAGCAGCGCATCTTCGAGCCGCACTCCGAGCGACGCATCGTGCTCGCGACAAATGTGGCCGAGACGTCTCTCACCGTGCCGGGCATCCGTTTCGTCATCGATTCAGGCCTTGCGCGCATCAGCCGTTACAGCGCACGCGCGAAGGTGCAGCGCCTGCCCATCGAGCGCATTTCGAAGGCGAGCGCGGATCAGCGGAAGGGCCGCTGCGGGCGCGAAGCGGAAGGCATCTGCATCCGTCTCTATTCCGAAGAGGATTTTTCGCTTCGCGAGGACTTCACGCCGCCGGAGGTTCTGCGCACGAATCTCGCGAGCGTAATTCTGCGAATGGCAGCCCTGGGGCTCGGCAACCCGGAAGAGTTCCCGTTTCTGGATCCGCCGGACACACGGCTCATCAACGATGGCGTGCGGCTCCTGCAGGAGCTGAAGGCCATGGACGGCGAGCGGCGCGTCACGAGCCTCGGGCGGCAGATCGCAGGTCTGCCGGTCGATCCCCGCCTCGGGCGCATGCTGCTCGCCGCCACCCGCCACAACTGCCTCACGGAAATGCTGGTGATCGCGTCCTTCCTCGAAGCGCAGGACCCGCGCGAGCGCCCGGCGGAGGCGCAACAGCAGGCGGTGGAGAAGCAGTCGCGTTTCACGGACCGGCGTTCCGACTTCCTCACCGTGCTGAATCTGTGGCGCGCCTTCTGCGAGCAATCCGAGGCGCTGTCCGGAAATCAGCTGCGCAAATGGTGCCGCGAGCACTTTCTGTCGTTCATGCGCATGCGCGAGTGGCAGGACCTGCACGCCCAGCTGGCCGAGAGCATCGCGGAGCTGAAACTGCGCCCGAACCAGGTGCCCGCGAGCTATGCGGAGCTGCACCAGGCGATCCTCACGGGCTTTCTCGGCTCGATCGGCAAGCTCGACGAACGGCGCGAGTTCGACGGGCCGCGGGGCATCCGGTTCGTGATTGCGCCGGGCACGCGCCTCGCGTCGCGTCCTCCGAAGTGGGTTGTCGCCGGCAGCATCGTGGAAACCACGCGGCTCTACGCGCGCATGGTGGCAGCGGTGGACCCGGGGTGGATCGAGGCGGCCGGCGCGCACCTGTTGAAGCGCACGTACACGGAGCCGCACTGGGTCGAGAATCGCGGGTACGTTTCCGCCTACGAAACCGTCACCCTCTACGGCCTCACACTCGCCTCGCGACGTCGCGTGAACTACGGAGCGATCGCGCCCTCCGAGGCTCGCGAGATCTTCATTCGCGAAGCGCTTGTTGCCGGTCGAAGCGATGTGCGCGGCGAATTTCTTGCCGCGAACCGACGTTTGCTCAATGAGGTGGAACGGCTCGAGGCGAAGATCCGCCGCCGTGATATCCTCGTGGACGAGCAGACGCTGGTGGATTTCTACGCTGCGCGAATCCCGGAGCGGATCAGCACCGTGGCGGCCTTCGAGAGCTGGCGGGGCAAGGCGGAGCGCCACGCGCCGCAGCTGCTGCACATGAAGCTGGCCGATGTCATGCGGCGGGATGCTCCGGAAGTCTCCACCGAGGACTACCCGGATGAATTGCCGGTGGCCGGCAACCTGCTTCCACTCACGTACAAGTTCGAGCCCGTGGAACCGGATGACGGCGTCACGCTCACGGTGCCGGAGCCGCTCGTGGACATGCTGGACGCCGGACGACTGGCCTGGCTCGTTCCCGGCTGGCGGCTGGAGAAGGTCACCGAGCTGATGCGCGAGTTGCCGAAGGAGCTGCGCAAGCCGCTCGTGCCGGTTCCGGACTCCGCGCGATTGGCGCTCGCCGAGGTGGAGGGCAAGGCCTTCGATGAGCTGCCCGACTTTCACGAGTGGCTCGCCCGCTGGATCACGGCCCGCGTCGGGCAGACGGTCGCGCCCGCGCAGCTCGCAGCGCTTCGGCTCCCCGCACATCTGCAGATGAATCTGCGCATTGTGGATGCGGAGGACCGCGTGATCGCCGAAGGCCGGGATGTACTCGCTTTGAAGCGCCGGCTGCGGGACGCGGCAGGGCCGCTGCGGCCGGCGACGCAAGGGGCGGAGCCTGTCTATCGCGCATGGGATTTCGGGGATCTGCCGGAGAGCGTGGAGGTCGAGCGAAACCGACTGCGATTACCGGTGTTCCCCGCCGTCGAGGACCGCGGCACGTCCGTTGCGCGAGTCGAGGCACGAACTGCCGCGGAGGCGGAGGCGCTCTCGCGAGCGGGCCTGACGCGCCTGTTCATGCTCAGCCTTCCGCAGCAGGTGAAGTACATCCACCAGCGTTTCGCGCAGGAGAAGGATCTCGTGCTGCTAGGGTCCGGGTTGCAGCTCGCGCAGCCCGTCCCGCAGGCCCTCACGCGGCGTTCAGTGCGCGAATGCTTTCTGCCGGAGGAGGAGCCACTTCCGCGCACGCCCGAGGCGTTTGCACGCCTCATGGGCTCCAAGCGGGCGCAGCTGAGTGAAGTGGCGGATCGGCTCGCCGCGCTGGTGTTGACGATCCTGCGCGAGTGGCGCGCCGCTCGCGCGGACGTGGAGAAGCTGCGCTCGCCCGCGTTTGCCGACGCCGTTGCGGATATCGAAAACCATCTTGTATCGCTGCTGCCGCCGGATTTCATCGAAGCCACCCCGCGGCAGTGGCTCGAGCAGTTTCCGCGCTATCTCAAGGCCGTGCGCCGCCGCGTCGAGCGGCTCGCGGGAAACGTCGCACGGGATGCGGAGCTTGCCGCGCGCGTGGCGCCGTTCACGCGTGAGCTGCGTCGCCTCATGACGCAGGCTTCCGGGCGGCGCCCGCGTCCGGAGCTGGATCAGCTGCGATGGATGGTCGAGGAGTTTCGTGTGTCCCTGTTCGCGCAGGAGCTCAAGACGCTTCTGCGGGTTTCCGAAAAGCGCCTTGCGGAACAGCTGGAGCGTGCGCGAGCGGAAGCGCGATCATGATTGACAAGAGTCTTGCGCCATGGGTGCTGAAAGCTGACGCATCGTGAAGTTCGCCGCGAACGTTTCAATGCTGTTCACGGAGCTGCCGCCGCTCGCGCGTCTCGAAGCGGCGCGCGAAGCCGGTTTTGCCGGGATCGAATGGCTCTGGCCCTATGACCTCGACCCACGCGCCATTCGCCGCGAGGCGCAGGCGCACGGGCTCGAGCTCGTGCAGATGAATTCGCCCGCGGGCGATCGGGAGGCCGGCGAGCTGGGCTTTGCCGCCGTACCCGGCTGCGAGGCTCGTTTTCAGGACAGCATCCGTGCGGCGCTGGAGTTCATGAGGGAGGCCGGGTGTTCACAGCTTCACGTGGTGGCCGGTCGTCCTCCGCAAGATGCAAAGGCCTCGGAAGTGCAGGCCACCTACGTGCGCAATCTCCAGTGGGCAGCGGACCTCACCGCCGTGCCGGGCCTGCGGCTCGTCATCGAGCCGCTCAACACACGGGACGTGCCCGGATACGCGCTCACGACGCTGGCACACGCCGCGGACGTTCTGCGGGAAGTTGCCCGGCCCAATGTGGGTCTGCAGTTCGACGTGTATCACGCCCAGATCATGGGCGGAGATCTCACGTTCCGGCTCAGGCAGTACGCGCCGCTCATCCGGCACGTGCAGATCTCCGGCGTGCCCCACCGCAACGAGCCGGATCGGGGCGAGGTGAGCTTTCCGCATCTGCTGCGGACGCTCGCCGAGATCGGTTACGACCGCTGGATCAGCGCCGAGTATCGCCCTACCGGCAGCACGCGTGAGGGGCTGGGCTGGATGCAGGCCGTGAAGCCGTATCTCTGAGCGGCGGATCGAGCGAGGCGCGCTCGAAGACCACCCACTCGCGGCTTGCGCCTGGACCGGTCTTCTCGCGCCAGTACATGCCGTCCAGCGGCACGGCGCCCTGGCTCAGGCGTGCAAGGATGACCTCGGCCAATGTCTGCTTCGTGTGACGCATGTGAGTCGCTCCCAACCGCTGGAACGCGAGTGTGTTCGCGCGCGGGACCCGTGGAATGGGGCACGTGATGAAGCATCGTTCAGCGAAGCTTAACGATGCCCGCCACGGGCCGGAATCAACCGACGAGGAGGGGGCCACTGCCTCTCGCGAGGGATGGACTCTGATTGCGGGCGTGTGATTGCATGAGCCCTCGCATGCCGAAGGCAGAGGAGGGCACGCCATGACAGTGCAGCTCGATCATGCAATCGCGCCGTCACGGAACAAGGTCGCGGCCGCGAAGCAGCTCGGCGAGCTGCTCGGCGTGCCGTGGTCGGAAACCGGGGCGGGTCCGTTCTCGCCCGTGTATGTGAATGACGGGTTCACGCTCGATTTCGTGGAGACGCACGAGCCGTTTCCGATCCACCACTTCTGCTTTCGCGTGACGGAGGAGGAGTTCGACGCCATCCTCGGGCGCCTGAAGGCCGCAGGCATCCCGTACCGCAGCTCCGTTCACGGGCCCGTCGACATGCAGATCAACACGGCCTACGGCGGCCGCATGCTCTACTGGAGCGAGCCAGACGGCCACGCATGGGAAATTCTCACTAGCAGCTATGCGCGCGAAAAAGGTACGCGCGAAAAAGGTAAACGATGACTGATCTGTCCGCGTTCCCCATCACCCGCAAATGGCCCCCGAAGCATCCGGATCGCCTGCAGCTCTATTCGCTGCCGACGCCGAACGGCGTGAAGGTGTCCATCATGCTCGAGGAGATCGGGCTGCCCTACGAGGCGCATCTCGTGAGCTTCGATCGCAACGAGCAGTTCTCGCCCGAATTCCTCTCGCTCAATCCCAACAACAAGATTCCGGCGATCATCGATCCGAACGGCCCGGACGGGCGGCCGCTGCCGCTGTTCGAGTCCGGCGCCATCCTCATTTATCTCGCCGAGAAGACCGGTCAGCTCATGCCGAAGGATGCCGCCGGGCGGTACGAAACCCTGCAGTGGCTGATGTTTCAGATGAGCTTCATCGGGCCGATGTTCGGCCAGGTGGGGTTCTTCCACAAATTCGCGGGCAAGGACTACGAGGACAAACGCCCGCGCGACCGCTACGTCAACGAGTCGCACCGCCTGCTTGGCGTGCTCAATCAACGGCTCGCCACGCGCTCGTGGGTGATGGGCGAGCAGTACACCATCGCGGACATCGCCATCTTCCCGTGGGTGCGCAACCTCATCGGGTTCTATGGCGCGGGTGATCTGGTCCGCATTCAGGAATTCCCGAATGTCACGCGTGCGCTCGCTGCCTTCGTTGAGCGGCCGGCGGTGGCGCGCGGCCTGGAGATTCCGAAGCGCGACTGAGCACGCCGGCGCGCGGTTCGGCGAGGTCGCCGGTCGCACGAGCTGTTGGCGCCCCACGAACGATCCCGGTCGTGACGCGCTTCGCCTGAAGTGATCACACTGGCGTTCGCGCGTGGGGCGCTGAAGGGCATGAGTCGTCAGGGCTCAAGGCCTCAGGGCTTTGTGCTCGACCCGGGCCGCGGCAGCGAAGTCGAACAAGCGGGCGCGTTTCAGCGGGAATGCGTGGCGCAGGGCCCGATGGGCGCAGTGCCTCAATGGATGCAGATAAGGTTTGGCGAAGGGAAAGTGCGGTCGCTTGCTAGCGCTGCGCGAGGTCGAGCGCAGCAGCCCCGTTCATCTCCTGTTTGAAGAGGCGCGCGCTGCCGCATGCACGTTTTAAGGCATGTGCCGGCGCGGGCGGAAGTTGCACGTCACAGGCACGAGGTGCACGCCCAAGCGGGCACAAGGTGCGACCACCGCCCGCCGCATCCGACAATTGCTATCGTTGCGCCACCAACCAGACACGCGACGCGGGCGTGCGCCGGCTTTGGCAGAAATGCAGTGCAGTCCTCAAGCGCTCGTTCCCGCGGGAACGAGCGGCGCAGATTGCGCGCGCAGCCCGTGCCTCCCGGCCTCATTCTCCGCTGCCGCTTGGCTGAAAGGTGCACGTTTCGCGCTTGGGTTTCCGCGGGAACCCCCGGCACAGATTCCACGCGCACCGCTTGCCGCGCGGTCTCATCCTCGACGTTCCGCTCTTCCCCTCTGTCCTTCGGCTTCTTCTCTTCGCTTCTTCCATCTTCATTCTTAAACCGCAATGGCGACGTCGCCGGAGGCGACGGGGCCCGATGGGCGCAGTGCCACAATGAATTTCAGATAAGGTTTGGCGAAGGGGATGTGCGGTTGGTCGATGGCGCTGCGTGAGATCAGGCGCAGCAGCTTCGTTTCATCTCACGAGTGAAGAGGCGCGCGCTGCCGCCTGCACGGATTCGCGCATGTGCCGGCGCGGGCGGAAGGCGCACGTCGCAGGCACATGGTGCGAGCCCCGCCCGTCGCATCGGCAATTGCTATCGCCGCGCCGTCAACCAGACACGCGACCCAGGCGTGCGCTGGACCGGGCAGAGATGCCGGCTTCAAGCGCTCGTTCCCGCGGGAACGGGCGGCGCAGATCCCACGCGCAGCGCGTGCTGCCCGGCCCTCATTCTCCGCGACCTTCCGATCCTTCTTTCTCGCTCCCATTGTTCCGCTTCTTCTCCTTTCGTTCTTTCATTCTTCAGTCGCAATGGCGACGTGTGCGACTCGGCCGCGACTTCCCACGCATCGTGTACACGTCAACAACGCGCACGTTCTGAAAAACATCGCGCACATCGCGCAGCCATCAGATCGCATGTATTGAAGTAGAGACCTGCGTTTGAAAACGCTATAATTCGCTTGTCTTCCACGCATCGGGAGTTGGTTCCATGGACGGAAAACCTCAGGATCAATCCGCGCGAAC
>JADGHX010000157.1 GCA_019683695.1 Steroidobacteraceae bacterium
ATCCCACGGTGATCTATGGGCTCGGAGAGAAGTACGACGGAGACATCCGCTCTCGTGATCTGACAACGGACACGCCGTACAACACCTACACGAGAGCGGGCCTGCCGCCAACACCGATTGCGCTGCCGGGCCGGGATTCCGTGTTCGCAGCCGTGCAGCCGGATGAAACGGGCGCGCTCTTCTTCGTGGCGACGGGCGATGGCACCGGTTCGCACTACTTCTCGAAAACCCTGGAAGAGCACAACCAGGCCGTGCGGCGCTATCTGGCGCGGCTCAGGCAGCGGCAGGTGACGCAACCCGGCTCGCAGAGCAGCCCCGCTTCGCGCGATAGTGCGTCACGCGACAGCGGGTCGTCCCGTTAGGCGGGCACCGGGAAATGGCCGGCCGATTCATCACACTGGAAGGCATCGAAGGCGCGGGCAAGTCGACGGCGGCTCGCTTCGTGCGCGAGTGGCTGAGTGCACGCGGCCTCACTGTGTGCTTGACGCGAGAGCCGGGGGGCACGCCGCTGGCCGAGCGTGTGCGGCAGCTCGTGCTGGATCGGCAAGGCGAGGCCATCACGCCGGTGACGGAGACCTTGCTGATGTTCGCCGCGCGGGGGCTGCATGTTCAGAACCTCATCCGTCCGGCGCTGGCGCGGGGGGAGTGGGTGGTGTGCGATCGGTTCACGGATGCCACGCGCGCCTATCAGGGCGCCGGGCGCGGCGTGAGTCTGGCGCTCATCGATCAGCTCGCGAGTGCCGTGCAGGAGGGCCTGCAGCCCGATTGCACGCTGTTGCTGGACCTGCCCGTGGCAGCGGGGCTCGAGCGTGTGAGGATGCGCTCCGGCTCCGTGCCTTCCGATCGCTTCGAGGAAGAGCCCGCGCAGTTCTTCGAGCGCGTACGCGCCGCCTATCTCGACATTGCGCGCGCAGCGCCGGCGAGGGTCCGTATCATCGACGCGAGCCGGCCGCTCGAAGCGGTGCAGGAGCAGATCGCACGCGCGCTGGAAGCGCTTTGCAGCGGCACCGCCTGATCGCGGTGTCCGGTCTGAAGAAGTGACTTTAACTTCAGGCTCGAGGAAATAGATTTAACTTATTGAATTGGGGATCATAACGAACCCATCTCCACGCGCTTCGACTCCTTGGAATGACCCCGGCAACTCCGAAATGGCTTGCGCCCCAGATCGCCTCGCTTCGCGCCGCGCTCGGCGCGGGCCGGCTGCCGCATGGGCTGTTGATTCACGACTCGCCGGGCGCCGGGGGCGACTGGCTCGCGACGTGGGCGGCAGCGCTGGCGCTCTGTGCGAAGCCGGCGCAGGCGCCGTGCGGCCATTGCGAGGGGTGCACGCGCGTGGCGAACGACCAGCATCCGGACCTCGTCCGCGTCGTTCCCACCGAGGACTCGACGCAGATTCGCATCGAGCAGGTGCGGGGACTCTCGGAAGAGCTGTCCCTCACCAGCCACCAGGGCGGCTACAAGGTGGGCATTCTCTCCCCGGCGGACACGATGAACCGGTTCGCCGCGAATGCCTTGCTCAAGACGCTCGAGGAGCCGCCGCCGCGCACGCTGCTGATCCTGGTGGCGACGCAGCCCTCGCGCCTCCCGGCCACGATCCTGAGCCGCTGCCAGCGGCTGCGCGTGCGCCCGCCGCTGCGGGCCGAGGCGCTCGAATGGCTGGAGCAGACGCGCGGAGCAGGGGACTGGAACGCCGTGCTGGATCTGATCGGCGAGGCGCCCTTCCTGGCGGCGCAGGCAGACCCCAAGACGTTGCCCGCGCTGGGCGAGGAGACGCGCCGTACGCTCGAGGACATTCAGCGCGGCACTGCCGATCCCGTGGCCACCGCGGAGCGCTGGAGCCGCTCGGATCCGGCCCTGCGCCTGCGCTGCTTTGAGAACTGGCTCACGGATCGCATCCGGCGCCAGCTTCTCGGCGGGGAGAAATCCGCAGAAATACGCTCCACTGCGCACTTGTCACATAACACGCCGGTGTTGAATATACGCTCGCTCTTCGAGCTGGCCGACGGCGTACGCGACCTTCGGTCCTCGCTCGATGTGCCGATAAACCGGTCACTGGCCCTCGAGCTGCTGCTGCGGCGACTGGCCAGCCAGAGGACATCCCTTGCGTAACGGTGCAAACAAACCCGGCCTGCTCACCCTGACCATCAAGGACAAGAGCGCGCTGTACCTCGCCTACATGCCGTTCGTGAAGAACGGCGGGCTGTTCATTCCCACGAACAGCAACTACCGGCTCGGGGATGAAGTGTTCATGCTGCTGAACCTCATGGGCGAGGATGAAAAGCTGCCCGTGGCCGGGCGCGTCATCTGGGTCACCCCGAAGGGCGCGCAAGGCAAGCGCACGGCCGGCATCGGCGTGCAGTTCAGCGAGCAGGACCGCGGGCAGACGCAGAAGAAGATCGAGACCTACCTCGCCGGCGCTCTCTCGGGCGACAAGGCCACCCACACGATGTGAGGCCGGACCGGTTCGCCGCCTTTCGCACTCTCTCGTCAACGTTCGCATTTTATCGCTAATTCAGTAGGATATGCCACAACCGGCACCTGAACGGCTGCCGGGGCGGACGCCCGATTCCGGCCATCGGGTTACAAGGCGAGACAAGGCCACTCACAAATGCGCCTCACAGACGACGCGGTGCGTAAGGCGAAACCGCCCACAAAAGGGCAGGTTCTGATCTGGGATGACCTCGTGAGCGGCTTCGGCGTGCGGCTCACACCGACGCGGAAGACCTTCGTCGTCCAATGGCGCGACAGCGCCGGCAGGAAACCGCGCGAATCGCTCCGCCCGCACTTTCCACAGCTGACGGTCGAAGAAGCCCGACACCGCGCGCGGGCCCGCCTCGCCGAAGTCCTTGCCGCAAAGGAAACCGGCGGCGATGTGCCGCTGCGGCTCGCAATCCGGAGCTGGTACGAGCAGCAGAGCACGCGCGGCAGCTGGCGTCCTCGCTATCGCGTGAAGGTGGACGCGATCATCTCAACGTACGTCGAGGGCATCGAGAACCCCCGCGTGAAACTCTCGAAGCGCGCGGCGGCCGGCATCGAAGCGCTCGGCAAGAAGGCCGTCGGTGCCGTCACGCGCTCGGATGTGCTGGCAGTGGCCGATCACATCAAACCCGGTACGGCCGAGCAGTTCATGGCCGTTCTGTCCTCGTTCTTCAATTACGCCTATGAGCGCGGATGGGTCACCGGAAACCCGGCCCGGAACCGTCTGCGCGTGACTGGTGGCCGCCGTGTCCGGAATCGTGTCCCGACAGACGACGAGTTCCTGGCTCTATGGCGTGCGTTCGAGAAAGAGGGCGACCCGGCCTTCGGTGCTTTCGCACTGCTCGCGTTCACCGGGGCGCGTCGTCGTGAAGTGACACAGGCGCGCTGGTCAGAATTCGACCTAGATGCGGCAACCTGGACGCTTCCGCCCGAACGTCGCAAGACTGGTCGACGCGATCCTGAGCCCTTCACTATCCATCTGCATCCCGCGGCGCTCGAGATCGTGAAGCGACAGCCCGTGCTCGAAGGCTCGCCTTATGTGTTCTGGGGGCGACGTGACAAGCGGCCCTTTGAGTTTCACCACGCCCTTGTCCAGCGGCTGCGAGCCGGCGTTGAGGTGAAGGACTGGCGCCTCCACGACATCCGCCGCTACATGCGCAGCGGCCTCGCGAGGCTCGGCGTGCCGCAAATGGTCGCCGAACTGTGCCTCGGACACCGAACGGCAAAGGGCGGGCTCGTCGGCGTGTATGACCAGTACCAATATGCCGCCGAGAAACGCGAGGCGTGGATGCGGTGGGGCGAGTTTCTGCAGAGCCTCACACGATGAAGCGCGGGACGTTCACGGTGGAAGTGGCGCCGCACCTTCACGTGCGGAAGCATGTGCACGGGCTCGCAGACCGAGTGCGCGAGGCCGCGGCCGAATGCCCACACGTCGGGGGCGCCAACAAGCTCAGCGAGGCTGCCGATATCCTTGCGAAGCTCGCCGATTCCCCGTATCTGGCGAAAGTACTGCCCGAGCATTGCCGGAAGCAGAACGCGCGCGCGCTGTGGATGGCCTATCACGCTCTGCTCTGCGAAGAGCTGAACGCGGGCGACCGTGAGCGCGTCGCGGCGTTCTGGAGCCGCTCGCCCGAGACCGTGCAAGATGCGCTGACCGACTATCGGCAGACCGTGACGCCGCTCGTGCAACTGGATGTGTGGAAGTATCGGCGGAAAGAGAAACTCGACGGAGAAGGACTTCTCGGGCGGCTCGAATCCGCCATGCTGGTGCAAATCAGGGATCAGTTGGCGGCCCTCGCACGTCGGAAAAAATAACGATTTTCTCCCGACCCTAGTGCGTCGCTGACGCAATATCTTTCTGTTCCGGACTATCGGTCTGGAGCGAAAAGATGCAGTTCATGCTTCGGGGCCCCGCTGCTGAGTATCTCAGCTCCCGAATCAAGGGCCTCAGGATTACGGCCACCGCGCTCGCGAACATGGCCAGCCGCGGGAAGGGGCCGCAATACCACGTCATTAATGGCCGTGCCTGCTACACCCCGGACGCGCTCGATCGCTGGATTGCCGAGCAGGCTGCGCGACCGGTGACCGAGAGTCACCGCGGCCGTCGTGCTGAGCGTCACGCGCAGAGCGCGCCATGATCGAGAGAGACACCGCGCCCCGGCTGGCGGGCCGGGGACGCGGCTACCTCAACAGCAGGAGCGCGCAAAGTGTAGCACCGCGCACAGTCCGCGCCGCATGTCCGCGATGCGATCGCGGCCCGCGCGACACGGCGATGGCCATCACGACTGACGAGCGCGGCACGATCTCGTTCTGCCACCGCTGCCACTACTGGCGCAGCGAGTGGCGCGCCGCGTGCCGCAAGTGCGGGACTCTCTTCGAGCTCGTGTCCGACCCGGACGGCACGATCGGCACATGCCCTCACTGCGGCGACACGTCGGCGCGCACGGAGCGGCTGCATATTGAGCCGACGCGCGTCACGCGAGCCGAGCCGCTCGATTGGTCGCCGCGCGCCGAGGCCATCTGGCGCAGGACGCGTCCGCTCGCGGGATCGCTCGGTGAGGTCTACCTGCGCCATCGCGGCTGCCGGCTCCCGCCCGCGGATGGTGACCTGCGGTATTTGCCGCCGACGGGCTCGCACCCGCCGACACTCTGCGCACGGGTCACCGATGCCGTGACAGCGCGTCCTCTGAGTCTGCACTTTACCCGGCTCGCGCCGGATGGTCGCAGCAAGGCCGGCACCGGCCGCGACAAGCTCTTGCTCGCCGGTCACCGCAAGCGAGGCGGAGTAATCCGGCTGTGGCCCGATGAGGCGGTCACGTACGGTCTCGGGATCGCGGAGGGGATCGAGACCGCGCTGGCCGCCGCACGGCTCTACACGCCCGTGTGGGCGTGCATCGATGCCGGCAATCTCGCGGCTCTGCCCGTGCTCCCTGGCATCGAGTGTCTCGCGATCTATGCGGATCATGACGACGCCGGCACGCGTGCCGCGCAGGAGTGCGCCCGTCGCCGGAAAGCAGCGGATCGCGAGGTGGTGATCTATCGCCCACGGATGCGTGGCGAGGACATCGCCGATCTGGCGCAGCGGAGGGTCGCGTAATGGCTGCCGCACTCAATGACCTCGGCCTAGACGCAGACCTCGAGCGCGTACCCATTGAGGACGATGCTGCCCATTTGCCGCGCTTCATTCGCCGTCCGATCGACTGGCGATCCCTGATCGGCCAGACGCCGCCGGAGCGGGATTGGGCAGTGAGTCACTGGCTCGGCATGGGTTACGTGACCTTACTTGCTGGCCAGGGAGGACTCGGCAAGACACTCATTGCGCAGACCTTTGGGACGTGTCTTGCGCTGGGGCGCGGATATATCGACTACGCGCCGAGACCTCGCCGAGTGCTGATGCTCGCCGGCGAGGATGATGCGGACGAACTATGGCGTCGGCAGCTCGCCATCTGCGAATGGCTCGGCGTCGGGCTTGACGACATCGCCGAGAATTTCATCTGCGAGAGCTACAGCAATCGCGACATGACGCTCGCGGATATTGCGTACGGCAAGCTCATCGCAACCCCCTTCCTGACGGAGCTGCGGGAGCAGATCGCCGACTACCGCGCCGAGTACGTGTTCTTGGATTCGGCTGCCCGCGTATTCGGCGGAAACGAGAACGACCGCCACCACGTGACGCAGTTCATTACATGGCTCACGGGCGCCGCTGGTTCGGCGGGTGTATGCCTGTTGGCCCACCCCAGCAAAGCCGCCGGAAGCGAATTCTCCGGATCAACAGCGTGGGAAGGCAGCGTGCGGAGCCGTCTGTATCTCGGGACGGAACTCCCGGACGTGCGGCGAGACAAGGACGACCCGCCGCCCGATGAGAACGAGCGCTATCTCGCGCGTCGCAAGGTGAACTACACGACCCGGGACTGGCGCAAGCTCATCTTCCAGAACGGCGTGCTCGTGCCGGCAATGGACGAGCAGCGGCGCTTGGTCTCCAAACCATCAGGCGAGTTCGCGCAGGAGATCGTTCTGCGTGCCGTGCGCTCCCTAGCCCAGCTCGGCCAGCACGGTAACACGTCCACCGCGAGCCCCTACTACCTGCCCCGACTCGCAAAAAAGAACGGTGTGCTCGAGGGACTTTCCGAGAACGAGTTCGCCGCACACATGCGCGCGCTCGTGAAGTCCGGACGGCTCACCCTGCAAACAGTAGGCAAGTACTCCAATCGTACCGACAAGCTCGGACTGGTGGTCGTATGACCCTGCACAAATGCACGTGCACAAATGTGCACAAGTCCCGCACAAATGCACAAATGCAATGCTCTCACGCACAGTGCTCCCCTATAGGGGGGAGCACTTGTGCATGTGTGCGTGTGAGCACTTCGACACTTGTGCACGAGGACGCCAATCGCATGCATCACTGGCTCGCGCTCAGCCCCGAGCAGCAGGCCGACGCGATCCGCAGGCTTGCCGCCCTCGGCTGGACCGATCACGGCATCGCGAGTGCAACTCGGCTCGCGGTCGAGCAAGTGCGCCGCCTGCTCGGCTCAACGACGAAGTGTCCGCGCACTGGCATCCCGGCGCAGTTCTGCACGTGTGCGGGCCCGCATGAGGTGAGCGCATGAACGCACCGTTACCACGTCTCGGCCCCAACGTCATCGTGATCGCTGAGCGCAACACCCTGTACGAATGCGTCCTATGCCACCTTCGCGTCCCGACGCTCGCCCACCTCGACCGCCATCAGCGGCACTGCAAGGCTCGCGCATGGTGCACACGGTGCGGCCAAGGCATCGCGCCCTATACGCATCTGTGCTCGCAGTGCAAAGCGAAGATCGAGCGATGACGCGCCCGTTGCTGATGTCTTCTGGCAATAACGACCCGCAAGTCATTGATTATAAAGGACTAGGGTCCTCCCCGGCCGCCCAACCGCGGGGGCCACGGGCCCGCGGCGGCCCGGTAGTTTTGGAGATCTCTAGGGGTATGTTTTGGAAGGGCTCACATGCTGAAAGCAACTGTTGAAGAAGCCGCTAAAACGTTTGGCGTGACCCCGAAGACGGTTCACGAGTGGGTCCGGGAGGGGATGCCGGTTCACAAACGCGGCTCGCAGGGCGCCGGGAACCGGACGATTGTCGATATGGCCCGCGCGCCCGAGTGGGTGCGACGGCATCAGTCGCGCGGACTCGTGCCGATCGCCGAGCACTTCCTGAGCACGAACGAGCCCAACCCGTTGCGCTGGCTCGTTGAGCGCTTCCAGGACGGGGTGCTGCATGCGATTGCGCTGGCGGCGCTGGCGTGGCTCGAAGAGCCCGGGACCGATGGCGAGCTCGCGTGGAAGAAAGCCGGCCTCACCGAGGCTCAGGCGCGCACGATTGTGGGGCAATGGTGGGGCTTTTCGTCGCTGTTCATCGATGAGCTGAAGCGATCGCAGTTCGAGAAGCGGTGGATCGGGCCGGAGACTGACGGGGCCGATCTCGACGACCTCGCCTCGTTATGGTTCAGCGGCGACATACGCTCGAGGTGGAGGGACACGTGGCGGATGCCCGAATGCATGCGGCGGTTCTGGCCCGAGCGTGATGAGCCGGAGCGGAAAGCGTGACCGCCCTCAATCTGGCAATTCGCAGCGATCGCGCGCTGATCGTGAGCGATTCTCTCGTGAGCGGTGCCGACGAGCCGCTGTTCGCGAGCAAGGTTGTAACAGCGCCTCACCTTGGTCTCATTGGTGCGGCGAATGGAAGCCACGATTTCGCATGCGCATGGCGGTCGTGGCTCTCGTGGTGCTTTCCGCGCGGGACGACGGCCGAGGACGTCGAAGCATGCGCCGGAGATTTCGGTCGCGACGCTTGGTTACGCCGCCGTTGCAGCGCGCCGTCGTCACTCTTTCTCGTCGGCGTCGCTGGCGAGCGGGTGTTCGCGACTGTGTTCGCGTCGCCGGACTTCAGCGCGCAGCGACTCGAGCCCGGCGTGTACTACTCGCCGAACTTGGCGGCTGAGACTGGCGACGCGAGAGAGGCACCGGAGCGCACTCCGCCGACTGCCGAAGAGCGAGCGGCCGATCTCGCGCTACCGTGGAGCGATTGGGCGGCGGCGGCCCTAACGCCGATTCGTCGTCAGCGCGCTGCGCACCCCGAGCGGATCGGCGGAGCCGTCATCGCGACCGAGCTCGACGCGGGCGGCGCGATCCGTCAGTACCGCGTGCTCGATCTCGAAGCTCTCGAGGCTCCCGCATCATGAGCGGGCCTTACCAAACCGCGCTCTGCGCTCTGCGCCGCATTCTGGCCGCCCTGGAGACGGCCGAGACGGAAGAGCGGAAGCGGCTCGTTGCGATCGCTAACGAAACGCTGGCGACCTTGGAGGGCAAACCGCGGCGACTCTCGACGGAAGCGCTCGCACGACGCGTCGCGCAGCTCGAAGCGCAACTGGCCGACCGCGAACCCGGCGCGCGGCGATCCGTCATTTGCGAGCGATTGGGACTCTCGCGAAGTCGCTATTACGAGCTGCGTGCGGTCCGATTAACTTCGGACTCGGAGGTGCTACAAGGCAGCCATGGGCAAAATCAGTTCGACTGACCTCGAAGCGCAGCGCTCGCGGGAAGCTCGTGCGATGGAAGCGTTGCGCGCACTGGTAGCAGCTCAGCGCGCGCACGATCGCGCAGCGGTCTTCCTCTTGCGCGAAGCACGCCGGCACATGTCCGAGGCCGCGCGCCTGGCCGATGAAATCGAGAGAACGAAAGGGGACACAAAGCAATGAACTCTTCGGAGATCGCCGCCGAGCTCGGGCGGGTGAAAACGTCGGCTGACGCGCGTCGTCTTTATCGCGAGTGTGAGGGCCGCATTGCTGAGCTCAACGCACGCGCGGCCGAAATTACGCCAGCCAGTATCCCGAGTTTGCCGCACCCACCGGAGCGGCAACGCGCGTTGCTCACCAGCCCCGAGGCCATCAAGCAGTTGGACGATGAGCTCACCTCGATTTCTCTCGAGGTCGATCACCTCTTGCAACTGAAAACTCTGGCCTTTGAGGCGGCGGAGCGCGTGGAACTTGACGAGATTCGCCGCGGCATACCGGAAGCGCGCAAACGGTTACCCAAACTCATGCGCGAGGTGCGCGAAGCGATGTCCAGGTACGACAGCGCGCTCGCGACGCTCGATGACGCGCTCAATTTGCTTTGTGCCTACGATCGTGCGGGGCTGGAATTCCCGCTTTCGGACGAAGAACTCGCCGAAGTCTTGCGGCTGCGTGACGAGGTATGGCGGATTCGCACCCTGAACCCGCCCGGCTTAGACGATCGCGAGCGCTTCCCGTTGTCCTGGCCGCTGATGTTCGAATGGCATTCGCAGTTCGCGTATCACACTCGCTGCCCGCCAGTGCCACACTCCTTCCCGGGCGCAATGCCCGTTGAGCGGTAGGGGCGCGCAAATGAAGAAATTCCCGGCAACTGTGCCGGCGTCGGTGACTCGGAACGAGCCGGCGAGGGTGCGAAACATCGGCCGAGCGCTGGCGGGCCCTCGTCTCCAAGGCCGCGGCCAGCCGTCCAAGCCACGAGACGGCATCGGCGCTTGCATGCGGGCGCGGTCGCTCCTCGACCCGCGCGTATCTGCGCGCGGAGCACGGAGCCTCAGCACATCACGCAGCACTTTGTCGCGGGCTCCGATCAGGAACTGCGTGCGCAGATGCCTGCGCTGTTGCGGCAAAAGTCGGATGCGACGGTGGGCGCGTGCGTGATCTTGTGTCGAGGGGTCGGCTGTAGGAGGGTTCATCTATGCCGGGGGTTTTCCAAGCATTCACGATCTCGATATCCGTCAGCGCGGCAAACTATGCAGTCGTTTCCGCGCTCGCGGAAGTGTGGAATCACTTCATCATCAACAAGGTCCTGGGGATTGCCTCGCGTGCGCTGTCGAGTCGGCCACCGAATGCGGTAACACCCTCGCCAGAACTGCTCGCACAGCACGGCAACATCCTGCGGCCGAAGCTTGCGGAGGCCGGGCTGGGTGATGCCGAGCGGCTTGACGTGTTTGACGGGCTCAGTTTTGAGAGTCGCACACTCGCTGCGGTACTTAGTGAGGGTGATTGCCTGACGCCCGAGTTCCCGAGTGGCACGGTGTTTTTCTACGACTCCGCGCTCGAACCCCGCACAGGCGATCTTGCAGTAATCGAGACGTGGCAGCGCAAGCGCCGATCTGGCGGAATGATGCTCGGCGGGATGATCGAGCGCGAACGTGTGTTGCTCGTGAAGTACGTCGAGCGCACTGATGATGGGCGCTGGATCTGTCACAGCAACGATGATCCGTTTCTGCTCATGCCCCCGATGAAGATCGTCGGGCGCGTCGTGATGGCGGTCGTCATGCCGGCGAAGCGTGCGGCCGCGTAACCAGAAACGAAAAGGGCCGGTGTTACCCGGCCCCCTCTCGCGATCCCCACAAGCGGGAATCTCGTTCAGTTTGGTTTTCCTTTGAGTGCATCGACCGTTGCCGGCGCTGATCGCGCGAACACGTTCCAGCCGCTCTGTGCGGCGCTGCTGCGTTTCCTCCGCTCTCACTACTTTTGCCGACTCCTTGATGGCCTTTTTCTCTTCCTCACTGGGGTCGATATAGCGGTAGGCTGATGGCCGCTCTGGCTCTTGCCGCTGGGCTTGAGGATGCGGGCGGCAATGCGCGCCGCGTCTTCGTAGAGCTGTACCGATTCACCGTCGTAAGGTGGGTCGGTGAACACGAGATCAATGCTGTCGTCATCGATCGTTTCGGACAGCACCCGGAAGTCGCCACGGTGCAGTCCCGGCACGAGCGCGACTCTCACGGGACGCTCGAGATTCGCCTTACGCTTGTTCTCTTCGAGCTGGCGCTTTGCGGCGGGAATCGAGAGATCCCCGGTCTTAACCTTCGCGAAGAGTTCCGGTGACTCCTGCGCGAGTTTCTTGGCGTCGCTTACATAGCGAGGATTGGTGCCGACCATCCGCGCGGCATGATCGCGCGCCTGTCCTAGTTCAGGAATTTTTTCCTGAACTACCCCACGTTCCTCCGCGTGCCGGTTTGCAACGGCTTGAGACTGGCGTTCTCTCGCGCGAGCCTCGAGGTGCGGCAATAGCTCCAGCGCCAGCGCCGCTTTCTGACTCTCGGTGAGGTGTCGGCGGTGCAGATTCATCGAGACGACGAACGACACAGGATCGTCGCCGGTGTATTCCCGCGTTGGGCGGTGACTTACGCCAGCCGCCTCGCATGCTCGCCAAACGAAAACGCCGGCACAGGGCCGGCGCTCTCGTGGCTCTGCCCAATTGGCGCGTCAGCGCGTGCTGTGATGAACGCCCGCGGTCGGCGGATCG
>JADGHX010000158.1 GCA_019683695.1 Steroidobacteraceae bacterium
CTGGGTCAACATCTCGGCGGCTCAAAAAGCCGCCATCCTCGCCCAGGTGGGTCAGTTTTACTTCGGCGGGGTGGGTCAGTTTTACGTCGGCGCTAACACTCGGACGCAAACGCCGCGGCGTGGCACGACGTTGAGAGCGGCTTTCTGCCGCAGCCTCGCAGCTAGCTTCCGGGGAGGACGATGTCGTCTGCTCACTCGAGGCGCAGTGAGAATGCTCATCAAAAGTCGTTCCTTCTCCATTGGGACGCGCTTGCAACTCGTCCCTGATGCCGAGCTCGTCGCAGGAGCGTTGCTCGTCGAGCTCTTGAGTCAGGCGGCAATTCACAATGGGCGATTGATTTGCCGGCCGGTTGCGTCTCCCTACGGACAGTCGGCTGGCGCCGAAGGAGAACCCTTTGCCGCATCGTTTTCGGAGCGACGGTGCGTTAGCTCTTGCGCTCGCGATCGTTTCCGCTTCGTGCGTCAGCGCTCTTGCTCCCTGATGAACGCAGCGACGTTCTGCGCGATCTGCTCCGCATGATCTTCCTGAAGATAGTGGCGGCCCGGGCCGAGATGAATCACGCGGCAATTCGGCAAACACGCCGCGAACGCTTGCGCGACGCCTGGGGACACGAGCGCGCCCGGATCGCCGGCGAAGAGGAGCTTCGGATAGCGAGAGCGCGCCAGCGCATCGTGAGCCGCCTTCAACGTCGACCAGACGTCCGCTGGCTCTCCGGCGATCGGTAGGTCATTCGGGAGCCGCCAGATCGGGCGTCGTGATTCCGGCGTGGGGAAGGGCGCTCGATAAGCGGCCATCTCTTCGTGGCTGAGCTGCCGCATCACGGATCCCGGCAGGACTTGCTCGACGAACAGATTCTGCTCGAGGATCAACGCCTCGCCGACGCCCGGCGTTCTGAACTGCCTGAAGAGCTCGCGAGCCTCCTCGCGCTGATGGAACTCGTCCCAGCTCGCAAGCGGGCGGATGAACTCCATGAACGCGAGACCCCGAGCAAAATTCGGCCTGCGCGCTGCGAGGTGAAACGCGAGCGCCGTGCCCCAGTCCTGCGCGATGACGTAGGCCGACGTAATGCCCTGCGCCGCGATGAACGCGTCGAGATAGCGCACGTGATCGAAGAACCGGTACTCGCAATCGGGCTTGCCCGAGGCACCGAAGCCGACCAGGTCCGGCGCGATGCATCGTGCAACGGACGCGACGTGCGGAATGACGTTTCGCCAGATGTACGACGACGTGGGATTTCCATGCAGAAACAGCGCGACCGGCGCATTGTCCGGCCCCGCCGTGCGGAACGCCATCGTCGTGTCGAGCACGGGGCACGTTTCGAGTGAAAGGCCATTGACCGGTCGCTCGGGCTCTACCGCGTTCATCTGAATCTCGCCTCCTCCTTGCGGACGTTTGATGTTCGTCGGTCCAGACAATAGGATTCTGCGTGGCTCCCCAGTAGAGCCAGATGCTGGAGTTTTTATGGGTCCAGCGCTTCCACTGACGATCAACGTTCCCGAGCACGGCTCGCGTCGCCTCATAAAGGATCTGCACGCGCAGCTTCGTTCGGCGATCATCGATGGCCGGCTCAAGCCGGGGTTGAGGCTGCCGAGCTCGCGGTCGCTGGCGCAGGAATGGCGCGTATCGCGAAACTGCGTTGTCGCCGTCTACGATCTTCTGCTCAGCGAGGGCTATATACGGGCGTTGCCGAGAGGCGGCACTTACGTTGCCGACACGGCGCTACGCCCAACCGAGCGCGGCAAAGCACTCCCGCTCGACAACTTGCAGTCGCCCCTCGCGCGACACTGGCGCAGTAAGCCACGGATATTCAGATTCGAACCGAGCAGCGGCTTCGAATTCGACTTCGGCGTCGGCGTACCCGACACCTCCGTGTTTCCGTTCGATTGGTGGCGACGGCTCAGCGCGCGCGCGTTACGCGCATTCTCACGCGCACCAGGCGGGTACGCGGAGCCGGAAGGCCGCCAGAGCCTGCGCGAGGCGATCGCGCGGCACGTATCGCTGACTCGAGCCGTCGCGTGCAACGCAGACGACGTCGTCGTGACCTCCGGCGCGCAGCAGGCGTTCAACCTGCTCGCGCGAGTGCTCGTCACACCCGGCAAGACCGTGGTCGCTCTCGAGGATCCCGGTTACCCGCCGATGCGCGAGGCGTTCGTGAGTTGCGGCGCAAAGCTCGCGCCGGTGCCGGTCGACTCGGAAGGCATCGTCGTCGAGCGTATTCCGCACGGCGCGCGTATCGTTTGTGTGACCCCGTCGCACCAGTTCCCGATGGGCTGCGTAATGTCCGCGCGACGCCGCGCGGCGCTGCTCGACTTCGCGCGCCGTCGCCGCGCCGTCGTCATCGAGGACGATTACGACGGCGAGTTCAGCCACACGGGCCGGCCGCTCGACGCACTGAAAACGCTCGACACGGCGCATTGCGTGTTCTACGTCGGCACGTTCTCGAAGTGCTTATTTCCCGCCTTGCGACTGGGATTCGTCGTCGTCCCGGCCTGGGCGCGCGAGGCAGTCATCGCCGCGAAACAGCGCAGCGACTGGCACGGTGCGTTGCTTTCCCAGGACGCGCTCGCGGTGTTCATGGCCGAAGGGCATCTCGCGCGCCACGTTCGCAAGATGCGGAGCGTTTATCGTGAACGCCGCGACGTGCTGCTCCATGCGCTCCGGCAACTACCCGGCGTCGACGTGCTGCCCGCCGAAGCTGGGTTGCATGTAACGACGCTCCTGCCCCGCCGCCTGAACGCCGCGCGTATCGCAGCCGCTGCCGCCAACGACGGAATTCGCATCTATTCGCTCGAGTGGTGTTCGATATCGAAGAAGCGCCCGAACGGCCTTCTCTGGGGCCTCGGGCAGATTGCGACGCCGCGCGTCGAGGCGGGCGTGCAACGTCTTTCGCGAATGCTGCGGTGACGGCTGATCGCCTGGCGCGTCACGTTGATGCGCTTGGGGAGATCCTGCTGCGTCATCTCGTTGTGCTCGAAGCGAAGCTTCCCGACGTGTCTGGAACAGACAAGGATCATCTGGTCGGGGTGACAGAATTCTGATGACTCGATCCCCCTTGCAAGTAATTCACCGCGACGGTCATCAGCGCCCGCGTCGCCACCGCCAGCGCCTGCTCGTCGATGAAGAACCGCGGCGAATGATTCGTCGGCGCATTTGCAACGTCAGTGTCTGGCGGCGTCACGCCCACGAAGAAGTAGAACCCGGGGACTTCCTGGGCGAAGTAGGCGAAATCCTCGGCGCCCGTCTGCAACGAAATCACCTTCAATCGATCAGGGCCGACCAGGCGGCGTAAGGAGGGCAGAACCAGCTCGCTGAGCGCGGGGTCGTTCACCAACACCGGTTCCGATGCCGAATCGATCGTCAGATGCGCCGTTGCGCCGCTCGAGGCAGCGATCGCCTCGACGGTTCGTGTCATGCGCTCGACGATGCCCTCGCGCATCCTGCTATCGAAGGTGCGGATCGTGCCGCGCATCTCAACGGAATCGGGGATGATGTTCGAGCGCACGCCGCCTTCGATCTTGCCGACCGACACCACCGCCGGAAGCGCGGTGATATCGAGTTGCCGGCTCACGATCGTCTGCAGCCCCATCACGATCTGCGCGGCGGCGACGATCGGATCGACGCCGGACCATGGCTGAGAACCGTGAGTCTGGCGCCCGGTCACCCGGATCTGAAATGAATTGGCGGCCGCCATGAAGGGACCCGAGCGATAGCCGATCACGCCGCTCGGAATGCCGGCCACGACATGCAACCCGAAGATCGCCTGCGGCCTGGGTTCCTTGAACAGACCCTGCTCGAGCATCAGCGCGGCGCCACCTTGCTCGCCGTCCGGTGCCCCCTCCTCGGCGGGTTGAAAGATGAACAGCACGGTGCCCGGCAGGTCTCTGCGCATCCCTGCGAGTGCCTCGGCCACGCCCATCAGAATCGCCACGTGCGCATCGTGTCCGCAGGCATGCATCACGCCGACCTGTTTGCCCAAGTACTCGGCGGTAAGCGTCGATCTGAAGGGAACGTCGACCTCCTCGACAACGGGTAGTGCGTCCATGTCCGCACGCAGGGCGACGGTGCGCCCTGGCTTGCCGCCTCTCAATACGCCCACGACGCCTGTGTGAGCGATGCCAGTCCTGACTTCCAGCCCGAGCTTTCGCAGGTGCTCGGCCACCAGCTTCGAGGTGCGAAACTCCCGGTTGCTCAGCTCGGGATGCTGGTGAATATCTCTTCGCCACGCGATCACGCTGGCGTCGAGCTTGCTGAGGGCGTCATTGATTTGCCGTGAGGAGATATCCGCGCGGACAGCGTGCGTCGGGACGAATGCAACCGCCGCAATCGCCAGGTGAAGCAGCAACTTCATGCGAGTCAACCCTGCAACCTGTCAGGCGGGCTGGGCGCCGCGCGCAGCTTCATCGCGAAGCGCCAGGATCATCGCCTTGGCCCGGGCGATCGTTTCAGGTGTCGCCTTGTCGGGGGTGCCGCAGTCATAAGGCGGCTGCGGGTCGTACTCGAACATGAGCTGCATCGCCTTGGCCTCCTCGGCGCCGCGAATCTCTTCGATGATTGCGAGGGCGAAATCGATACCCGCAGTGACGCCTCCTCCGGTGATCCGATTGCGGTCCTTGACCACTCGTTGCGCCACCGGCGTCGCGCCGTACTTCGTGAGCTCGTCCCGAACCAGCCAATGTGCGCCCGCCTTGTAGCCCCTCAGCAGTCCCGCCGCCCCGAGCAGCAGTGAACCGCTGCAAACGCTCGTGACGTACTTTGCCTGTTGGCCCTGTCGGCGGAGCCAATCGAGTACGTCCGTATCGTCCATGATCAGTCTCTGGCCGCCGCCGCCCGGAACACAGACCATGTCGAGCGGCGGGCAACTCTCGAACGTGGCCGTCGGCACGATGGAGAATCCGGCGTCGGTCGGCACAGGATCCAGCGTTTTCCACACAAGGAACACTTCGCTGTTGCTCATGCGAGCGAGCAGTTGCGCCGGCCCGGTCATGTCGAGCTGGGTGACGCGGGGGAAGAGCAGAAATCCGATGCGGAAGGGTGCAGTCATGCCAGCCTCGCTTGGGATGGTTCGGAAGAGGTGATCGTTACGCGTCCGCGTAGTGACGCTCGACGCCGTGCATCAGCCGCAGCAGGCTTCGGGAGCTCAGAAGCACCACGAGACCTGTGATCGCGAGTGCGATCCCGATTCCGATGAACAGGTGGGTGTAGAGCGTGAGGGCGGTTTCGGGTGTTTGCGCGTTGCTTGCCTGGAGATCGAGCGCTGCGAGCTTTGCGACCGAGGATGAAATGACGCCGGCGCCTGCGGCCGCGAGGAACCACAGTCCCATCATGAGCCCGGCGAAACGCGGCACGGACAGTCGCGTCACGGCCGACATGCCCGTCGGAACGACGAGCAGTTCGCCCGCGCTCTGGAAGGCGTACGCGAGAACGATCCAGCCGACGGATACGCTTGCCGCAGAAGGCGCGAGCCATCCCCCGAGGGCAAGGCTGACAAAAGCGAATGCACTGATGATCATGCCGGCGCCGATCTTCGATACCGGCCCGGGCGCGGCGCCCAGGCGCGCCAACCTGAGCCAGAGGGCGCTGAACAGCGGGGCCAGTACGATGACGAAGAAGCCGCTCAGCGCGAGAAACTGCGATGCTTCGAAGCGATGACCCAGGACCGTGCGATTGACGTTGCGATCGATGTACAGGTTCATCGTCGTGCCCGCCTGCAGCACGGCGACGAAGAAGAGCAGGGAAGCCAAAATGAGCAGCATGGCGCAGATCATGCGATCCCGCTCGGGCTGCGCGCAGTCGCGAGCCACGCGCCACAAGAGCCAGGCGACGACCGCCGCCGAGACGAGCCCGACGAGGCCAGTCAGCACGCTGCGTAGCTGAATGAGCTGCCACGCAATGACGACTGCAAACGCGATCGCAGCGTAGATCACATGCTCGAGTGACAGATGACCGACTACGCGCCGACGCAACGCGGCCGGTTGAGGAGGCTCGGAGCGATTCTCCAGATGCTTCTGGCCGCGTATGAAGATGACGAGACCGATGAGCATGCCCAGGCCCGCGGCGCCGAATCCGTATCGCCATGCGATGCCTTGACCGAGATAGCCGACCGTGAGCGCTGCGATCGTGCCCCCGAGATTGATGCCGAGAAAGAAAAGCGTGAAGCCGCTGTCGCGACGGGGGTCTTCCTCGTGGTACAGCCTGCCGAGCGCTGCGGTGATGTTCGGTTTGAGAAAGCCGGTGCCGAACGCGATGAGAGCCAGCGACAAGTACATGATCTGCAGCGCGAGCTCGTCGCGCTCGATGGCGCCGGGTCGCTCGCCGTGCAACGATGCACGCGCCGCGTCCCCTTCGAACGCCATGCCGAAATGTCCCACGGCAAGCATGATTGCACCGAGGAGCACGGCCTTGCGCAGGCCCAGCCATCGGTCGGCGACCATGCCGCCGATGATCGGTGCGGTGTACACGAGCGCCACGTATCGACCGTAGATCTCGTAGGATTCCGCATCGCTCAGCAGGAAGTGCTTCGTGAGATAGAAGATGAGGAGCGCCTGCATTCCGTAGAAGCTGAAGCGCTCCCACGTTTCGGTCAGAACGAGGACGCGCAGCCCTGCCGGCTGAGAGGCGACGAGCTTTCCATCGCCGGACGCCAGCGCGGAAGGGGCCTCCGGAGCGGCGATCATTTCTGCGCCCGCAGCAGTTTCAGCGCGGTCTCCATGCCCTGGTCGAGGGTGCCCGCGAGGGCGGCTGGCGTGAAGTAGGGCGCCTCCATCGACGGAGGAACGCCGACTCCTTCGTAGACGATGCCGTCACTGTTCTCGAAGATCTCGTTGGAGATCGTCACGGTCCAGCCATTGGGCAGCCGCTTCGGCAGGACGTCCGAATGCACGCTGGCGGTGCGCTCCCCGACCAGAACGACGTGCGGGAACGTCTTGAGAATCATCGCGAGATTCTCTGCGGCGCTGGTCGTCACGTTGCTGATGAGAACGACGACAGGGCCGGAGAACCCGTGTTCCGTCGACGGCGTCACCCTAAAGAGCTGCGGTTCCGTCAGTCCGTCGCCATTGCGCGCTCTCTTGGTGAATGCGGGACGCGGCGTTTGCGTGAGGCGTCCTGCGATCTCGAGCGCAATGGCGTCGTCGCCTCCGGTATTGAGTCGCAGATCGACGATCAGCCCCCGCGCGCCTTCGAGGTACTCGAAGGCGCCATTCAGCGCGGCGACGGCGGCAGCGCGGTTTGTCGAGGTGTCGGCCTCGGCATACCCGTACATGCTGGCAATGAAAAGATATCCGATGTCCTCTCCGACGCGGCCCGCAACGAGGTTCGGACCGTAGTTGCGAGCGCTGGCCCCGAGATACTTGCGGACTGTGGCCTCATGATAGGGCCAGAGGCGAGAACGCCAGAATTTCCCGAAGTCACGGACGCTCGACTGCGCAGCGAACGCGTCGGCGATGGGCTGCAGGACGGGTCCCCAGCCGCTGTTTCCCATACGACCATCAGGGCCGAAGAGCCTGACATGTCGATCGTCGAGCGAAGCGAGCATCGCGTCGAGCACCTCGAAGAGCTCGTCCTGCGACATGTCCGGGCGGACCATCGGGCGAAATACCGCATACTGCCGATCCCAATCGACGCCGCGCTCGCGGAAGAATGCATAGTCCTGCTTGAACGCGTGCCACATCACTTCGAAGTTCCGGACCGGGTCGTTCGCGTCGGCCTGCGCAGCCTCGGAGCAGGGACGCGGCAGGGCATCGAGCCGGTCGTAAGTGAACTTCGTGATGAGATCGCGTGTTTGCACGCTGAAGGTACGGCCCTCGGCGGACAGAACGACGGATTCCGGGGACTTGAAGGCGAGCGCTGTATCTGTGCGCTCGATGCAGCTCACCGGCGTGACGTCCCAGGCGCGCACATCCGGACCGCGAACCTCGAGCACGATTCCATACCCGCGTGAGCGCCACAGCCCATCCGGCAGGGCGGCCGGTTCGGGGGCGTGCGCAGGCAATGCAGCGGCGATGGACAACATCAGGGCGGCACCGATAGGCCGGTGCATTCGAGTGTGCGGCAACAGCCGGGTCTTCGTTGCCATGGAATGGACGACGCGTCTGCGCAAGGCGAGATCTCCCGAGCAGGCTGGGATTGCCACGTTTGTCGGGCCTGAGCATAATTTCAAACGGCCTTTGAAACAATATTCCAAAGGGCGCGGAGCACCTGCTGGTGTCCGCCCCCGGGCAAACGGGAGGGGCTCGCGCATGGCTTCACAGTTCGATTTCCACGGTTGCTTCTCTCTGAGCTACGAGGAAGCGCGCGAGCGTTTCAGGGAGACGTGCCGCTCGGCCGGCGCGCAGCTGGAGGCATACCAAAATCCTCATCGAGGGCCGGATGGCCGACCGCTGACGACGGATGTCGCGCGATTCGGTTCGGCGTACGCACGCCGGCTTCTGCTGCTCGTGTCCGGCACTCACGGCAACGAAGGTCGCTGCGGGGCTGGGTGCCAGGTTGCGTGGGTGCGCGAAGGAGGGCCCCGAACGCTGCCGGACGATACGGCGGTCGTGCTGATCCACTACATCAATCCCTACGGGGGCGCCCATCTTCAGCGGGAAACCGAGGAGAACGTGGACTTGAACCGCAATTTCCTCGGCGACGCGCCGACGGAGTTTCCGGAGAACAAGGAATACGAAGAATTGCATCCCGCGCTGACCTGTCCAGCGCTGACCGGCCCCGAGCGTGAACGCGCGGACGCGGCGATCGCGGATTTTCAGGCGCGCAACGGCATGCAGGTGTTCCTGAATGCCCTTGCAAGGGGGCAGTACACGCGGCCGGACGGTCTGTTTTTCGGAGGCCGATCGCCGACCTGGGCGAATCGGACGTTCACGCAGATCGTAGAGCGGCACGCCGAATCGGCGCACAGGATCGCCACGATCGATTACCACAGCGGGTTCGGTCCGTACGGCTATGGAATGCTCGTGACCACGAGCCCGAGGGGCTCCGACAGCTTTGCTCGCGCCCACCGCTGGTACGGAGACAGCCTGACTCCGCTCTCCGGCCAAGACGCCACGCAAGTGCCGCCGGAAGTCCGGGGCTCGCTCGTGGATGCGGTTGCGCGCATCGCAAGTCACGCGGAAGTGACCTCCGTCGCGGTCGAGTATGGCACGTACGACCTCTCGCAACTGCTGGAGCTGAGGCGCGCAGAGATGGCCATCAAGCACATGCAGGATCCCGATCCGGAACTGGTCATGCGCTACAAGCGCGATCAGGAGAAGTTCCTCATCCCCGGCACACCCGATTGGACCGAGATGGTCTGGGCTCGATCACGGCAGTTGATCCGCCAGGCGCTGTCCGGTCTTGCATCCTGAGAAGAGTTGGAGAACGACATGATCAAGCGCTGGGTCCGTCGCATCGCCCTGGGGTTGGTCGGGACCGTGGCAATCGCGATCGCAGGGGGGCTCGTCTTCCGGGAAGTCGTGCAACAGCGCATCGCATCGGGATCCCGGATATCGGGTGCGCACGGAATCTCATCGCTCGAGGAAGTGGTCCTGGGAGGGCGTCCTCAGTCCATACTCATCCGCGCCGAAGACACGCGACGTCCGGTGCTGTTGTTTCTGCATGGGGGCCCGGGCGGGCCGCTCATGTACGAGGCGAGGCTGTTCGGACGAGAGCTCGAGAAACACTTCGTCGTCGTGCATTGGGATCAGCGCGGCGCGGGCAAGTCGTACCGATCCGACATCGATTCCGCGGAGATGACGATCGCGCAGTTCAAGAGTGACGCCGTCGAGCTCATTCAGCTTCTGCGCCGTCGGTTCAAGGTCGACAGGATCTATCTCGTCGGTCACTCGTGGGGCACCATCCTGGGCGCTCTCATCGCGCACGAGCACCCGGAGCTCTTGTGGGCGTACGTCGGCGCAGCGCAGGTCGTGGACATCAGGCGAAACGAGGAGATTTCGTACGACAGCGCGGTCCGCCTGGCCAGGCGAGCCGGGAACCAGCAGGCGCTGAGAGAACTGGCTCGTATCAAGCCTCCCTATGATTCCATTCAGGAGCTCAAGGTCCAGCGTCAGTGGCTCTGGTATTTCCTGGCGGAGGAGCAAGGCAACGAGTCGCCCGCCAGCACCGACACGGCGCTGCTCCGGCTGCTCGAATCGCCCGAGTATTCGTTGCTCGATGTCTGGCGCACGCTCAAGGGTCTCTTCTGGACACTGGAGGTCATGTGGGACGAGTTGAAGACCGTAAATCTCGTCCGGCAGGTGCCGCGCATCGATGTGCCGGTCTATCTCATCCTCGGCAGGCACGACCGACAAGTGCCGGGAGAGCTAGCGGAAGCATGGTTGGCGCATCTGCAGGCGCCCAGAAAGGAAATCATCTGGTTCGAGCATTCCGCTCACGACATGTACCTGGACGAGCCGCAGCGCTTCCAGGAAGTCCTGATCGAAAAGCTGCTCGACGGGACTTCGTCGCCTGCGATGCGGGAGTGAGGCGGCTGGCACATGAATCTCTTCGTGAATCCGAAGCGCGCGCCGGACCGTCCTGCGGAGTTGGCTGTGCTGATTGGCGAGCAGCAGATGGAGGAGGCTTTCCGCGAGGTCAGCACCTGGCCGGACTATAGGCCCACTCCGCTGCGGGCGCTGAGCGGCTTCGCCAGGCTCCACGGTCTCGGCGAGGTCCTTTACAAGGACGAATCCGACCGGTTCGGACTCGGAAGCTTCAAGGCTTTGGGAGGGGCATACGCGGTTTTCAGGCTATTGCAGCGAATTGCCGCAAGTCAGACGGGCAGTTCCAACCTCTCATATGCAGACCTGCGCTCGGAGGAGCTGGCGGAAGTCGTGAGCCGAGTGACTGTGTGTTGCGCAACGGATGGCAATCACGGGCGGGCCGTTGCCTGGGCCGCACGACAGCTCGGTTGCAAGTGCGTGGTCTTTCTTCATGAGCGTGTCAGCGCGGCCCGGGCAGGCGCCATCGCGCGGTTCGGAGCAAGAATCGAGCGCGTCTCGGGGAACTACGACGATAGTGTCATGTGCGCCGCTCGCGCCGCGCAGCTCAATGGATGGCATCTCGTTTCCGATACCTCCCACGCCGGTGATGCTGAAGCGCCATTGAACGTCATGACGGGTTACACCGTCATGGTGCAGGAGATCGTCTTGCAACTCCGGGGGCGCAATCCACCCACCCATGTCTTTGTCCAGGCGGGGGTCGGTGGTCTCGCCGCTGCGGTTGTCGCCGCGCTCTGGAGTCGCTTCGGCGCCGAGTTGCCGGCGATCGTCGTCGTCGAGCCGGAACGTGCGGACTGCCTGCTGCGGTCGGCGCGCGCCGGTACGCCAGTGAAGGTGCAAGGCCAACTCGACACGGTGATGGCAGGTCTCGCATGCGGCGAAGTGTCGCCCGTGGCCTGGTCGATCCTCGAGCGCGGCGCGAGTCACTTCATGACGATCTCCGACGAGCAGGCGCTGAGCATGATGAGAGCGCTGGCGACCGCGGGTTACGGTGATCCGCCCCTGGTTTGCGGGGAGTCGGCCGTTGCCGGGATCGCAGCACTCGCGGCCGCAACGCGAACATCGGAAATCGCCGCCGCGCTGGGTCTCACTCCGGGCAGCCGGATCCTCGTCTTCGGCACCGAAGGCGATACGGATCCGGAACTGTTCGCCGCCGTCAGCGGGACGACGGCTGCGGCGATCCGTTCGCTCCAGAGCTGAACACACCTCGGCCGATGCGCCTGGGGCCAACGTCCTCGACCATGAAATCAAAC
>JADGHX010000159.1 GCA_019683695.1 Steroidobacteraceae bacterium
AGGGCGCACAGCGCGAGCTGCCGTCCATCCGGAAGAGCGAAGATCATCATGAGCCACGGCATCCCGCCCCAGTCGTCCCCCTCGAACGCGCTGATCAGCGGCAGGCCGATCACTTCGCCGTAGAAGCGGTAGGTGCCCGCCACGTCGAATACAGGCAGCGCGCAGTGATCCGTTTTCAACGTGGTGCGCATGCAGCCACTCCTTCGCTTACGCGTGCCGGGACGATACTGCTCAGACCAGCGCCGCGTCGGTCTCCGTAACGCTCGGGGCGCCATTCATCACAATGCGTGCCTGCGCGAGGGCCATCGGCAGCACATGGTCTGCGTAGAATCGCGCCGTGCGCAATTTGGCGGCGTAGAACCCGCTTTCCGGGCCAGACACCTTGCTCGCCGCGAGCGCCGCCGCCCGGGCCATGAGCCATCCGCCCAGCACGAATCCGCACAGCTCCAGAAACGGTACGGCAACCGCGAGCGCCTGCTCGGGTGCGCTCGCGAGCGACTTGCCCACGGACTGACCGGCCTCACGCAACAAGCCCAGCCCTTCCAGCGCCGCCCGACGGATCGCCTGCACGGAAGGCTCTTCGCTCGCGAGAGATTCCAGCTCGCGCTGCGCATCCGCGATCAGCGCGCCAAAGGCGGCGCCCCCGTCCCGGCCGATCTTGCGACCGATGAGATCGTTCGCCTGAATGCCCGTCGTGCCTTCATAGATGGTGGTGATGCGAGCGTCGCGCACGTATTGCGCGGCGCCGGTTTCCTCGATGAAGCCCATGCCGCCGTGGATCTGCACGCCGAGGTTCGTCATGCGGTTGCCGTGTTCCGTGCACCAGCCCTTGACGATGGGAATGAGCAACTCGGCGCGCGCAAGCGCCCCCGCGCGCTCCTCCTCCTGGCCATGCGCCGAGAGATCGAGCTGAAACGCCGTGTACAACGTGAGCGCGCGCATCGCTTCGACGCTCGCCTTCATGGTGAGCAGCATGCGCTTCACATCCGGATGATGAATGATGGTGGCGGGGCCGGCCGCTGCGTTCACCGGCGGCCTGCCCTGCACGCGCGTGCGCGCCCACTCGACGGCGCGTTGATATGCGCGTTCGGCCAGCGCGTAGCCTTCGAGGCCCACGGCCAGCCGCGCCGCATTCATCATGATGAACATGTATTCGAGGCCGCGGTTCGGCTCCCCGACGAGGTAGCCGATTGCGCCCTTCTCGTCGCCGAACGCGAGCGTGCACGTGGGGCTCGCGTGGATGCCGAGCTTGTGCTCGATGGATACGCAGCGCACCTCATTGCGTGCGCCAAGCGATCCATCCTCGTTCACGAGCACCTTCGGCACCACGAACATCGAGATGCCGCGCGTGCCCGGTGGCGCGCCATCGATGCGCGCGAGCACCATGTGAATGATGTTGTCCGTGAGGTCGTGCTCGCCCCACGTGATGAAGATCTTCTGGCCGAAGAGCCGATAGTGCTCGCCATCCGGCACGGCGCGCGTGCGAATGAGCCCGAGATCGGAGCCGGCCTGCGGCTCGGTGAGCACCATCGTGCCGGACCACTCGCCCGTCACCATCTTCGGCAGAAACCTGGCCTTGAGCGCCTCGCTGCCGCGCAGGCTCAAGGCTTCCACCGCGCCGATGGTGAGCATCGGCCCGAGCTTGAACGAAAGGTTTGCCGACGCCATCAGCTCGCGCACCGCGGTGCCCAGCACCTCCGGCACGCGCTGGCCCCCGAACTCGGGATCGGCGCCCAATGCGGGCCAGCCTCCTTCCACGTATTGCCGGTAAGCCTCGCGGAAGCCCTTTGGGGTGCGAACACCTTGCGGGGTCCACTGCGCCCCTTCGCGGTCGCCACTCTGATTCAGCGGGTCGAGAACCTGCTCCGCAAACCGCGCCGCTTCGCTCAGGATCGACGTCGCGAGCTCGGGCGAGTAATCCGCCAGGGCCTCGGAGCGCCCGAGGCGTTGCGTGTCGAGCAGTTCCTCGAGCACGAAGCGCAGTTCCCGCAGGGGTGCCTGGTACATAGCCACCTTCCGTATCGACGCCCAGGAACCGAAGAGTCTAGGAGCGTCCCCCAGTGACCGCCATCTGCGGTACGGCAGACGGATGTCGGCGCGAGACATGGCGCGTCATCGCGAAGCAGGCACTTGCAAATTGCGGTGGCGCGAAGCACACGAGCCACGCGCAGAGGCACGGGTTGTTTTCAGCGCCTATGCGGGCTGCGGCGCAAGCGTCACTGTGTCGAGGGGTGCGCTCGAGACGCGCTCGCGCCGCAGAGACGCATCAGCACGGCCCATCGCGCTCGCACGACCTAACGCTGACGATGGCAGGCTATCAGGCAGCCGCGAGGGCGGGGACGATGTTTGCCGCGAGGAAATCGACGAAGCGTTGGACGCGCGTGTCCGCCGCAAGCGTGGCTGGATACACGGCGTAAAGGGACGCGGCGGGTGGCAATGACCATTCCGCCAGCACCTGTTTGAGGCGGCCCGTGGCAAGCCCCTGCCGGCACAGGAACTCGGGCAGCAGCCCGATGCCGAGTCCCGCGGCCGCGGAGGCGTGCAGCACCGCCGGGTCGTTCACGGTGAGCCTCGGCACCACGCGCACTTCGGCTCGCTGCGAGCTGCGCGACAGCTCGAGACGATACAGGTCCGGCCGATCCGACTCGGGCGTGAACAGGTCGTGCTGGCGCAAATCCTCCGGCTTCGCAGGCGTTCCACGTTGCGCGAGATATTGCGGCGTGGCGCAGAGAACGGCCGGCAGGGCGCCGAGCAGCCTCGACTCGACAGAGCGGTCTTCCGGTATCCCGGCACGAATGGCCACGTCCCACGGGCTCGAGGCATCGGGCGCCTGCAGCGAGACATCGAGCGGCACTTCGGGAAAGCTTTCGAGAAAACGCGGCACAAGCGGTGCAAGCAGCACGCGGCCGTACGTGGGCTCCGCCACGACTCGCAGTGGCCCCGAGCTCTGCGCCTGCAGCTTGGCGATGAGGACGTGCGCGGCGTCGAACTCTTCCACCACGCGCTTCGCATGCGGATACACCAGGCGACCCGCAGGTGTCAGCGCGATGCGCCGTGTGGTGCGCTCGAGCACACGCACCCCCAGAGTCTTCTCGAGATCCGCAACGGCGCGGCTCACCGCCGCCTTGGGAACACCCAGCGTGCGCGCGGCCGCCGAGAAGCCATTGAGGTCCACCACCTTCGCCAGGACAGCGAGCTGTGCAGGTGCCCAGAACAGATTCACGTGCGACGCCAATGCTCGGACATGACCCGGGCATTGTTTCACTAGAGAGGCACAAGCGCCAGCCTGGCGAGTAGAATCGCGCGCACACCCGATCCAGTCACACCGACGGGGAGCGCTGGCTTTCCTGCCGGCGACACCGAAGGCGTGCCTGAAGAGGGGCGCCTCAGACAGCTCGAGTCGATTCGCTCCAACTCACACACCCAGGACGAAACTCATGAAGATTTCGATGCACACGATGGTTGTGGATCAATGTGCTCACATGCTCCGGAACCTCTCCGCGCTGCTCGACAAGGGTCTCGCGCACGCGGAGGCGAAGAAGTTCGATCCGGCCGTGCTCGTGAATGCGCGGCTCGCCCCGGACATGTTTCCACTGTCCCGTCAGGTGCAGATCGCCACGGACATGGCCAAGGCCGCCGTTGCACGGCTCACCGGACAGGAGCCGCCCCGCTACGAAGACACCGAGCAGACCATGGAAGAGCTCAAGGCGCGCATCGCGAAGACGATCGACTACATCGAATCGGCTCCCGCGAGCGCATTCGAGGGCTCCGAAGATCGCGACATCCGCATTCCGCTGCGCGACCGCACGCTCGAAATGAAGGGATTGCAGTACGTTCGCCAGTGGGTGCTGCCGAACTTCTACTTTCACGTCACGACGGTGTATGCCCTGCTCAGGCACAACGGCGTGGACATCGGCAAGCGGGACTTCCTCGGCGGCTGATACGTCGCACGTTCCAGCGGCCAGCGCGCGCAGCCCGGGTTCGCTCCGTGGCCTGCATATGTCGAATCAATATGACAAACGCTTGCGAAGCTGACCTGCGAGCGTGATGCACCTGTGCGCGCGCAACGCGCGCACAGGGTCGCTGCGAAAATCGAGAGCAAGGCGCCGCGAAGAACGCGAGCGCGATCACGTTCGTTTCGCAGGCGTCCTGCCAACCTTTCGGGACGGGCGGCGGTTCCTGCCGCCCGTTCGATCCGGGGCGGGGAAAAAAATTGAGCACACCCAAAGCGAAGCCTGTGGCGCAGACCACGACACCGGAGGCCCCCGAGGCCGTGACCGCCGAGTCCCTCGGCTGGCAACTGCGTTCCGCGTTGCCGCCGATGCGTCTGCATTCGGTCTCCATCTGCAATCACGAAGCGGACGTTCTCTGGCTGAGCGAAGGCGCGCTCGGGCCGGATGAGCACGGGGTCGTCATCGAAGCCATCGAAACGCTGAGGCAGGAACGGACGCAGCTCTACCATGAGCTCGGCATGGAAGACGGGCGCATGGCGATCTTCCTGGCGATCCGCGCGCCGCGGGGCGACCTCGTCGGCACCGTGATGATCCTGGCGGACATGAAGTCCGTCCACGACAACACGATGGAGCGCATCCTCACGCCCCAGATGAAGACGCTCCTGCAGAAAGTGGCCGTGTTCATGCGCAAGAACTATCCGCAGGCCACGGATACGAGCCAGATGCTCGCGATTCCGCCTGCGTTCGCGGCCCAACTTGCGGCGACCGCGCAGGGCGCACAGGCAGCGCCCGTTGTGCTCGAACCGCAGCAGGTCGATGCAATTCTCTCGCTCGAGCTCGTCGATCCCCCTGCGCCCGCGCGTGCCGCGCCCACCCCGGCTCCAGCGCCCAAGGCGCCGGCCTCGCAATCGCCCAAGGCCGCCGCTCAGGTCAAGACGGCACCGCCCCCGAAACCGGCAAACACTGCGCCGAGCAACGCCCAGGGGGCATCAGGCAAGGGTGCCGCCGTGCAGCCGGCCCCGGAGCCGGGCCCGGCGCCCCTTCCGGAAATCGAAGTGCTCGACTTCGACCCGAGGGTGCCGACGGCGGGCCCAGCGCCAACTGCCGCGGCCAGCGTGCCGGAAGCGGATCTTCTGCAGTTCGATGCCGAGATCGAGATTCCCGCGGCGAGCGCGGCCCCCAGCACGCCACCCACGCCAGGCGCCGAAGCGATTGCGTTCGAGCTGGAAGCGCCAGTGCCCGACCAGCCCGCTGCGCCCGCGCCTGCGCAGGCTGCGAAGTCCGCGCCTGCAGCGTCTGTGAAGTCCGCGCCGGCGACCGCGAGCACGAAGGCGCCCCCGAAGACGCAACCCACGCGCGATGCACACGCTGATACGTCGTCTTCCGCAGGCGCGAAGCGTTTGGACGCCGCGCGCAAGCCTGCGGAACCTGCCGCGACTGCGCCGGCCCCGAGCGATACCGTCATCCTCATCAACGACACGGGGCGCCTGCCGCAGCTCGAGTCTTCCGATGAAACGACGACGGTCGAGCCCGCACTCGCCCTGCCGGATACACCGCCCCCGCCGCCGCTGAGCGCGGAGGAGACGGCGGAAGATCTCACGCTGTACGTGCAGGAGCTGATCAAGCTGCGCTCGAGCGGCCGCACCCGGCGCTACGAAGTGCTGGCCCGCTCACAACGCGATGCCCACCGCAACGAAGTGCCCACCGCATTCATTGCGGAGACGGCGAACGGCCGCGAGGGCGCCGCGCTCGACGCATTGGTGGTCGAGCGACTGCTCAAATGGCTCGGGCAATACGGCGAGGCGATCTGGGACTCCGAGCCGGCGAGTTTCTCGGTGAACCTGTCCATCGGCGCACTCGAGGACGCCACGTTCCCGGGGCGTATCGCCCAGTGGCTCGAGGCCTACAACGTGCCCGCGGAATACGTGGGCTTCGAGCTGAGCGAGTTTGCGTGCATTCAGTGCAGGCCGCATGCGGAACGCTTCGTCCAGGCGTGTGAGCGCATGGGCTGCTTCCTGGTGATCGACAACTTCAGCTTCGACTCGAAGGTGTTCGAGTTCCTGGGCTCGAAGGCGCTGCGTCACGTGAAAATCGATCCCCGCCTCACGACCTCCGCCATGAAGGACAAACTGCCGCAGGCGCTCGTCGTGGCGATCCTGCAGGCGTGCAAGGTGCTCGGTGTGCATTGCGTGGCGAAGAAGATCGAGTCGCAGTCCGCGCTCCAGTGGCTGAAGGCCGTCGGCTGCGATTTCGCGCAGAGCTTCGCGCTCGAGAAGCCGGCGCCGCTCGATTCGCTCGCGCGCGGCGCACCGGTACAGGCACTGCGAGAGTGAACGACGCGGGAGCGCAGTGTCTCCCGCCTTTTCGGCGAGAAAACTTCAGCGGAAAGACCGGGGGCGGTTCGCAAACGGAACCGCACCCGGTTGGCTCTGTGGGCGAGCCCTATGCTGCAGGCCGCGGCCACATTGCCGCGACCCGCAGGTTCGCTGATCGAAGGACTACCGCGGCGACGACGAGCTGTCCGAACGCGGTGTCGAGGACGAGCTGCTGCTCGAGGAGCTGCTGTCGCTGTCCATGCTCGAGCTGCTGCTCTCCATGCTCTCGCTCGAACCGCTGCTCATCTTCGCAAACTCGGTCTTCGAGAGATAACCGTCCTTGTCGGTGTCCGCTGTCGTGAACGAGGCAGCGACCTTCGAGTCGTTCGCGGCTTCGATCGCGGATACGCGGCCGTCCGCATCAGCGTCCAGCTTCGAGAACTGCGCGGACGGATCCGCCGCAGCCATCTTCGTGCTCTCCTCGCCTTCGCCGGCAAACGCGGCACCGGTGAACAGCACCGCCGCACTCATTCCCAGAACAAGCTTTTTCATGTGAGCTCCTACCTTCTGGTCCATCCGGAAACATCCACGCAAGAGACAAGGCAAGGTGCGTGCCGCGGCGGTGAAAGGGCGACCAATCACAGACTTGCGAGCGGCGGCAGCAGCGTGGCGCGCGGCGCGAAGCTTGGCAGGTCATTGATTCTGTTTGGGTTTTGCGACAGGCGGGCGGTTTCTCCGGTCGTTTTTTCAATTCGACGGCACGCGCTCCCCGCATCGTCGCGGCAGAGCCGCTCGCCACGGGCCGCAAAAGGCAAGGCCTCGTACGCAGCGCCTCTACGCAACACTCGACGGCGACGGGAATTACCGATTAGTCAGTGGCTATGCGGGCGCACTAACTGGCAACCGGTGCCTTGGAACGGTACAGCCTGGGACGCTTTGCAGATTCCGGACTTGCTCCCCGGATCTGAGCCGGAAAACGGGCCGCTTCGCCGGCTCAGGTGGGTGTCACGCTGCCTCCGTGCCCATGCGACGAGCCGCTCCACCGCCACGGGCGAAGGATCACGGCGCGTGACCGGAATCGCCTAAGCTCTCCACTGGCAGTTGCCTCGCGTGCGGCGGGCGCGCCGGGGCGGCGGCGCCGGCGCTTCATGACGACCGGCAACACGGCTTTTTCGTCCGCAAGAGCGTCGCGCGCGATGCTTCGACTGAACACAGGGCGATGATCACTCTCGAACAACTCCGCTCGAACCGGAACGCGCTGTTCTGGACGCTGCACGCGGCAGGCTGGGGGGCATACGCCATCGCGCAATACTTCGGCGCGCTGCTGGTCGAGCGGCGCGGGATCGAGTATCAGCTCGTCATCGGGATCGCGGCCGTCGCGGGTTTCGTGCTCTCCATGCCGATGCGGTACATCTACCGCGCGCTGGCGGGGCGCTCGCCGAAGGTGGTGATCGTGAGCGTGCTGCTCACGTGTTACACCATCGCGCTCGCATTGCGAGTGGTCATCAACTACTCGTACAAGTGGCTCGTGGAGCCGGACTGGCAGTTCAAGACGCGGTTCGAGATCTTCGGCGGCGCGGTCTCGATGACCTATCTGCTGCTGTGCTGGAGCGCCATCTATTTCGGCATCAAGTACTACGAATCCCTGCAGAAGCAGCGAGAGGCGGCGCTGCGCTCGGCGGCGCTTGCACAGGAGGCGCAGCTGAAGATGCTGCGGTACCAGCTCAACCCGCACTTTCTCTTCAACACGCTGAACGCGATCTCCACGCTGATCCTGGACAACCAGAACCGCACGGCCAATCACGCGGTGATGCGGCTGTCGGAGTTCCTGCGCTACACACTGGATCAGGACCCGATGAAGAAGGTCACGTTGCGCCAGGAAATGGAGGCGCTGGACCTCTACATGAATACCGAGCGCCTGCGCTTTGGCGGGCGCCTGCGACTCGAATACGCCATCGAGGAGCCGGCTCTCGATGCGCTGGTGCCAAGCCTGCTGCTGCAGCCGCTCATCGAGAATGCGGTCAAGTACGCCATCACGCCGCGCGAGGAAGGGGGCTCGATCCGCATCGAGGGGCGTGCACGAGGCGCGATGCTCGAGCTCACCGTGATCGACGACGGGCCCGGGCTACGCGATGGCAATGCGCTCGTCGAAGGGCGTGGCGTCGGCTTGCGCAACACGCGCGAGCGCCTCGCAGTACTTTACGGTGAGCAGCACCGGTTCGCGGTGCTCAACCGTCACCCCGGCATGCGCATCGAGATCGGCTTTCCACTCGAGAAAGCCACCGTCGCACCCGAGCCGGCCAAGAAGTCTGCACTAGCCTAGGAGGTTGGGGCTGCGGCGAATGACATCAGTGTCACGAGCTCGGTCTTGATATACGCCCCGAGGGTGATCGCAATTCACGGCACACCCATGTTGAACGAGCAGGACGTACGGTATGGCTTCCCGAATCCGCACGATCATCGTCGATGACGAAGCGCTCTCCCGGCGCGGGCTCGAGATCCGGCTGCTGGCAACGCCGGACTTCGAGATCGTGTCGCAGTGTGCAAACGGCCGCGAGGCCATCACGGCCATCACCACGCATCAGCCGGATCTTGTGTTCCTGGATATCCAGATGCCGGGCATGTCCGGCTTCGACGTGCTCGCGAGCCTGCCGGAGGAGGCTCTGCCGATGGTCGTGTTCGTCACCGCGTACGATCAGTACGCCATTCGCGCGTTCGAGGCCCGCGCGGTGGACTATCTGCTGAAGCCCGTGGACGACGACCGCTTTGCCGCCGCGCTGGATCGTGTGCGGGACCGCATTCAGAGCCGGGCGGCGATCAGTCAGCGCGACCAGCTCTTCAATCTCATCGCCGAGATCACCGGCTCGGGAGAGCTCGTGCTGGAAGAGCTGCTCACGCACGGTCGCAAGGCGCTCGAGCCGAAGCACGCGGACATTCTTCCGGTGCGGCAAGGGCGCGAGATCGTTCGCGTGCCCACCGCATCCATCGAATGGATCGATGCGGCCGGGGATTACATGTGCATTCATGCCGGAGGGCACACACATATCCTGCGCGGCACGATGAAAGATCTGGAGCAGTATCTGGATCCGCGCCTCTTCCAGCGCGTGCATCGGTCCACGATCGTGAATCTGCGGCGTGTGAAGAGCCTGCGTGCGCACATGAACGGCGAATACTTCCTCACGCTGGACGGCGGTCACGAGCTGAAGCTCTCGCGCACGTATCGGGACAAGGTCGAGTTCTTCCTGAAGGGCACCGCACAGAAGGTGAGCTGAGGGTGCCGCACGCAGGCCCATTGCCGGAGTGCGATGGCACGAAGCGTCCTGTGTCGCCACAGATGGCGCCGGCCGTTCCTGAGAAGTCTGCGCACGGCGGCTCGGGCGTGATGATCTACGTTGAAACCGCGCTGCGTGCCGGGCACAGATCGCGCGCGAGGCGCGCTGGAGCAGCAGCCCCAGCGCCCTCGCGTAGCGGCTACCAGGTGT
The DNA here is from genome assembly GCA_019683695.1 of Steroidobacteraceae bacterium. GTDB lineage: Bacteria > Pseudomonadota > Gammaproteobacteria > Steroidobacterales > Steroidobacteraceae > JADGHX01. The sequence goes on from JADGHX010000159.1 coordinate 9,751, forward strand.
AGCGCACCCGATAGCGCAGGGTGGTTTCCCCATCTTTCGCCACCTTCACGGGAAAGTGGATCGTGCGCGCGTCTTCGCGCGTGAAGTCATGCGTCTTCGAGACGATGTTCCAGTTGCTCCAGCGGTAGAGGTTTTCCTTCACCACCACGTCCACCGGCTGATCCTTGTGGTTGCGCAGCTTGATCTCGAACTCCTCCTCGAGCCAGTGCGCACGCGTGTCCACGGCGAAATCGACCTGGCGCCGCTCACCCACGACATCGAACGCCGAGCCGAGCTTCACGCGCACCATTTCGTTCTCGGGCGTGTGATCGATGCGGTCTTCACCGATGAACTCGAGGCTGCCGTCCGCTGCATCCAGTTGTGACACGCGAATGCGGCCGGCCGGCAGCGGCATGCCGAGGCCGTACTGCTCGTCGTTCCTGAACTCGAGGTACACGTCCACCTTCTTGTTCGACTGAACGCCGAAATCGCGGTCCGTCACGGGATTCGGATACGTGTACGGGCCGGGGTCGAGGCCGTAGTAGACGAGCACCTTCTTTGCCGGAATCTTGCGGGCCTGATCGAACAGCTCGATCTGCTTGGTGGAGTTGTTCGGCAGCGTGGTCGTCCGGCCCAGCGTGTAGAGGTGAAACTCGAAGAACGACTTCTGCTCGAACCCGCCCGCATCTTCCGCGGCCGCCGCCATGTTCATGCGCTTCTGGATGACCGGCAGCGGCTCGGGCTGCGCGCGGTGCACGTCGCCCGCGATGAGCTTGAGCTTCGAATCCGGGTAGCTGGCGCCGGACTGATTGATGATGCTCACCCACGCCGCGAGATCCAGCATGCCGCTGTTCGCGTCCTTGCCGTCGCTGAAGACGAGGTTGTAGTCGGCCCACCACGTGATGCCGCCCGTCTGGTACGTGACACGCGTACGCTGCTCGCCCGCGCGCGGCGAAAGCACGTCCCACACGAGCGTGGGTTTGGTGTTGAGGCCCCCGGGCAACTCGGGAAACCGCACAGACGTGTAATTCCGCAGCGCGTGAATGCTGCCGTCATCCGATTTCAACACGAGCCCGTCGCCCGAGGAGAGCAGGGTGCCCGTGAGTGACACGGTGTCGTTGCCGACGGCGCGCTCGACTGTGATGGGCCGGTCGAGATACTTCAGCAGCAGTTTGTCCGTGCTCACCAGATCGAACTGGAAGTTCTGCTCGAGCACGCGTGTGCCGGGCTCACTGAGCGATGTGAACGTGACGGTCGTGGGATCGATGAGCGCGGCCACATCGGTGAACTTGACGGTGGAGCGGCCCCTCTCGAGCCGGATGGCGCGCTCCTGACGAACCATCGCATAGCCCGGCACGGACATCGCATTCGGCACGCCGGAGCCCGGAATGGGCCGATAGAGCTCAGGTGGAATGGCACCGGGCGCAGCGGCGCTGTAGATGGTGATGGCAGTGGTATCACCTTCAGCGCCACGCGCAGCCTGAGCCCCGGCGAGTGTGCCGAGGACGGCGGCGGTGATCAGCAAGCGGGCGTTCGTGCGGGAGGCAGGGAAGCGTCTCGTCTCAACCATGAAGAGGGAACCTTTCGTGTGAGCACTCACGAGTGCTGCGGCTTGGACAGGTCTGCGCGGCACCCGTGCGGGCAGATGAAACGGCCGCGCGACGTGATCTGGGTCACCCCGCATGAGTGCCGCGAAATGAGACATGTGTCGCAATTCGGCGCCACTTTGCAGGCGATTTGCGTCCCGTTCTGTGAGGCACCGCCCACGTTCACCCGCGGGGACGTAGCACGATACGCCCCGCCGAATGCCCGCGGGGGGCCGGAACCACCGCCCGCGACATGCGAAGCCACTGAGAAGACCCGAATGATCGATGCTGCGTCCCGCGTTCCCCTGGAACCCCTGGACCCCCTCGAGCCGCTCGAGCCCGGT
>JADGHX010000160.1 GCA_019683695.1 Steroidobacteraceae bacterium
GTGGTGACCACGCCCAATCTGCTCATCAACGGCCGAGTGCTGGTGCCCGGCCCGGCGGATGTCTCCACGTACGTGCAGGCGCTCGATCAGGCACTGTTCCCCCAGCTGCCGGCACCCACGAGCCGCAAGCAGCTCAACTGATTCATCGGGACGACCGGCCCCGCGCGAGCTGAAGACGACGGACAACGCTCGTTACTGCCGGCAGGAAACAGGACGCTTGCCGGCGGCCGCGACCTCACTTCGGGCAATCCTCGGACGACCTTTGCTTCACGACGCTGCCGGAGGAGAAGACTAGCGTCACGGTGAGCATGGAAATTCATCGCGTGGCGTTTCGTGCGCCCCGCAGCCGATCCACGCTGTCGACCCTCTGGCCCGCCGATGTGCGCCGTATTGGCTGGCAGTTCGTCCTGTGTGCACCCGCACGACTGGTCTCCGCATGTTCGGCGCGGTAACGTGCCGACCCCTTGGCAAAGCGTACGGATAGCTCGTCCGGACGCGCAGCCTTGCCCCGGGAGAGGCGTGTGCTCAATCCAGAATTCCTCAGCGATCTTCGTGCAGCCGTTGGCGAGCAGGGCGTGATCACGGGCGACCGGCTCGGCGAGCGTGCGCACAGCCGCGACGCCGGCGACATCCGTGCGCGTGTGATGGTGCGGCCGCGAAACACCGAGCAGGTGTCCCAGGTTCTGCGCCTGTGTAATGCACGCGGACAGCCCGTGGTGCCGCACGGGGGCCTCACGGGCCTCGTGCACGGTGCAACCGCCAGCGAGGACGAGCTGATTCTCTCGCTGGAAGCAATGAACCGCATCGAAGAGGTGGATGCCGGCGGCCGCACCATGCGCGTGGAAGCGGGTGTCACCTTGCAGCGCGTGCAGGAAGAAGCCGAGCGCGTCGATCTGCTGTTCGCGCTCGATCTGGGCGGGCGCGGCTCGGCCACTATCGGCGGGAACATCTCGACCAACGCCGGCGGCGTCCGTGTCATCCGCTACGGCATGATGCGCTCGCTGGTGCTCGGTCTCGAGGCAGTGCTCGCAGACGGTACCGTGCTGTGCTCGCTGAATCGCGCCATCAAGAACAACACCGGGTACGACCTCAAGCAACTCTTCATCGGCAGCGAGGGCACTCTCGGCGTCGTCACGCGAGCGGATCTGCGGCTGTATCCGCGCCCGCGCAGCTTCAACACCGCGCTCGTGGCGTGCCGTGACTTCGAAACGGTGATTCGACTGCTCGGCCACGTGGATGCGCAGCTCGCGGGCCAGCTCGGCGCCTTCGAGGTGATGTGGCCGGAGTTCTACGAGATTTGCAGCACGCCGCCGGCGCCGCACGCTCCGCCGCTACGCTACGGATACGCCGTGTACGTGCTGCTCGAGTCGCTGGGTGCGGAACCGGAAAACGACGCCGCACGCCTCGAGCAGACGCTCGCGGACGCCATGGAAGCGGGCCTCGTGGAAGACGCCGCGATTGCGAAGTCCGAGGCGGAACGGCGCGCCATGTGGGGCATCCGCGAAGACCCCTGGCACACCCGCCGCCACGGGCCGTGCGTGGATTTCGATGTGAGCGTGCCCATCGTGGACATGCCCGCGTACGTTCAGGACCTGCGCCGCGTGCTCGCGGAGCGCTTCCCGGGTGCACGGCCCTATGTCTTCGGGCATATCGCGGATGGCAACCTGCACGTGGCCGTCAGCCACCCCGACATGGAGCGCATCGGGGACGCTGTGAAGGCCTGCCTCTACGAAACCTTGCGACCCCTGCGGGGCGCCATCTCGGCGGAACATGGCATCGGGCTCGAGCGTAAAGCCTTCCTGGACATCTCGCGCACGCCGGAGGAGATTGCGACCATGCGCGCCATCAAGGCCGCGCTCGATCCGCGGCGCATCCTGAACCGCGGCAAGATCTTCGACTGAGCGCCCATGCCGTCCCACGAAATGCAGCCCCACGAGCCCGAGCACTTCCGCCGCACGCCGCGTCCGGTGACGCTGGCGGCGACGCAGTTCTCCTGCGACTGGAACATCGAAGGCAACATTGCCCGGGCCGAACGCGCCGTGCGCGAGGCGGCGAGCCGGGGTGCGCAGATCATCCTGCTGCCGGAGCTGTTCGAGACGCCGTACTTCTGCATCGAGCAGGACGTGCGTCATCTGAATCTCGCCACGCCGGTGGAGGAGAACCGCGCCGTGCGCCACTTCCAGCCGATTGCGCGCGAGCTGGGTGTGGTGCTGCCCATCAGCTTCTTCGAGCGCGCCGGCCGCGCGTACTTCAACTCCGTCGCGATCCTGGACGCGGATGGGACGCTGCTCGGGGTGTATCGCAAGTCGCACATCCCGAACGGGCCGGGCTATCAGGAGAAGAATTACTTCAGCCCCGGCGATACCGGCTTCAAGGTGTGGAGCACGCGCTACGCGCGCATCGGCGTGGGCATCTGCTGGGACCAGTGGTTTCCGGAAACGGCTCGCGCCATGGCGCTGATGGGTGCGGAGGTGCTGCTGTTTCCCACGGCAATTGGTACGGAGCCGCCGCCCGCGCTCCCGGTGAATTCACGCGAGCACTGGCAGCGCACGCAGCAGGGGCATGCCGCAGCGAATCTGATGCCGCTCGTGGCCTCCAATCGCTGGGGCCTCGAGCGCTCGCTGCAGAACCCGTCCGGGTTGTATCTGAATTTCTACGGCTCGTCGTTCATCGCCGACGCCACCGGCAAGAAGGTGGCGGAGGCAGGCGAGGCGGAAGACGCGGTGCTTACGGCAACGTTCGATCTCGAGGAGACCGCGCAGCTTCGCGACAACTGGTTCGTGTTCCGCGACAGGCGACCCGATCTCTACACGTCGCTGCTGTCGCTCGACGGCATGCGCTGAGCGCATGCTCAGCGGCGGCCACCCCGCGCGAGCCATTCCTTCGCGCCCTCGAGATCGCTCACGAACCGGGAGTACTCGGCCCGGCGCTGCGCGTCGTCTGGAATTCTGAGCAGATACGACGGATGCACCGTCACCCACACGTGCGCGTCAGACGTGTAGGGCGTGGGCAGGCCGCGCAGTGCGGATATGGTGACGGTGTGTCCGAGCACGCTGCGTGCGGCCGTGGCGCCGAGCGCAACGATCAGCTTCGGCGTCACGAATTTGAGCTCTTCCGTGAGCCACCACCGGCACGCCTCGATCTCCGTCGCATTCGGCTTGGAGTGCAGGCGCCGTTTGCCTCGCGGCTCGAACTTGAAGTGCTTGACCGCGTTGGTCACGAACACCTTGCGCCGGTCGATGCCGGCATCGATCAGCGCATGGTCGAGAATCGCGCCCGCCGGGCCGATGAACGGATGCCCGCCAAGGTCTTCGGCGTCCCCGGGCTGCTCGCCGACGAACATCATCTCGGCGTGTTCCGCGCCCTCGCCGGGCACACCTTGCGTCGCGTTCCGCCACAGTGAGCATCGGCGACAGGCGTTCACCGCATCCCGCAACTCCGCCAGCGAGCTCAAATGCCGCCCCAGGGCGGCACCCGACGACCCCTCGTCCGGCGCCGTGCGCGCGGATGCGGGGTCGAGATCGCCCGTGCGGGTGTGACGTGTGGCCATGCTGCACGATGAATGGCCCACGGTGCCCCGCGGTTCCCGTCGTGCCAACGCATTGGATGGCGCCCACCGGGCAGGTGCCCGCGGGCCGGGAGAGTGGTGGAGGCGGGGGGAATCGAACCCCCGTCCGCAAGTGCTCAGCTCGAAGACCTACGTACGTAGCTCTCTCTTTGGCTCTCACGCGGCGCTACCCGAGGAGCAGGGAAAACGCCACGCCAGCAGACGGTGACTCTTGGCGAACCGACCCGTCGCACACCGGTTCGCGAGCCTATGAGCGCGTCCCCTGATTCAGTTGCATAGGCACAAGCTGGTCAGAGGTCAGCTGCGATCAGGCAGCCAGAGCGTAGTTGTCGTCGTTGGCAACTATGTTTTTGCAGCGTGATTAACGAGGCCACTGCACCTCGGTACGCACTTCGAGGTTCACGACCCACGTCGAAACCGGTCGCCCCCAAAGTCTGCCGCGCGAAGCATACCCGAACTGCGGCCACCACGCGCCCCGAATGACGCGGGCCGGGCCTGTGGCTCAACACCGGCCCCACCGGCCGGGCTCGAGCCGGTAAAGTTGCCCCTTTCGCGCAACAGGGCGCGGGCGCAGGCCCGCGCCGGCAGGACGATGTGGAGTGAGTGGATGGTGAAATCAAGCGTGGGTTTCCTGCTGGTGCTTCTGGGCGTGGCTGCGCCGGCGCTCGCCCAGGAGGGCGAGAGCGAGTGGTCGACGCGAAGCGAAGTCGGGTTCGTGGCCGCTCGCGGCAACACCTCCACGGAAACGGCCAACGCAAAGCTCGAGGTGATGCACGAGGCGGGAACCTGGAGGCACACCTTCGCCACCTCCGGCCTGTACGGGAAGAATTCGGGCATCGCCTCGGCCCAGCGGTGGGATGCTCGCTATCAGCTGGACCACGAGCTGAGTGAGCGTTCCTTCTGGTTCGGCTCCACGCGCTTCGAGGACGATCGGTACAGCGGGTTCGACTATCAGGGCATCGTCTCCACCGGTTTCGGCCGGCGCATGATCGACACGGACGAGACGAAACTCTCCATGCAGGTGGGTGCCGGTTACCGCATGCTGCGCCCGGAGGAGCTGATCCGCGACGCCAGCAGCAACGAAGTCATTCAGCGCATCCCTGGCGAGCAAGATCAGGACGCGGTGGCAAACGGCACGCTCACCTTCGAGCACAGCTTCAACGATGCCACGAAGATCCGTGACACGTTCCTCGTGGAAAGCGGTCGCGCGAACACCCTCAGCCGCAACGATCTGGCGCTCGAAGTGAAGATGACGGAAGTTCTTGCGCTGAGCCTCGCGCTCAGTGTGCGCAACAACACCGCTCCGCAGGATGGCCTGAAGCGCACGGATACGCTGACGACCATCAATCTGGTTTACCTCAGCAATCCCGGTCCGTGAGGCGCGCACCGAAAGGTGGTCCAGCCGCACAGGAGGTGAGTCGGCGCTGCTGATCGCGCGTCGGCTCGGCGAGTGGGCTGCGCGGGTATTCGTAAGCAGCCACCGCGTCCGGCGCAAACTTGATGCGTGTCGCCTCGTGCGGACCGCACCCGATTCACGCTGGCGAGCCTCTGTGCAACGGAGTTTCGTGCTTCGAGTTGTGAGTCGGCAGCGCCAGCAGCCGGCTGTGCGCGATTCAGCGCCTCTGCGCGGCGACGGGGGTCTGCGCGAAGGCGTTCTCAGCCCCGGCGCAGAATCCTCGCCTTGTCGCGCTGCCAGTCGCGCTCCTTTTCGGCGGCGCGCTTGTCGTGCTGCTTCTTGCCCTTCGCGAGGCCCATCTCGAGCTTCGCGCGGCCGTTCTTCCAGTGCAGGTCGAGCGGCACCAGCGTGTAGCCGCGTCGCTCGACTGCGCCGATCAATCGTTCCAGCTCGCTCTTGTGGAGCAGCAGTTTTCGGGTGCGGACCGGGTCCGCCACGATGTGGGTGGATGTGGTCTTGAGCGGTGTGATGTGCGCGCCGATGAGAAAGGCCTCGCCGTTGCGCACGTACACGTAGGCTTCCGAGAGCTGCGCGCGGCCGGCCCGCATGGCCTTGACCTCCCAGCCCTGCAGGGCGAGGCCGGCCTCGTAGCGGTCTTCGATGAAGTAATCGAAGCGCGCCTTGCGGTTCTCGGCGATGAGGCGTTGGGGGGCTTCGGCTTTGGCCATGAGTGCAGATTCGGCTCGACGTGCGCTGTGTGACTGCGCGGGACATTGTACCTGTGTGACAATCACGCCATGCGACAGGTCACGCGCTCGGCACTCGTCGCACAGCCGCCGGGGCGCATGTTCTCCCTCATCAACGACGTGGAACGCTATCCGGAATTCGTCCCCGGATGCACACACGCGCGCGTGGAATCCCGCGGCCCGAACGAGATCGTCGCCACCCTCGGCGTGAAACGCGGCCCGCTGCAAGCGGAGTTCACCACCCGCAACACGCTCGAGCCGGACCGCCGCGTGACCATGACGCTGGTGCGCGGCCCGTTTCGCGAGTTGCAGGGCGAGTGGACGCTCACGCCGGTGGGCGAGTCCGGTTGCCGGGTGGAGCTGGTGATGCGGTTCGCGTTTTCAAGCCGCATGTCCGCGCTCGTGTTCGAGCCGATATTCGAACAGACTGCGGCATCGCTCGTTGATGCCTTCGTGAGTCGGGCGCGCTTGCTGGAGAAATGACGGTTTCCGACCGCAAGCACTGTCTGGTGGTGTATGCCACGCCTGCCGAACAGGCACTGTGGCGCGTGGAGCTGCCCGCCCACGCGAGCGTGGGCGATGCGCTCGCGGCCGCCCGGGCGCAGGCCGGGCGCGACGATGTGCCCTGGGACGAGGCGGATGTGGGCATCTTCGGGCAGCCCTGCAGCCGCGCCGACGTACCCGCCGAGGGGGATCGCATCGAGATCTATCGGCCGCTCAAATCCGACCCGCGCGAGCGCCGTCGCGAGCGTGTGCGACTGGAGCGGCGCGCGGCGCGAAGCGCGAAGGGCTGAGCCGAACGCCCGCGGTTTTCAGCTGGCTGCGTTCGAGCGCGCGTTGGATTCGGCCGTGTCCGGGTCCATCTGCCGCTGTTCGATCGACGGCATCGGGCCGACCTGGCTGTTGTCCACGCGGGAGACCTTGTCGTCCTTGAAGTACACGATCAGGTGGCGTTGCTCGGGGGCGCTCAGCCGGCCCCTTTTCAGGTAGTACAGGTAGTCCCAGCGATCGTTGTCGAACGCATCGGGGACCATGGGTGTGCCGAGCAGGTAGCGCACCTGACTGCGAGTCATTCCCACTTGGAGCTGGGCCACGGCGCGGGGCTCGAGATAGTTGCCCTGCTGGATGTTCATGCGATACACGCACCCTGACAGCGAAGGCGCGGCGCACAGCGCCAGGCCCGCCACGAGCAGGGCGCGCAGAGTGCTCGAAATGACAAAACGGGGTCGCATGTCGGTCCGTTTGGAGGAATAATCGCGGCGCGCATCATACCGCACACGATTCACCCGCGCGCACGGCGTCCCCGGTCCCGTGCAAGCATCGAAAGAGGGCCCGAGTGGAAGGTAAGGATCTCAAGAAAGCCGGCCTCAAGGTCACGCTCCCGCGACTGAAGATTCTCGAAATCCTCGAGACCGGCGCCACGCGCCACATGTCGGCGGAAGACATCTATCGCACGCTGCTCGATTCGAACGAGGACATCGGCCTTGCGACGGTGTACCGCGTGCTCACGCAATTCGAGGCGGCGGGCTTGGTCACCCGCCACCACTTCGAGGACGGCATGGCCGTGTTCGAGCTGAACCACGGGACGCACCACGACCACATCGTGTGTCAGGAGTGCGGCCGGGTGGAGGAGTTCATGGACGCAGGCATCGAGGAGCGGCAGGACGCCGTGGCTCAGCGGCTCGGCTTCGAGATCCGGGATCACTCACTGATCCTGTACGGTCATTGCCGGCGGCCGAATTGCCCGCATCGGAAGAAGGCCATCCGGAAAGCGCCGGTGGAAAGCCGGTCCTGACGGGCCGTCACCGCTCAATCTGCGGAACGGGCCGCCCCGCTGATCTGCGCGCGGCCCGCTGCCGTTCAGGAGCGCCGCTGTGAGGACTTCGAGCGCGGCGCGGCGGGTTCCGCAACGGCGGCAGCCGCCACCTTGAGCATCTCCCTCGCGTGCTCGCGCGCTTTCACCGTGATCTCGACTCCGCCCAGCATTCGCGCCAGCTCTTCCACGCGGTCGTCGGCGGTGAGCTCGGTGAGGCTCGTGCGAGTGGTCTTGCCATCGGTGAGCTTGGCGACGCGCAGGTGGTGATGAGCCTGAGAGGCGACCTGTGGCAGGTGAGTGACGCACAACACCTGCCCGCGCTCCGCCAGTGAGCGAAGCTCCCGCCCCACGATTTCCGCCACGGCGCCGCCGATGCCGGAATCCACTTCGTCGAACACCATGCAGCGCGTCTCGCGCGCGGCACATGACACCTGCACTGCCAGCGACAGGCGCGAGAGCTCGCCGCCGGAGGCGACTTTCGCGAGAGGCCGCAATGGCTGCCCGGGATTCGCGGTTACCCTGAACTCGATCTGATCGATGCCGTGCGGCGCAGGCTCCGCCGACGCAAGCGGGGCGATCTCGACCTGAAAGCGGCCGCCCGCCATGCCGAGCGTCTGCATGCGCGCGGTGATTTCCTTGCTCAGGGCCCGGCCGGCGGTTGCGCGGCAGGCCGAGAGCTGCTGAGCCAGCGTGCGGTACTCCTCGAGCGCCGTCGTCTGTTCCTTTCTCAGCTGCGTGAGATCGGACTCCGCACGTTCGAGCTCGGCGAGCTCCGCTTTCAGCTGCGCGGTACGTTGCGGGAGCTCCTCCGGATTCACGCGGTGCTTGCGTGCAAGCTCCTCGATCGCGGCGAGCCGTCGCTCCACCTGATCCTGACGAGCCGTGTCGATGTCCAGCTTTTCCAGATAGTGCTGCAGCTGATGCGCCGCTTCGCGGATCTGGATCGCGGCCTCGTCCACAAGTGGCAGCACCTCGCCGAGTTTTGCGTCCACCGCCGCAAGCGCCCGCAACGCCTGAAGCGCCCGGCTCACGGCTGCGTGGGCGCTGCCTTCTTCGCTCTCATACAGGCTCTGAAGCGCGGCCTGCGCGCCCTCGGCAAGACGATTGCGATTGGCGAGGCGGCTGTGCTCCTCGTTCAGCGAGGCGAGCTCACCTTCGGCGAGCTGCAGCGCTTCCAGCTCCCGCACCTGATAGCGCAGCAGGTCGAGCCGGGCGTCGCGATCGCGGGCCTTGCCTTCGAGCTCGAGCATGCGATTCAGGAGGCCGAGCCACACGCGATACGCGATCTCCACCTGCCCGACGAGGCTGTCGTGGCGCCCGAAATCATCGAGCAGCTCGCGCTGTGCGCTGCTGCGCGTGAGCGACTGGAATTCGTGCTGGCCATGAATGTCGATGAGGATGTTTCCCAGCTCCCGCAGCAACTGCACGGGAACGACCTGGCCGTTGAGATAGGCACGCGAGCGCCCGTCCACTGCAATCACGCGGCGGATCGAAAGCTCGGTGTCAGCGGAAATCGATTGCTCGTCGAGCCATCTGCGCAACTCGCGCGGCGCGCGCATGAGATCGAATGTGCCGGAAATCTCGGCGCGCTCCGCGCCGGCGCGCACCACTTCAGCGCCTGCACGGCCTCCGGCCAGAAGCTGCAAGGCATCGACCACGATGGACTTGCCGGCGCCCGTCTCCCCGGTGAGCACGGTGAGCCCTGGCCGGAGCTCCAGCTCCACGGCATCGACGATGGCGAAGTCGCGAATCTGCAGATGGGTGAGCATCGCGGCAGTGTATCGGCTTAGCGGGAGAGATCGCGCCCACCGCGACCCCACTGCAGCTTCGAACGCAGGAGGCGGTAGTAGTCGTGTCCGGGCGGGTGCAGGAGCGTGATGCGCTCTTCGGCTGCCTTCACTTCGAGCAGGTCGTTGGGCTGAAGATCGCCGACCACCACGCCATCGCACACCACCTGGGCGGAAGTCTCGTAACGCTCGATGAGCCTGACTTCCACGTGCGAGCGCGCGGACACCACGACGGGCCGGTCCGAGAGCGTATGGGGGCAGATGGGCGCCATGACCACCACGTCCAGATGCGGCTCCACGATGGGGCCGCCGCACGAGAGCGCGTACGCGGTGGATCCCGTGGCGGTGGCAATGACGATGCCGTCTCCGGCATGGGTGTTCACATAGCGCCCGTTCACGTGGACGTCGAAGTCCAGCATGCGCCCCGTGGCTGCCTTCTGGAGCACGACGTCATTGAGCGCGAGAGCCTCGATGGTGCGGCGGGCGGGATCCCCCGACGCTGCACCGGCATGCACCGTGGCGCGCAGGAGCGTGCGCTGTTCGCTCTCGAGCTTGCCGTCGAGGGCTGCATCCACGGCGCCCAGCATGTCCTGCGGGAGGATGTCCGTGAGGAACCCGAGCCGGCCGCGGTTGATGCCCAGGAGCGGCACACCGTGGCGGGCGACGAGCCGGGCGCCGTAGAGGAGGGTGCCGTCGCCGCCGACCGCGATCACGAGCCCCGCGCGCTGGCCGATCTCGCCCTCCGGCACCGGCACCACGCCATCCAGACCGGGCGGCGGCAGCTCGGAGCCCTCGATCACCAGCACCTGCACACCGCGGGCCTTGAGGTGGGGCAGGAGCGCGCACACGCACTCCCCGACGCGCGGATCGGAAAACCTGCCGATCAGCGCGCAGGCGCGTACCGGAACGGCCATTGGTGTGCCCCTCGAGACTTGAGAACGGAGAAAGAGCCGGCACTTAATCACGGGCCGGCGCCCGGGTTCAACGGGGCGCGCGATTTGCGTGACGGCCGCCCGCCGCAGCGGCCCGGTGCAGCGGCCACGGTGTTCCGCAGGGGCTGTTGCCCGAAGGCGCGACGGGCGCCGGATCAGCCGGTCCGCGTACGTTCCGCGGGTGCCCCGGTCAGGCCGGTTTCGACGGCTCATCCAGCATCGGCCGCGCCGCTCCGACCGCGCATAATTGCGCCAAGACCGCTTGCTTGACGCTTGCCACGGCCGTCGCTAGCTTCCGCACCCAACGTGAGACCTGTACAAATCAGCATGTCAACCGCTCCGAGGTCCATGCCACACGAGAATCGGGACGAGCCGCCGCTGAGCGAACGCGCGCAGCAGCTGCTCCGGGTGCTCATCGAGAACTACATCCGCGATGGGCAGCCCGTCGGGTCGCGCGTGCTCTCGCGGGAATCGGGTCTGAGTCTCAGCTCCGCCACCGTGCGCAATGTGATGGCGGATCTGGAAGAGCTCGGGTTCGTCACCTCACCGCACACCTCTGCCGGGCGCGTCCCCACCGACAAGGGCTACCGCTTCTTCGTGGATACGCTGCTGCGCGTGCGGCCACTCGACGACGAGGCCGTTTCGGAGATTCGCCGGCAGCTCGATGTCGGGGGTCACGAGAGCTCGAAGCAGCTCATCGCGGCGGCTTCGCAGTTGCTCTCCACCGTCACGCGCCTCGCGGGCGTGGTTACCCTGCCACGCACGCAGCAGGCGGCGATCACGCAGATCGAGTTCGTCGGGCTTTCGGAGAACCGCGTTCTCGCGGTGCTGGTGCTGAATGATCGCGAGGTGCAGAACCGCATTCTCCACCTCGATCGCTATTTCTCGCCGGATCAGCTCAAGCGCGCCGCGAACTATCTGAACGAGCAGGTGCGCGGGCGGACGGTGCATCAGGTGCGGCAGGAGATCCTGCGCCAGCTCAAGGAAACGCACGAGCGCATGAATGAGATCATGGTCGATGCGATCGCCGTGGCGCAGAAGGTGTTCGAGCAGGACGAGGACGCCGAGGAGCAGCTCGAGTACGTCATCGCCGGCGAGACGAACCTCATGGGCGTGGCGGAGCTGTCGAGCGTCGAGCGGCTGCGGCGCCTGTTCGAGGCCTTCAACGAGAAGCGCGACTTCCTCCACCTGCTCGACCAGAGCCTCAAGGCGGAGGGCATCCAGATCTTCATCGGCCACGAGTCCGGCTATCAGGTGCTCGATGACTGCAGCGTCGTCACGGCCCCGTACACGTCGGGCGATTCGGTGATGGGGGTGCTCGGGGTGATCGGCCCGACGCGCATGGCGTACCAGCGCGTCATCCCCATCGTCGACAT
>JADGHX010000161.1 GCA_019683695.1 Steroidobacteraceae bacterium
CGTATATCCTGCGCAACATCATGAGTCGTTCGGCCACACCTCTGCGCAAACCTCGCTTCGAGCGTCATCTTCCGGAGATTCGCCGGCAGCGTCTCGTGGAAGCCACCATCCGCTGCCTCAAGCGCTTCGGACATGAAGGGCTCTCCGTCCGCCGCATCAGCGCGGAAGCCGGTGTGTCGATCGGCCTCATCAATCATCACTTCCCGACGAAGGATGCGCTCGTGGCGGAGAGCTATCGCCACTTCAATGCGCAGCTGGACGAGGTCATCCGCCGCCACGTCGAGCGTGCGCCCTCGGCACCCCGCGAGCGCCTGCGTGCACTCTTCGAGGCGGTGTTCTCGCCGCCCAATCTGGACAAGGATGTGCTGACCGTCTGGATCGTGCTGTGGGGGCTGTATCACCACTCGCCCGCGATCCGGAAAGTGCACGATGAGGCGTACGGCGGTTACATGGAGTTGCTGAAAGAGCTGCTCGCCGATCTGCAGAAGGAATCCGGCAGGTTCCGCATCAGCGTGCGGCTGGCCGCCATCGGCGCGCAGGCGCTGCTCGATGGCCTGTGGCTCGAGTGGTGTCTCGATCCCGGCAACTTCTCACCGCAGGAGGCGGTGGCGCTCTGCGAGTCCTGGGTGGACAGTCTGCACCGCCCGCCCACGCGGGCGCGCCCGAAGCGCCGCGCGCGCCGCAAGGTGACCTGACAGCCCCGTGATGCCGGGCCCCGGATGCGTGCCGGGTCCACAGAGGAAATAGCCGGCGATGGGCGTCGCATACCGCGCGCAGCCCGGGACGGGCCGCATGAAGAGAATCTGATCGAGCATCATCTCGCCCTGCGAAACCGCCCCTTCCGGCAACCCGAACTGCAACTCCAGCTCTCTCGGCGTGAGCACGAGCCGATGCCGGATGCGGGATGTGAATCCGGGTATTTCGCGCTCCACGCAGGCCAGCGCGCGGTCCGCCACCTGCTCGGCAACATCGGGCCACTCGTGCTCGCGCAGTCGCCACGGCGTGTACTGCACGTGGATGACGGCCACGTGCCTGCCTTCGGGAGCGTTCCCGGGCGAGGCCACGCTTGGGAAGCGCACTTCGATGACCGGGTCATCGGAGCAGCGGCCGTACTTCGCTGCGTCGTACGCACGCTCCACGTGACGAATGCTGGGCGCGATCAGCACCGCGCCAGATGGCGCTTGCGTTGTTCCCGGAACCGCGGGCAACGCATCCAGCGCGACGAGAATTTTCGTCGTCACGCCGCGGAAGCGGATGTGGCGCACCGCCTCGATGAATTCGGGCGGAAGATAGATGGGGTCCACCAGCTCCAGAAGGCTTCGGCTCGGGTTCAGCGCGGAAATCACCCTGTCGCTGCCGATTGTTTCGCCCGAAGCGAGTGTCACGCCCGTTACGCGACCCTCGCGAATCTCCAGCGATTGAACAGGTACGCCCGTCTGAATCGTGACGCCACGTGCCTGAGCACTCTTCGCGAGCGCCGCGATCAGCGCACTCGCGCCGTGCGCGAAGCGCACACGCTCACTGAAGATGCCGGGCTCTGCACCGACGTGCCGATGCAGGAACGTGAATGCGGTGCCACCGGAAAGCGGGCCCTGACACACGTCCAGCACACCCAACGCGGCGAGAGTGCCTTTGAGACGCTCGGATTCGAACGCGTCATCCAGCAGATCCGCAACTGACATGGGCAATGTGCGCAGCAGATCCACCATGCCACTCGTGCCGAGACTGCGAAAGCGCCTGCCCGCGCCCGCAAGGCTCAGCCATTCGTCCAGGCTTTCCGCGTCGATGCGCGGTGGGGGCGCGGCATACAAAGCTGCGAGGAACCGCGTCAGCAGGTGCATGCGCTGCGCGAAGCGGGGCCACTCGCGGGCGTCCGACTCCGAAAAACGCGCGAGCGCTTCCGCCGTACGCGGGATTGAGGCGTGCAGTGTGAGCGGCACGCCATCCGCGAGCGAGATCACGGCCGGATCCGAGGCGGGTTGAGCGGCTAGCGAAAGCCCTGCAAGGCGAGCGACCTCGGGCGATATGTACCCTGCATCCGCAGCGAGCGGCGCAGCCCGGAAACCCGGTGCGAGCTCGATTTCACGGCTCGTGCCGCCGAGCTCTGCATGCTCATCGAGCAGCAGCACGCGCGAGCCGCCCTGTGCAAGCGTGAGGGCTGCAACGAGAGCGTCCGCGTTTCCGCCGAGCACAATGCTGTCGAAGGTGCGCGCCATGGCCGTGCCGATCACGTCTCCGCAAGTATGCGTAACGCGGCGAGGCGCCCCGCCGCGCCCATCACGCCGCCGCCCGGGTGACTGCTCGACCCGCACTGGTAGTAGCCGCGGATCGGCGTGCGATAGCTCGCCCAGCGCGCGGCGGGCCGCAGGAAGAACAGCTGGTGCAGCGCCAGCTCGCCCTGAAAGATATTCCCCTCCGACAAGCCCAGCGTGCTCTCGATATCCGCGGGCGTGAGCACCTGCCGGTGCAGGATTGCCGTTTTCAGGTTCGGCGCGTACTCGCTCAGCGTATCGATGACGGCATCGCCGAACGCTTCGCGCTTCGCATCGGTCCAGCCGCCGTTCACGTGATACGGCGCGTACTGCACGAAGACGCTCGCGACGTGCTGGCCCGGCGGCGCCATGCCCGGGTCGATCATCGAGGGGAACACGATATCCATGTACGGCCGTCGCGAGAACTCGCCGTACTTCGCTTCATCGTAGGCGCGCTCCAGATACTCCACGCTCGGGCTGATGGAAATGGCGCCGCGGTGATGCGCTCCGACGCCGGGCAGGCACGTGAAATCCGGCAGCTCGGACAACGCGAGGTTCACCTTGCCCGAGGAGCCGCGGAAGCGGAAGCGCCGAACCTGCTCGAGCAGCTCCGGGGGCAACTCCTTGCTCTCGACCAGATCCAGATAGGTGCGACGCGCGTCCAGGCCGGAGACAACCACACGCGCTTCGATCTCCTCGCCGCTCTCGAGCACGACACCCGTGGCCCGGCCGTTTCGCACGAGCACCTGCCGCACCGGCGCGTTCGTACGCAAGGTGGCGCCGAACGAGCGCGCCGCGCTCGCGATGGCGCCGCTCACGGAGCCGTTGCCGCCCTTGCAGAAGCCCCACGCGCGATAGGCACCGTCGATCTCGCCCATGTAGTGATGCAGGAGCACGTAGGCCGAGCCGGGCGAGCGCGGCCCCAAAAACGTACCGATGATGCCACTCGCGGATTTCGTGGCCTTGAGCGGGCCGAACTCGAACCACTCGTCGAGGTAATCCGCCGAGCTCATCGTCATGAGCTTGTAGAGCGCGTGGAAGTGCTCCGCGCCGAGCGAGCGCAGGTGGCCGCCGAGCGCGAAAAGCCCTTTCACCTCGGCGGGGCTGAGCGAGGTCGGGTCGGGCGGGATCATGCCGAGGATCGGCTTCACGGCGCGCGCCATGTGATACATGAGGCGGCTGAACTCGACGCTCGCCTCGGCATCGCGCGGCGAGTGACGGTACAGCTCGCGCCGCGTGAGATCCGGGTCGCCCCAGGCGGCGAGGTAATCGCCGTTGGGCAGCGGCGTCAGCGTGCTTTCGAGCGGCAGGATGTGCAGCCCATGCCGCGGCAGCTCCAGCTCGCGAATGATTTCCGGCCGCAGCAGGCTCACCACATACGAGAACACGGAAAAGGTAAAGCCCGGAAAGATCTGCTCGCTCACCGCCGCGCCGCCGAGCACGTGCCGCCGTTCCAGCACCAGCACCTTGCGGCCCGCACGCGCCAGGTACGCCGCGTTCACAAGCCCGTTGTGACCGCCGCCAATCACGACCACGTCCCACACCTGCGCCATAGCTACGCCCTCTTCCGCGGCGGATCGAAGAACGGCAAGCGGCGCACCCAGGCGCCCGCACGCTGCCGCTCGTGGTCCACCGTGACCTCGATTTCAACAGGCGTGTCCGGCGCGAAGTGAGGCGCGCGCACATGCGCGAGCGCGATGTACTTCTTGAGGAGCGGCGACCAGCAGCCGCTCGATGCGTAGCCCACCTGCCGCCCGTTGCGATAAATGGGCACGCTCGTGCGCCAGGCCACGGTCGGCAGCGAAGGTGACAGGCCGCGAGCCGTGAACAGCGCCTCGAAAGACACCCAGTCCACCTCGATGCCTGTGAACCGCCACGCAGGCCCCGAAGCCTGTTCCGCGGCGAGCGCCTCACGGCCATTGAACGCGGGCTTCTCGAGTGCCACCGCGTGATCGAGCGACAGCTCGTACGGCGTGGACATCTGGCTTTCCGCTACGGCTCGGTGCGCGGAGGTGTAGTCCACATCGGCCATCAGCAAGCCGGCTTCGATTCGCGCAATGTCGAGTGCCCAGATGCCAGCGGGTGTGAGGCCATAACGCGAACCTGCGGTCGTGAGCGCATCCCACACGCCAAGCGCATTCGCTGCGGGCACCCACAACTCGAAGCCGAGATCGCCGGTGTAGCCCGTGCGGGAAATCTCCACGTCCACGCCGGCGATGCGATTCCTTGTGATGTGGAAGTAGCCGAGCGGCCCGAGCGGGGACTCGACCACTTCCTCGAGCACCGCGCGGGACAACGGCCCCTGCAATGCGAGCGCGCCGAGTGCCTCCGACACATCCTCGATCTGCACATCCATGCGGAACGCGTTCTGGTGCAGCCAGCGCAGAAGCGGGTCCGCGCAGGTGAGCCGGTATTCTCCTTCTGCGAGACAGCTCACCGTGCCATCGTCTATGACCTTGCCGCGTGAATCGCACCACGGCGTGTACGTGACCCGGCCCGGCGCAAGCCGGCCGATGTTCCGCGTGACCACGCGATCCAGCAACCGCGCGGCATCGCGACCGCTGATGCGGTACTTGTACAGCGGCGACACATCGATGAGGGCCGCGGCGTTGCGGATTGCGGCGTACTCGCGGTCATGCAGCCAGTCGTACACGCTCGCGACGGCATAGCCCGCCCAACGGCGCCAGGTGAGGCCCAGCACGAGGGGCGCCGTACGCGCGTGGAAAGGCGTGGTCTTCAGCATGGGTGTGGCAGCGAACGCTGTTGAACGATCGTACAGGAGCGCGCAATCAAGCGTCCAGACGCAGCCCCGGTTACACTTCGCGGCCGTATGGATACATCACACGCTCGCACACACGACTTCATCACCCGGACGCACGGCTCCTACACCTTGTCCGATGACCCTGCGAGGCTCGATATCGCAGCCATGCACGCGTTCCTGCGCCGTGCCTACTGGAGCGAGGACATCCCGTACGCGATCGTCGAACGCGCCGCGCGCAACTCCATCTGCATCGGCGCATACGACGCGTCGGGCGCGCAGGTCGGGCTGGTGCGGCTCATCTCGGACTACGCCACGTTCTGCTATGTGTGCGACGTGTACGTTCTCGAGGCGCACCGCGGGCAGGGTCTCGCCAAAGCGATGATGGGCATTGCCATGAATCACCCGCGCCTGCAGGGCCTGCGGCGATGGCTGCTCGTCACGAACGATGCGCATGGGCTCTACGGGCAGTTCGGGTTCAAGGCGCTCGCCCTGCCCGAGCGCCACATGGAAGTCGCCGTTCCGGATATCTACAAGCGCGCAACCACCGCACGCTCGTGAACCGCGGGGCGAGCGTTAATGCACAAGCGCGGCTGCGGCCACGTTGCGCGTGGGCGCGCAGATTCCACCGCATGAGTTGCGCTCATGCGAGGTTGTCGCCGCACCAAGCGCAGGCGTTACGAGGCGATTTCATACACGGCGGATTGCCGCCATGCCGACTCCGGCGCCGACGAGCAGCGAGCCGGAGATGCGGTTGGTGATCGTGGCGAAACGCGGCCGCGTCGCAAGCGCCGTGATGCGGCCTGCAACGCTCGCGTAGAACAGCTGGACCAGAAACTCGATCGCCATCGAGGTCACCGCGAGAATCACGATCTGCGGAACGATGGGCGCCCCGGGCTCGATGAACTGCGGCAGCAGGGCCGTGAAGAACATGAGCGCCTTCGGGTTCGCCATCTGCAGGATGAAGCCATTCAGGAACATGCGGCCGCCGCTTGCCGGCGCAGGGGCCTGCGCGCGCACCGAGAGCACCTTGGACCTGCCGCGGAAGGCACTGATGCCGATCCACACGAGATAGGCGGCGCCGATCCACTTGATCGCGAAGAAGAGCTCGTACGAGGCGAGCAGAATGGCTCCGATGCCGGTTGCGGAGATGATGAAGTACGCGGTATTCGCCGCGAGGATCCCGCAGATGGACCAGATGGCCCGTGGCGCGCCCCGCGTCAGCGCCTGCGAGAGCACGAGCAGCACGGCCGGCCCGGGCGTCAGGCACAGGGCGGTCTCCACACCAACGAACATCCACCAGGTCGTCCAGCTCATGCGCGCAATGGTAGCGTATGGTCCTCCACGTTGCTCGAAAGCGCGGAAAACACCATGGATGAATCGCTCGAGGATCTGCTGAAGCTGGCGATCGATGCCGCCCGATGCCCGTCGAGCCGCATTCTCTCCGGCTTCCGCAGCGAGCGCCTGAGCGCCGAAGCGAAGCCCGATGGCTCGCCCGTCACGGAGTTCGACCGCGACGCCGAGCGACTCATCCGCGACTTTCTCGCCCGCCACCAGCCGCAGGACTGGCCCGTGCTCGGCGAGGAATTCGGGGACGAGACCGCCGGCGCGCGCTATCGCTGGGTGGTGGATCCCATCGACGGCACACTCGCGTTCACGCGCGGTTTGCCCACGTTCGGCACGCTGCTCGCGCTCGAGGACGTGACTGAGCGACGGGTGCTGATTGGAGTCATTCATCTGCCCGCCATGGGCGAGACGTACTGGGCCGCGCGTGGGCACGGTGCCTGGTGCAACGGCCAGCGCGTCACGGTAGCCCCGCCGCGCGAGCTGCGGGATTGCCTCATCTCCGCACCCGTGGACCATCATCTCCGGTTCGAGCAGTCACCGCATCTTCGCTGCTTCGCGGACTGCTGGGCGCACGCCATGGTGGCGCGCGGCTCGATCGACGCGCTTGCCGAGTTCCGCCTCAGCCGCTGGGACATCGCGGCAACCGAAGTCCTGGTGGAAGAAGCCGGCGGTGTCGCGTTCGTCCGCGAAGCCGGTTACGCGCCGGGCAAGTACGACGCCGTCATCGGCAGCCCGCGGGCCGCGACCGAAGTGGCGCGCATTCTGGGCGTGCGTGCCTGACGACCTCAGGCCACGGACTGGATCAGCGCCGCGTCGTTGTATCGCAATGAATTCACGCGCGGGCTCACGGGGTAGGCATCCATCGCGCTATCGGGGTACGCACGCAGAACACCGTGAGCCTGTACCGGTGTTCCCCTGAGCCAGACCGCATAGTCTTCGCGCGCCAGGATCGCCGGCATCCGGCCCCCTTCACCCACGATCTGGCCCACCACTGCGTTCGCAGGCACGGTGAGAATCGCGCAACTCTCGATGACATCATCGTCCTCCGTGACCGAGCGCGTCCAGAACGCCGCGAACCCGAACACCGGCCGCTCCGGCAGCGCGATGAAATACGGTTGCCGGTAACGCTGGGGCGTCAGCCGCCACGCGTAGAAGCCGCACGCCGGGAGAATGCAGCGTTGGCTGTTCAGCCAGGGATCGCGCGATACGAGTGCATGAGGCAGCTGCTCCACGGGGAAGGTCATCTGCTCGCGCGCGGGCGGAATGCCCTCGGCCTCCGGTGGCACGAGCCCCCACCGCATCATCACGCCTTCCGTGGACCCGTCGTGCGCGCGCACGGCGGGCACGTACCGCCCTGCAGGCACATTGAAGCTGCGCTCGAACTTCCACCAGCGCTGCGCGGGGGCGAGCTCCTGCTCGGCCTCCTCCTGCGCCGGCACCACGTACCGCTCACACATGCGCGCAGACTATGTCAGGACGGCGCCCCGAACCGTGACGAACCTCGACTCACCGCCACAACTTGCGCGAGGCGATCCGGGCCCCTTCGGCGAGCGAGGCGAGCTTGGCCCAGACGATGAGCGGGTGCACCGCCCCGAAGCCGGCGAAATGTCCGAACCCGCAGTCCGTCCCGGCCATCACCCGCTCCCGGCCGACCAGGTCCGCGTACCGCACGATGCGCTGGGCGATGAGCTCCGGATGCTCCACGAAATTGCAGGTGGTATCGAGCACGCCGGGGACCAGCACCTTGCCCTCCGGCAAGGGGTGGTCGCGGAACAGCTCCCATTCGTGCTCGTGCCGCGGGTTCGCCCCCTCGATGAGCAGGGCCATGGGCTTCACCCGATACAGCACGGGCAACACCTTGTAGAGCGGAATGTCCCGCGTGTGGGGCCCTTCGTAGTTGCCCCAGCAGATGTGCAGCCGGACGCGATCCGCCGGCACGTTCGAGAGCGCGTGATTGAGCGCTTCCACCTGCAGGGCCGCGTTCTTCAGGAACTCGTCGTCGTCCACATCCCGGAAGCGGATGTGCCGCCCCATGCCGAGATCGGGGCAATCCACCTGCAGGATGAGCCCGGACTGCACGATCGTCTCGTATTCCGGACGCATCGCCTCGGCCAGGGCCTCGAGATACGCGGCGTGCGACGGGTAGTACTCGTTCGGCTGGAACACCGCGATCGTCCCGGGCGACACGGCGGACATGAAGCCCTCCACCGCGCCGACCTCGCTCAGCACCGACTGCAGGCGCGCAATGTCCCGGTGCAGCGGCTCGAGCGTCTTCACCGAGACGGGGCCGCGACAGATGGGGCGCGTGTATTTCGGCGTCGCCCCCTCCGCGGCGATCTTGTCGCGATACTCCGGATAGTCGTCGAGGTCCTGCGGTGTGGCGCGCGGCGCGTTGCCGATCTCGAAGCCGTTGAGCCGATGCTTGATGTAGGTGGCGTAGCTGATCTTGCTCGTCTCACCATCGTTCAGGATGTCCAGCCCCGCCTCGCGCTGATGGCGCACGGCCTCCTGCACGCCCCGGAGCATCGTGTCCTCGAACCCCTGCGGGTCGTAAGGCTCGCCCCGATCCTGGGCGAACAGATAGGCGAGCACGTCCTTCGGACGCGGCAGGCTCCCCACGTGAGTCGTGAGAATGCGGTCGACGCTCGTCTTCATGGCCTCTTTCCTTCCCAGGCATTGCGCAGCAGCTCGCGCAGGGCCTGCGCGTGAACCGGCGCGGGGTTGTAGTACGGGTTGGCGGTGGCGAGCTCGACGGCGCGATCGATACCGCTTTCCGGCATGCCGATGTCTTTCAGCGCCACCCACGCGCCGATCGCCAGGTTCAGATCGAACAGCCCCTGCGCCGCATTCGAGACACCGAGCGCGGCAGCCACTCGGCTCAGCGCTTCCGGCGCGGCCGCGGTGTTGAAGGCGGCCACGTGCGGCAACAGCACGGTATGCGTTTCAGCGTGAGGCAAGTTGAACGCCCCTCCCAGCACATGACAGAGCTTGTGATGAAGTGCCATGCCGACTGCGCCGAGCACCACGCCGCCGAGCCATGCGCCATACAGTGCATCCGTGCGCGCGGCGACGTTCCGCGGTTCCTTCACCACCTTGGGCAGGCTTCGACCGAGCGCGCGAATCCCCTCTTCCGCCATGATGGAGACGAGCGGATTCGCGCTCTCGCTGTAGAGCGCCTCCACGCAATGCGCGATGGCATTCACGCCGCTCGGGCCGGATACGCTCGGCGGCAAACCGAGTGTGAGCAGCGGGTCGTACAAGATCGTGCGCGGCTGCACATGCGCGTGCCGGGCAACGTGCTTCACGCCGTTTTCGGTGTAGCCCCAGATGGACGTGGCTTCCGACCCGGAATACGTGGTCGGCACGGCGAGAATCGGCAGCCTGCGCTCGAACGCGATGGCCTTTGCAAGTCCGATGGTCGAGCCCCCTCCGATCGCCACGCAGCAATCTGCCTGAACGCGATCCGCTTCCGAGCACGCGGCGCGCACGGAATCTGCGGGCGTATGCATCTGCGCCGCGGGGTAGACGAGCACCGCTCCGTCTCCGATCAGCTCCGCGCAGCGCTCCGCGAGGTGACGCTGCCCCGGCGAGGAAATCACCATCGCACGCGAGCCGAGCCGCTGCGTCTCGTCCGCCAGCTCATCGAGCGCGCCGCTGCGGAACACGACGCGCGAAGGCAGCATGTCGTAAGTGAAGCGAAGGCTCACGGAACCATCCGTGCCCGCGCGGCGGCGCCCGGACGGCAGGCCCGCAAAGGGCCTGCCGCACTGATCCAACGCCGCGCGGAGCGCTTCAGATGTCGATGGGGTCGTTCAGCCGCCGCAGCAGCTCGTCGCGCTGATCCTTGAACTGCGGCGAGATGATGAACTCGGTGCCGAGCGTTTCCTTCGGCTCATCGACGGTGAAGCCGATCGAGTGCGCCGCCTCGAACAGTGCGCCGGCGGGCGTGCGCACGTACACCGACTTGAAATACGTACGGTCCTTGCGGTCCGACACGTCCGTGAAGCCGAGGCCCTCGATCTCGGCCTTCACGCGATCCTGCACATCCATGTTCGGCACGCCGAAGGCGCCGTGATGGACCATGCCCTCGCCATACGACCAGTTCCCCGGCGGACGATCGGGCTCCAAGAGCAGGTCCACGGTTTTCGCAGGTCCGCCCTCGTCCACCTGGTAACGGGTGAAGGCGCCGTCGGTGCCGACGCGGTTGTAGTTCCACCCTTCGTTCATGAAGAAGTGCATGTCATCCAGATCGCGCAGCGAGACGGTCCAGCTGTGGAAGCCGCGGATCGCGGCGCTCTCGGGCACGCCGTACTTCGGGTCCACCCAGGGTTTGCGGGTGTCGCTGTCGTCCTCCACCATCTCGAAGAGAATCCCGCATTCGGGATGCTCGAACTGCAGCACCTGCTGGCCGAAGCGCTCATAGCGCTTGCGGATCGGCACCCCGCGGCGCTGGAAGCGTTCCGTCCAGAACTCGTGCGAGCCGACGGGCACGGTGTAGCTGATGAGCCCGATCTGCCCGGTGCCCGCGCGCGCCTTGCGCCCGGTGCGGCGCCACGGGAAGCACGTGGTGAGATTGCCCGGCGTGCCCATCTCGTCGCCGAAATAGAGGTGGTAGATGGGCTCGACCCCGTCGTACAGCAGGGTGCGCTTCATGAGGCGCAACCCGAGTGTCTTCACGAAGAAATCGACATCGCCCTGCGCCGTGCCCGTGCACAGCGTGATGTGATGGAGCCCCTGGATCCGGTCGGACATGGCGTTGCGCCTCCTCGAAGATCGGTTCGCTCGCGCATCCGGCTGCGTGCGCCGGACGCCCCCAAATCGCTCGCAGTGTCGTTGTTATCGGGCCAGCCGTAGGGTCCTCCCACTTCGGCGGCCGCGCAAGCACCGCAGCCTCGGGCGATGCGCGGGGGACCATAGCGCGGACCTGCCCGCGCCGGCCCGGCGCGTAGAATGACGCCCCCTCAACAGCAGCTTGCGCATCGGAGACACGGGCTTCATGAACACCGACAGTCGAAAAGAGCTCAGAGAACGGGGCCTCGCCATTCGCCGGGAGGTGCTGGGCGACAAGTACGTGGACGCGGCCATGAACAACGCCACGGACTTCAACCGGCCGCTGCAGGAGCTGCTGAACGAGTTCTGCTGGGGCG
>JADGHX010000162.1 GCA_019683695.1 Steroidobacteraceae bacterium
CTCCTCCGCAATGTCTTGTACGGGGGACTCGGAGGCAGGGTCCACGAATCGGCCGTCGTAGCCACCGGCGCTGGTCGGCAGCACCACCGTGGCGTCGTGAAGGGCCGCTCCAATTGCTCTATCGTCCTCCTTGGGAAGATCCCGAAGACCGAGCTTCTTAGCAAAGGCTGCTCTGAGGGCTTGGTCGTTTGCGGAGGGAAGCTCTCGCACGCGAAAGGTCTTGGTTTCGCCGTAGCGCGTGACGAGCAGGACACGCTCCCCAAGGACCTTGTCTTTGATGGCCCGCCCGCGAATCGCCTCGAGGAGTTTGACGACCGCATGGAGCGGACAACGCGCTGTCTCTCGCGCCCCAACCGGGAAAGCAGCGAGAAGGCGTTCCGCGTCGTCGGGCTCGGTCACCCGATCGAGCTCCGCACGCCACGCCAGCTCGACGTAGAGCGAGGAGTCATCGACGCTGCCGTGGAGCCAGCGGCCGACATCAGGACGAGCTCCGACGTTCGGGTGCTTCGAGGTCATTGCGAAGTCGTCGAGCACCGCGCTGGTAAGCGCTGGAGGAGGGACGCGCACGTCGAAAAGACGGCCTGCCTCCTCTTCGTTGAGTCCATCTAGCAGACGCACCGGGAACGTTGCCGGTGAACCTTGAAGTTCCTGGCCATCAGCCACGAGTGCTTGCACGCGCCTAAAGACCTCACCGGCGGGATCGTTCGCGTCCTCGTCGCCGACCAACCTCACCGTGACGTCCCGGGTGCTCAAACCGAGCCTGTTTACGCGCCCGAGCCGCTGGATGAGGCTGTCGCCGGCGCATGCTTCGACGCCAAGGTGATCGCAGTCGATGTCCGCCCCGACCTCGACGCAAGAGGTCGCGACGAGGAAGATCGACGAGTCGAAGACCGCCGTGCGGTCACGCTGGCTCTTGAAGCGCGCGTACTTCTCGGACTCCGCGACGGCATCGCGATCCCAGCCGCGCATGCTGCCTGTGAGCGTTACGACCTGCTCGTCAGACACGCCGTGCTCGCGAAGCGCAGTGACACATTTCCGAACCTCAGTGACGGTATTCACCACGATGCCGATGACCGCACCGCTGTCGGCCCTCGACTTTTGGATAGCCCATTCGGCGAGCTGAGCACCGACGCCCCTGTCGGGGTCCAGCGCCTCGACTTCGATCCTCTTCTTGGCGTTGAGACGATTGCTCACCTTCTCGTCGTCGGTCTCCTTCGGCCAAGTGTGCCCGTCGATGACGGTAGCTTCGTCAAGGAGCCGGAAGACACGTCGCGTGGTTGGCTCCTCGGGAAGTCCAGGCGTTCGGCGGAGCATGTCGCGAACGGGCTCCATCGTGGCGCCCATCCTCACGACGGCAAACGGAGCCAGCGTGCTGACGCGGCGTTCGATGCGTTCGATCGCGGTGAGCGTGGCAGCGAACGGCGAACAGAGGTGAGCCTCGTCGAGGACAACCAGGCAGTCTTGGCCCACCAGCCCAGCCTCGAGCGCGCGCCCCCAAGGGCCGACGCGGCCGTAGGCGCTGAACAGCAGGCGCGAACCAATCATGTCCACTGTACCGACGATGATTGCTGGACGCGTCGGATCATTTCGCCAGCGCGTATCGAGCGCGCGTTGGCCACGTAGCGTGGACACTTCGACGATCGAGGAGGTGCAGCCCGCGTTCTTCAATGTCGTCGCAATCGTGTGGAGCGTGTGATTCTCACTCTTTGCGGCCTGCTCCAGGCGCTCACAGACTTGTTCCGCGAACTCCGATGCCTGATCCACGACGACTCGGCGATCGACGACGTATGCGAGACGGCGAGGAACGGCGCACGACTTGCGTGCGAGCGACCGACCTAGCGCAAGGACCCACAACGCGATAATCGAGGTCTTGCCCAAACCCGTGGCGAGCTCGATGTCTGTGGGGAAGCGACCTGCCTCGAAGTCCGTAAAGAGCCGGTACTGCCAGCGGCACGCGCCGTCGTGACCCGTGAGATTGGTATACAGCGTGTTGAAATCCGCAAAGGAGAGATGCGTCGTGTCCCTCCACATGGGCTCTCTCATGAACTGCGTTCTCCCTGCAAGTCGCCTAGCGTATGGGCGCTTTCGGCAGCAATGAGGGCATCACACGCGGGCTCTTGGCGAGCAGCGCGTCCGGAATGCCTGAGCAATCGGGCAACGCGGACTGCCACTGCGGGTGGGTCTTGCCGAGATCGTAAAGGCCCGCGGCTTCGACGACGAGGTGCAGCGGCTCCGACTTCTTATCGACAAGTAGTCGCCATGCCCACGCAAGCACGACTTCCGTCTTCCCAAGCCCCGTCGGAATGGGAAGCACATCGGGCAACCCGTTCAGGGCCACTTCGACCTGCCAGCGGTACGGCGTGAAACCATGGGTCGCAATCTCGAACCATTCTGAGAATTGGTCTTCTCTCGATGCACCAACCAAGTTGCTCATCATCCATCCCTTCGGGACACGGGCATCTGCGCTCGCGCGTTTGAGCTTCCCACTCCTTCCACAAGCCATCTTGGAGTTGAGACGGCAGGTGATCGCGATCGGTCTGCCGGCCTCCAATTCGCCGATGAACTCCAGCCATTGCGAGAGGCTCGGTGGCTTCTGCCGGTTGCTATCCCTCTTGTCGAACCATGCCACGTCTCGGCCATCTGCCAGCGCTGGGCCGCGTTGCCGACGGTGGCGGCGGTGGCGGCGTTTTCCTCGGCTGTCTGCGTTGTTCCTTGTTTTGCCACATTCCACGTCGTGAGGCTATTGCCGCAGGTAGCGGCGCGCGGCGCACGAGTCCCGCGCGAGCCGTGCGTCGTGGACAGCGAGATGCGAGAAGATGGAGATGTGCACCCTCGCCCCGCCATATCCGTTTGGACGGCATCCCTTCAAAGATCGGAATTCAACCGGCAATGTCGTTGTAATTCGTTGATCTGCTCCGCAAAGGTAGCTTGAATGCGCGGGAGAGTCGACCCGGCCCGGCAGAATGCCAACTGATCCTATCTGCGTCGCCCGGCTCGCCAATCACGATTGAGTCGATTGAGATCGAAGCCCTTCGGATCGAACACGCTGCCCACCCATCGCAGCATGTCGACGTGCTCTTCGTGGGAAGAATCGGCGAGGCACTCGAGGAAGCGCTGATATCCGGGCGGGCCACCAACATCTTCCGGCGGGCAGGCATTTTCGCCTGCCACGCACAGCGGAGTACGCAAGTCGAGGTCCGCCCATCGCGGGGGCGCCGGCTCGATGACGATGCGATGTTCCCAGCCATCGCCCATGTCGTAGTGATACGCGAACTCACCCCCGACGCCGATCTCGCGCACGACGGCCGCGATGGAAGTACGGCGCTCGTCCTTGTAGCTCTCCACGTCGCGGTCCATCCCGACCTCTTGAATCCACCAGTCGGGCGCGATGCATTGATCCCCGACTCGAAACTCGTGGGCATGCGAGTCCTGCCAACCCATCACCCATTGCAAGTAGTTGTGAAGCGCGGCGAACGTCCACTGATTGGAAACGACAATGCGCCGCCAGATCAGCGGCTCGATGTTCAGGAGCTCCACTCGCAAGGCGACGGGAGATGTTTTTGGTGGTGAAGGCATAACGCTGTCTCCTGAAGGCCGAAAGGTGTAGCCCTTCTTCGGGCCGCACGAGCCGAAACCCGAGAGCTTTCTCTACTTTTGAACGAATCTGTGCCTAGTGCCCAGATTTGCCAGTTCTATGCCTTTAGGCATGCAGCGAACTGGGTCGAAGCGCTTAGACGTCCGTATGCTTTAAAAGGCACAAATGTCGCAAATTAGTATCAACGCACATGTCCCAGGACAACTCCCTCATCAAAGCCCCCACTTTGGCGACGATTTCCTCGCAATTGAGGATCGCGCGAAGGAGATCGACGCCATGCTCGATGCGGGACGATACGACGAGCTCATCCCATAGCACGTTTGGCGACTGCTGGCTTGTGCTTGTGATGCGTCTCCCGATGATTCTCACGCTGGCTTCACGACCAGCGAGAAGAAGACCACCACCAGGGAAACGAACGCCACCGCGCGAACGCTGGTCACGCGCTGCTTGAGGCGCGCATCCAGCGCGACCCCCGGTACACGACAAATCGGGTCACCCCGATCAGCCAGTTTCTGATCCATTCCGGTCACACAGGTGACGGTTCATACCGGAGACATGGGTAACACTTTCGCGGCGAAGGGGTTGGCTGGGCTTTCGATGCGACATGTCTCGTGATCGAAGAAGCCCAGGTCGTGCTGCATAAGGCTCACCAGCGGCTGAGGCCGCACGGCCGATGAGCCGCTCCCTGTCCTCTTCTGCTTGCGCCATTGCCGTAAGCGGCCCGACCGCAGCGACCGCTGGGGTGAGCGCCGCGGCCGCGAACAGCAGCCTGCCGCGCGAAGGCTCCATTCTCGAATCGGCATCTTCATCGAACATGTGATTGCCCTCTGATCTGATGTGTGCCGCCGTCAGCACGGAGCCTGGATCGCCGAAGACCAGCGGAACCGGGACTCCTGTTCGTGTCAGCTCGCTCTTCGATCCGCCGAGAAAGCGACGTCACGCAGCGACTCGAGCGAGTGAAGCCTTTTTACAAGAGCGGAGTGAATGTTGTCGTATGCCGTGCTGCCAAGTGCCAGCCTGAACGGCGGATGCGCGGCATCGGCAGCCGCGATGATCGCGTCGACGGTATTGGCAGCGTCGCCGCGAGTGACGAATTCACCGCTGGAGATCGCGCGGCGCACTTCGCCCGCGGGCGTATGCTCGTACACGTCCATGGGGTTGGCGCGATCCATTGCGGTCCTGAAGTTGGTGCCAGTCGGTCCCGGCTCCGCGATAACGAAGTCGATGCCGAACGGTGCCACCTCCTGCGCAACCGATTCGATGAAACCTTCAATGCCCCACTTGCTGGCGTGATACAGACTGAAGCCCGGATAGGCGATCTGCCCGCCCTCGGAAGAGACCTGCACGATCCGACCGCCGCCCTGCGCCCGCAAGTGCGAAAGGCTGGCCCGAATCCACTGGATCGAGCCGGTGAGATTGGTCGCGAGCTACCGATCGATCTGTTCGTCAGTGAGCTCTTCCGCCGCGCCAAACAGGCCATATCCGGCGTTGCTGACGACGACGTCGATTCCGCCTCAGCGCAGCCCAGTGTCGGAAAAATACGAAATCCGCTCAGGATCTACGTGCCGGGAACATTCGTCGGGAAAACCCTGGCGCCGCGTCGCTCCGAACGGTTAGACTGCGGCTAAACCTTGGCAGGAAGCACACCATGGCGCCTACCCTGGGCAGAATGGCGACATGCGCGTCATTTCGCTGGAGTTGCATCTTGAGCGCGACGCCCTTGAGAGCAAGGACGTGGCGGTCCTCTGCCAGAGATGGAAGCTCACAGAGGCGGATGTGCTCTACTTCTTCGTGAACGCCACTCCGATCACGGGAGAGGAATGGCATGCGCTCTACGACGTGATGGACTGCGATTACCGGGGACAAATCGAACTCGGCGGCGAGACGTACGATTTTTCCATCAACGGTGTCTCGTTCGGAGTGATCAGCACGACAACCCAGCCAGTCGCCGCGGAAATGTATGGATGCATGAGCCAGTGTGCGCACCTTTTTCCGTTCGGCTGATTTGGCGAATGCACGTATGACTCACAAGCGCTCTCGCCGTCGCAATCGGGCCGCCTTCGCCGTGGCCGCACTGCTGCTTCCATCGCTGCTTTCCTCGGCGTCGGCGCAGACGGTGGCGGGCGATCCTCCCGCCGCAGAGACGCTGTGGCTGGCAGGGAACACGTTGAAGCTCAAGACCAGCGTCTACGAAAGCGCCAAGTTGAGCAGCCACCCTGTGCTGGTGGTGGTGCTTCACGGCGATTTGCTTGGCGTCTTCGAGGTCCCGCCGATGACTTACCACTACGTCTTTGCAGACCAGGCGACCAGGAAGGTCGAGGATGTTGTGGTGGCAGCCGTGCTCCGCCCGGGATACAGGGACCATAGTGGGGAGCGTTCGGATGGGGACCAAGGGTTGGCGACCGGCGACAACTACACGCCCGAAGTCGTGGACGCCGTGGCCGCAGTCATCGAACAGTTGAAAGCGAGATTTTATCCTTCGCATACCGTGCTCGTAGGGCACTCAGGAGGTGCGGCGATCACAGGAGACTTGTTGGGCCAGTGGCCTTCCGCGGTGGATGGCGCGCTGCTGGCGTCGTGTCCCTGCGATCTGGTCGCGTGGCGTAAGCACATGATGCGGATGCAGGACAACAACCCCATCTGGTCGAAGCCGATCCGCGCGCTGTCGCCGCAAGAGCTCGTCAGCAGGGTCTCCGCTCGCGCGCACGTCGTCGTGCTCGTAGGGGCAAAGGACGATGTGGCGCCGCCATCAATGAGCACCCATTACGCTGAGGCCTTGAAGAAGCGCGGCGCCCATGTGACGCTGACGATCGCACCGGATTTGGGTCATGAGATTCTTCTGGAGCCCGTCGCCTACGAGGCGCTGGAGGGCTTGGTACAGAGTCTCAGGCGGAGCGGACAGCGGTGAGCGACGTCGGCCGGCGGATGATGAATGTGCCGGAGAGGTCGGAACTGTTCGTTTGGCTGAGTGAGACGCCTAACTGATATCGGCTCAAATCGGTGCGAAGGAGGACAGGCCTGGCGCGCATCCGCGCACGAGGCCTGTCGCAGGGATCATTCCCTTCGCGAGATCAGAGCGCGTGGCCCGCGCTGCGCACCGAGCTGATGATCATCTCGCTGACGTCAACGTCGGCGGGCTGCGAGATCGCGTAGTGCACGGCGCGTTCAATGGCGTCCGCACTAGTGTGATGCTGCAACCCTGACGGACACTTCCGTGGGTGTCCAGAACGACGTGCGGTCACGCCCACACCTGGCGAGCAATGCGGACATAGTTCTCGCCCAGTATTTGCCTGATGGCGCCCTCCGGATAACCGTTGCGCGCCATGAGGTCCATGAGCTCGACGAGCTGCTCGGGCAGCGCATAGTTGAATCCCGACCAGTTCGGGTCCCTGGTCATCGGCCACTCATCCGGACGCGCCCTGCAGTAGGCGTTCAGCTCGGTCGCATCGAAAACGGTATCGAGTCCGATGCCGACGTGCGCCGGGCCGACCATCTGGACGATGTAGTCCAGATGTTTGAACAAGGTGGTGGTCGCACAGGTCTCGTCACCGAGATAGGCGCTTGCTCCCGAAATGCCGATCAGCCCGCCCGTTGCGGCGCAAGCGCGGATCTGCTCGTCGGTCACGTTGCGGAAGCTGTCGTGGACGCGCCGGGGGTTCGAATGACTGAAGATCATCGGCTTTTGCGCCATCGCCATTGCATCGAGAGACGTCCGGCAGCCCGTGTGACTGAGATCAATCAGCATGCCCACCGCTTGCATCTCGGACACCAACCGTGCTCCGAACGGCGTGAGTCCGCCATCGACCGGATCCGCGCAGCCTCCACCCGCCGAATTGGCGTTGTTGAAGGCGAGAATCGTCTGGCGCACGCCGAGCGCGTAGAACACTTCGATCATGTCGAGATTGCGCTCGAAGCAGCGCGTTCCTTCAAACTGAAACACGACTGCAAGCTTTTCGGCACGGCGTGCGGC
Organism: Steroidobacteraceae bacterium; assembly: GCA_019683695.1. GTDB lineage: Bacteria > Pseudomonadota > Gammaproteobacteria > Steroidobacterales > Steroidobacteraceae > JADGHX01. Next base: position 7,566 of record JADGHX010000162.1, read on the forward strand.
CTCGATATCTTCGAGCTTCTCGACCAGCACGCAGCTCTGCGCGCGTTCGCGAATTGCGCGACGAGCCCACCCGACCAGCTCCATCGCCTGCGAGATGTTCTGGTTGTCGCCAGCCAGGGTGACTCCAATCACGTCGTAGCCGGCCTTCTTGAATCGCTCGAGCTTCGACCAGTCGTTACCGATCCGCGGTCCGCCTTTCAGATCAACCGGCCAGACGTTATCCCACACCAGAGCATTGGACAGCATCGACATGGACTGGGCCTCACTCATCGTCGCAAGCACAGGATCTGACCTCGGATGGCGCGCACTCGAGCTACAGCAATTCGAAGAACTCATAGCGGATGCCGGTTCTGATCCGGCTTCCGATCCCGATGGCCAGCACGTCATTCAGCCATCGGTAGCGCCGCGCCGCAGTCTCGAATCGCCCGATCACGCGGAGATAATGGTCTGCCGGACGAAAGCGGCGCTCCCCACCACGCTCGATGGCCTTGGGTATCAGGCCGGGCGCGGCGCGCCACATGCCCGAGTACGTGAGATAGATGAGCGCCTGATCTTCCGTCCTGAGCACCGCTCTCACATCGATATCGATGGAATCCGGATGTCTGCAGAACGCCCAGTCGCCGCCTCCCGGCAGCACCTCGCCGCGCATCCGGGCTCCCCTGAATCGGCCGCCCGCGAAGTAGCAAATCGATAGCTTGCTTTCCTTTGCAGCACGAGGAATCGCAAGCTCCGGGCGCACGCGCGCTTCGAATGTCATCAAAGGCGCGAATCGGGGCTGACCGCCGCAGTCGACGCCACCGGCGCGCCTCGTTGCGCCTGAGCGCCTGATCATCCAATCGGAAACCTTCGTGCCCGACATCCGCAAACAGGCGCCGACGCCTCAGCCATCGGTCCGGAACAACGTGAGCGCAGAATCCATCAGCCGCTGGTGCATCAGCTTGCGATTGGCGATGTTGCAATAGTCGTGCGCGACGCGGATCTGCCAATCAGGCTGTCCAAGCAGGTAGAAGATCATCGCGGTGGCGCACTCGAAACGCCAAATGATCATCTCGGGTGGCATGTCGGGCAGGCATGCTCCGAGCAGAGCGTACAAACGCCTCAGGTAATCGGCGTAAGGCTGGAGCACTTTCGCCAGACCCTCTGGCCCCACGACGCCATCCAACTGCATAGCCAGACCGAGGATCGCAGGACCATCGCCCTCCGGCCGGTAGTACAGGTCCAGAGTCGGAACGAGCCACGACTCGAAGACGACACGCAGTGACGGTGGCTTGCCGCGACGACGAAATTCGTCCTCGAGCGCCTGCAGGCGTTCGAGGCGCGCCTCGAGCACAGCCGTCATGTGGTGCTTCACCACTTCAGCGTACAGATTCTGCTTCGAGCCGTAGTAGTAATTCACGGCCGCGATGTTGACCTGCGCCTCGTCGGTGATCGTTCTCAGGGAAACGCCGTTGAACCCGTACTCGCTGAACAGGCGCTGTGCAACGAGGCGCAAGCGTTCCTGGGCGGGCGGTGAAGGCGCTTTGCCGGCTGCCTTGCGCGGTCGCGCCTGACGTTTCGCATTTGATGACCCGCGGCGGACCGCGGAGCGCGCTGGACCCTGGGACACGCTGAACCCCTGATACGTCGTTTGAAACGATTGCAGGATCATGCGGAATCCAGGGTCGGCTGGCAACAAATCACTCGAACGCAGAACTCGTGTCTCGCAGCGCTCAGAATCGGTAGCGCACGTTCAAGCCGTACGTTCGAGGCGCCGCCAGAAGGTGAAACTTCGATCCGCCGAAGAGCGCGGCCGGCAGGTTGCCCACGAAATCGGCCTTGTAATCGCGATCGGTCAGGTTGCGTCCCCACACTGAGATCTCGAGCGAGTTGCCCGGCAGATCGATCCCGACTCGGGCATTGAGCAGCGAAAAGCCGCCCTGCCGGCCGCCGTCGGGATCATTCGTGATGTCCAGCCAATAGTCGGCCGAATAACTCCACTCGGCCTGCGCATAGATCTCGCCCGTGTTTGCGAACGCAGCGCCGTAGCGCGCGACGACCGAAGCATTCCATCGCGGCGCGAACGGCAGGCGATTTCCGGGCAGATCGAGATCCGCGCCGCCGGCACCGCCAGGTATCAGGAAGTCTTTGAACTCGGCGTCATTGAACCCGAAGGCGCCCTGGAGCTGCCAGTTGCTGCCGAGGCGAGCGAGCAGCTCGAGCTCGACACCTTTGCTGCGCGCCTCGCCCGCGTTGATGAAAACCGGATTGATGCCTTCGAAGGACTGCACCTGCAGATCCTCATAGGTCACATAGAACGCCGTAGCGTTCGCAGTCAATTTCCGGCTGAACCATTGCGAGCGCACGCCGATCTCGTAGCTCGTGGAATTCTCCGGCCCATACGTCGTGCGCACGGTCCCGCCCGGATTGAATCCGCCCGCCTTGTAGCCCTTGCCCGCATTGGCAAAGAGCATCAGATTTTCGCCCGCGCGGAAGTCGAGCCCCACCACGGGCGTGAATCTGGAATTCTCGTAGTCGCCCCGGAAAGTCTGCGCACCGGACGCGTCGATGGGACCGGCCGGCGGCGGCACGTTGATGATCTGGATCGTGCGCTGAGCGATGTCGGCGGTCTTGTCGTCCGTCGTCCACCGCAGGCCGACGCGCGCCGTGAGTGCGTCGGTCAGGTGATAGTTCGCCTGGCCGAAGGCGGCATAGCTGCGTGTCCTGATCGTGCCCGCGTTGTCGAGCGTGACCTGCGATCCCGGCGGCAGGCCCAGAAATTCCGGTCCGACCTGCGTCTGGCCATCGGACTTCTGCTTCTGGTGGTAGAAATAGAGTCCGGCCATCCAGTCGAACCTGCCTTCGAGCGGCGATGCGAGGCGCAGTTCCTGGCTGAACTGCTCCGTGTCTTCCGCAGAGATCTCATTGACGACGAACTGGGTCGTTGCGTCCGTATCGCCGGCGCGGAAGATGTCGTACGAGCGATAGCCGGTCACCGAGGTCAGCACGTAGTCATTCATCGAGTACTCGACGATGCCGGTGAGCGCAGTCGTGTCGCGACTGCTCGGCACGTGGAAGTCCGTGTCCACTTCGCGCGCATAACCGTTCGTGCCGCTGATTTCGGCGAACGGTCCCGTGAAGTACTCGTGACCGCCGGCATAGCCATCCATCCAGTCACGTTGCGCAATGAGGGTAATGTCGAGCCCCTCGGTGGGACGAAGGGTGAGCGCACCCCGCACGACATCCTGATCCTGGTTGCCGAGCGTGCCCCCCGAGCGGCGGCGCGTGAAACCGTCGCGTTCGAGGTGTCCGGCAGCCAGCCGGAACAAAACCTTCTCGCCTGCCATGGGTCCGGATAACGCAGCGGTCGCCTGAAGCAGGTCGTAATTGCCTACGTCCGCATCCAGGTAGCCTTCGAACTTTTCGCCTGGACGCTGCGTGCGATAGAGGATCGCACCGGCTGGCGTATTGCGTCCCCAGATGGCCCCTTGAGGACCTCGCAGTACCTCGATCGAGGCAACGTCCAGGATCAATCCGTTGAGCGCTTCGTTGTCGACGACCACCCCGTCGAAATACACGCCGACCGGCTGCTCGACGCCGGATCCCGAGCGCACCGGGCTCGAGATGCCGCGGATGGCGACATTTCGGGTACCCGTCAGGCCATCGGGGGCGCTCACATTGGGAATCGAGCTCGCAAAATCGGAGAACTCCCGGATGCTGTTGCGCTCGAGGTAGGTGCTGTCGAACGCCGAGACCGAAACCGGCGTGTCCTGCAAGGTCGTCGCGCGCTTCGTGACCGTGACGACGACCTCTTCCAGTTGCGGCGCCTCCTGAGCTGCGGCAGCGCCCACCGTCCCGAGCAAGACGAGCGCCGAACGCGCGCACGTGCGGTTCAGTTTGATCATTGTCGTGCCCCCCTGCTGGTTCCGCCCGGCCGCCGTCGTCAACGAC
>JADGHX010000163.1 GCA_019683695.1 Steroidobacteraceae bacterium
CGTAGCGCTCGAGATGAGAGAGTGCGGCCTCTGCATCGGCCGCATCGACGCGCAGCACATACTGCACCCCGTCGAAGTCGACCAGACTCGGCACGCCCACCGCCGTGAGCATGAAGGCGCGCTCTTCGCAATCCGAGCTACGAGGCGATCGATAGACTTCGAGAAGGGTTGGAAGCATGTCTGGGCAGCCCGGCCAGAGCGGTTAGCTGGGGCTCGACGCGTGCGTTTCAATTGGCGGCCCGCAATTTTGGCCATATGGCCCCGGTCTTGCTCACCGACACCGCACACCGCTCATCGCACAGGACCTTGCCATGACACGCTCGCTCGCTTTCGCACTGGCGGCCACGCTGGCCTCGGGGCTCGCTCTTGCCACGCTGCCCAACGGCGCCCACGCGCCGGATTTCACCACGCAGGCTTCGCTTGGCGGCAAGACGTTCACGTTTTCACTTGCGGAGGCGCCGAAGAAAGGTCCCGTGGTGCTCTATTTCTACCCGGCCGCCTTCACGCCGGGCTGCACGGTGGAGGCGCACAACTTCGCCGAGGCGACGGATGACTTCAAGGCGCTCGGCGCTACGGTCATCGGCGTCTCGTACGACTCCATCGAAACGCTCAACAAGTTTTCGGTGAGCGAGTGCCGCAGCAAGTTCGCCGTCGCCTCCGATGCGGATCAGAAGATCATGAAGGCGTACGACGCCGTGCTGGCGCAGAAGCCGGAATGGGCGGATCGCGTGTCCTACGTGATTTCCCCGGAGGGGCGCATCCTCTACTCCTACGCCGACCTCAACCCGGACAAGCACGTCGAGAACACCATGGCCGCCGTGCGCAGCTGGGCCGAGGCGCACGCTCACCAGCACAGCCGCCAGCGCTCCTGAGCCGAACCGCGCCGCTGGCCCGCTCCCCTCAGGCGGCCGGCAGCGCGCTCCGGGCGCCCGGTTCGTCAGGGGCCGGGCGTTCCGGGGACCCTTGCGAACGACGGGCAGAGCGACGCTTTCGTCCGGGCACCTCATTCGAAAGCGGGGCATGGGCCCGTGCTGGCTGTGACCGCCATGCCGGCAGAACCCGCAGTGGTCGTGACGGCCTTCCCGCGGAAGACAGCGCGGTGGCCGCATCTCTTTGCATCCGCCGACGTTGAGCGGCCGCAGCGTCCGACATCCGATCACGGCCCCGTCCTGGGTGGCGGAAACACCACACTCTGTTGTGCGAACGAGCCGCTCACCGTAGCATCCTGAGCACATCACAACCGATCCAGTTCAAGGGAATCCCGATGAGTGCTCTGGAGCGCGAGGTCGCCTCGTCCACAGACCGCGCCGGCCGCGGCCCGCAATCGTCCCCGTCTGTTCCGCCCTCCGCGAAGGAGTCGGTGGAAGGCAAGCTCCTCAAGCGCCTGCTGTCGGTCGTCGGCAATCCACCGATCGAGTTCGTGCTCTGGACGGGCGAGCGCATCCTGAACACGACCCAGGACATCATCGCTCGCGTGCACATCGTGGACCGGGCAACGCTGCTGCGCCTGGTCAAGGATCCGCACATCGCCTTCGGCGATGCCTACAGCGAGGGGCGCATCCTCATCGACGGCGATCTCGTCCAGTTCCTCGACACGATGTATCGCCTCGCGCCCTCGCAGCCCAAGGCGGTGCGTACGCTAGGCGCCCTCCTGCGCGGGGCGCACCGCGCACGGCGGAACACGCTCGCGGGCTCCCGCGAGAACATTCATCACCACTACGACATCGGCAACGAGTTCTACTCGCTCTGGCTCGGCAGCACGATGGCGTACACCTGCGCGTACTACACTCACCCCGACGCCACGCTGGATGAAGCGCAGATCGCGAAGTTCGATCATGTGTGCCGGAAGCTGCAGCTGCGGCCCGGGGAGAGCGTCGCCGAGGCGGGCTTCGGCTGGGGCGGTCTCGCCCTGCACATGGCGCGGCACTACGGCGTGAAGGTGCGCGCGTTCAATATCTCCCACGAGCAGGTGGTCTACGCGCGCGAGCGCGCGTTGCGCGAAGGGCTTGCGTCCCAGATCGAATACATCGAGGACGACTACCGCAACATCAGCGGTCGGTACGACGCGTTCGTGTCCGTGGGCATGCTCGAGCATGTCGGCGTGGAAAACTACGAAACGCTCGGCGGTGTGGCGCATCGCGTGCTCGGCAACAACGGGCGCGGGCTCATCCACTCCATCGGCCGCAATCAGCCGGCGCCGCTCCATCCGTGGATCACCAAGCGCATCTTCCCGGGCGCGTATCCGCCCTCCATCGGTGAGTTCATGAAGATCTTCGAGCCCTGGGACTTCTCGGTGCTCGACGTGGAGAACCTGCGCCTGCACTACGCGCGCACGCTCACGCACTGGCTGGAGCTCTTCAACGCCAATGCCGAGCGCGTGCGCGCGATGTTCGACGAGAAGTTCGAGCGCATGTGGCGGCTGTATCTGGCCGGCTCCATCGCGGGCTTCACGGCCGGGTCGCTGCAGCTGTTCCAGGTGCTGTTCGCGCCTCGCTACAACAACAATGTGCCGATGACGCGCGCGCATCTGTACGTCTGATCGAGGCCATCCGTGCAAACTTGTGATGTCCTGATCGTGGGCGGCGGGCCCGCGGGCTCGTCCGCTGCCCGCGTGCTCAAGCGCGCAGGCGCGGACGTGCTCGTGCTCGACAAGGAGCGGTTCCCGCGGCTGAAGCTCTGTGCGGGCTGGATCACGCCCGAAGTCGTGCGCGATCTCGAGATCGACATCTCCAGCTACCCGCACCGGTTTCTCACCTTCCAGCGTTTGCACGTGCACGTGAAGGGGCTCTACCTGAAGGTGCCGTGTGTGCAGCACTCCATTCGCCGCGTGGAGTTCGACGCGTGGCTGCTGGAGCGCTCCGGCGCGCCCGTGGTTCAGCACACCGTTCGCAACATACGGCTCGAGGACGGGTGGTATGTGGTGGACGATGCATTCCGCTCGCGATATCTCATCGGTGCGGGGGGTACGCGCTGCCCGGTGTATCGCACGTTCTTCCGTGAAGCGAACCCGCGCGCAGCGGAACTGCAGACGGTGACCCTCGAGCACGAGATTCCATACGACTGGCGGGACGGCGACTGTCATCTGTGGTTCTTCGACAAGGGACTGCCGGGGTATTCGTGGTATGTGCCGAAGGAGGACGGCTGGCTCAACGTCGGCGTCGGCGGCATGGCCGAACGGCTCAAGCGCTCGGGCAAGGACATCCGTTATCACTGGCACGAGTTCACGCGCCTGCTCGATCGCAAGCTTGCCAACGGCGCCCAGTACGACCCGAGCGGTTACAGCTACTTCCTCCGCGGCAACGTGGATGTCGTGCGCATCGGGAATGCGTTCATCACCGGCGATGCGGCGGGCCTCGCCACGCGAGACATGGCCGAGGGCATCGGGCCTGCGGTCCGTAGCGGCATCCGTGCGGCCGAAGCCATTCTCGAAGGCAAGCCTTACGATCTGCGCGACGTCACCGGCGCGAGCCTCGGCGGCGGGCTCGTGACGCGCCTGTTCGACTGGGCGATGACGCGCGGCGCCTGACCTGTCCGCGCGGCTGATGCCGGCGTCGCTGAGTGCACACTGCGCACGGCGCTTTCGAAAGGGCACGAAGCGTGCCCGCGTAGTGCGCATCAGTCCCGCACGATCGCATCTTTCCCCGGTATGCGAGCAGAGAACCTGATCGCGCACGCCGAACGTGGCACCATCGGACGCGTGAGCTCACGGGGCGCCTTGGTGAGGGTCGAGCGGGTGCATTTCGGGACTGTGGGCGAGCGACCGTCGCTGAATAACGGTGACGAGCCGCTCCATGGGCGCGAAGATGCGCTCGGCCCGCAACGTCGTGCGCCGGGCCCCGGGCGGGCCACCGGCTTGAGCGTGTCGGTGCCCGCTGCATTCGCGAACGAGAGATCGCGGCAGGCGATGTTTCTCACGACGCCACCGATCGCCGCAGGCGATTTTCCAGTCGACCTACAATGACGCCGATGGAGGACCCCACACCGTGAACACCCCCTGGAACTCCGAAGACTGGTTCTGGAAGCGCACCATCCTGTATTCGGCCGCTGCGGCGCTCGTGGTGATCGGGGCAGGCGCGGTGTACTACTTCAAGGTGCTGAAGCCTGGCCAGCAGCCGGCGGAAGAGGTGCCCGCGGCCGCGAGCGCACCCGTTGAGCCGGCGCCGGCTCCGGAGCCCGAGCATCATCCGCTGCCGAGCGTCGCGGGGCCCGAAGCGAAGCCCCTTCCGCCACTCAACGAGAGCGATCCCGCGGTGACCGAAGCACTGGCCGAAGTGGTGGGCAAGAAGTCCGTCGAGCAGTTCCTCGTGCCGGAGCGCGTGATACGCAACTTCGTGGTCACCGTGGACAACCTGCCGCGGCACAAGGTTGCTGAGCAGATGCGGCCGGTGAAGCCCGTTGGGGGCAAGACCCTCGTGGTGGCGAACGGCGACACGATCACGCTCAGCACGGAGAATTTCGCGCGTTATGCGCCGCTCGTGCGGCTCATCGAGAAGACGGACATTCAGCAGATCGGCGCGCTGTATCTGCGCTTCTACCCGCTCATGCAGCAGGCGTACGAGGATCTCGGCTATCCGGGCCAGTATTTCAACGATCGCCTCGTCGAGGTGATCGATCACCTGCTGCAGACGCCGGATCTGCGCGGTCCCATCGAGCTCAAGCAGGGGCGTGTGTTCTACGAGTACGCGGACCCCGATCTCGAATCCCGCTCGGCGGGTCAGAAGCTGCTGCTGCGCATGGGCAGCAGCAATGCAGCCATCATCAAGAACAAGCTTCGCGAGCTGCGCACGTTCGTGACCACTGCGCAGGATCGGCCTGCCGCGCCGGCGGGCGAGTCCTCGCCCACGTCCTCCGGTGAGCCCGCCTCGGCCACGCCGGGCGAAGCGGACGGGCCGGATGTGCGCCCGCTGCCGGACGATCGGGCACGGTGAGCGCATCCCCATGCTGATGCCCGAGCCCGATCCGCAGATTCTCGCCCGCCGCAAGGAGCTGGCGGAGCGACTGCGGCAGGCCGTGCCGGATGGCGTCATCGAAGACGAAGCATCCCGTCGGGTGTACGAGCAGGATGCTCTCACGGCCTATCGGCAGCTGCCGATGATCGTGGTGCTGCCATCCTCCACCGAGGAAGTCGCGGCGGTACTGCGCATCTGCAGTTCCATGGGCGTGAAGGTTGTGCCGCGTGGCGCCGGCACGTCACTGAGCGGCGGCGCGCTGCCGCTTGCGGATGGCGTGCTGCTCGGCCTTGCGCGGCTCAATCGGATCCTGGACATCGATTACGACAACCGAACGGTCACGTGCCAGCCCGGCGTGACGAACCTCGCGATCTCGCGTGCGGTGGATGCGCGCGGCTTCTACTACGCGCCGGATCCTTCGAGCCAGATTGCATGCACGATTGGCGGCAACGTTGCGGAGAACTCCGGCGGCGTGCATTGCCTGAAGTACGGGCTCACGACGAACAACGTGCTCGGCGTGCAGCTCGTGACCATCGACGGTGAGGTGCTGCACATCGGGGGTCGGCACCTCGACGCGGAAGGGTACGACCTGCTGGGCATCCTCACGGGGTCGGAGGGCCTGCTCGGCGTGGTCACCGAAGTGACCGTGCGCATTCTGCCGAAGCCTGAGACTGCGCGCGCACTGCTGATCGGGTTCGCGTCGAACGAAGCCGCGGGCGACACCGTGGCCGCGATCATCGGCGCGGGCATCATTCCCGCGGGCATGGAGATGATGGACAAGCCCGCCATTCATGCGGCGGAAGCGTTCGTGCACGTGGGGTATCCGCTCGACGTGGAAGCGTTGCTCATCGTCGAGCTCGACGGCCCCGGCGCCGAAGTGGATCACTTGTGCGAAGCCGTCACCCGCATCGCGCGCGAGCGTGGTGCCGTGAGTTGCCGTATGAGCAACAGCGAGGCCGAGCGGCTGTCGTTCTGGGCGGGGCGCAAGGCCGCATTCCCGGCAGTGGGACGCATCAGTCCCGATTACCTTTGCATGGATGGAACCATTCCTCGCAAGGCACTTCCGGCAGTGCTCGCGCGGCTGCGCGAGCTCGAGAGCGAGTTCGGTCTTCGCGTGGCGAACGTGTTCCATGCCGGGGATGGCAATCTGCACCCGCTCATTCTGTTCGACTCGAATGCGCCCGGTGAGCTGGAGCGCGCCGAGGCGTTCGGCGCAGCGATCCTGCGGCTGTGCGTGCAGGTGGGCGGCGTGCTCACCGGAGAGCACGGCGTGGGTATCGAAAAGCGGGACCTCATGCCCGAGCAGTTCACCGAGACCGATCTTGCGCATCAGCAACGCCTCAAGTGTGCCTTCGATCCGGCGGGGCTCCTGAACCCGGGGAAGGTGTTCCCGGTGCTGCATCGGTGCGCCGAGCTCGGGCGCATGCACGTGCATCGCGGGCAGCTTGCTTTTCCGGATATCCCGCGCTTCTGAGGCGGGGGGTGCGGCGGGCCGCGTGTAGAATCCGCTTCCCCTTCGCCGGATGCCTTTTGCCCGACACAACGTGACGACTCTCGTTCCCAGAACGCCCGCTGAGGTGACGGACGCCGTGCGCTGGGCGCTCTCCGCCGGGGAGCCCCTGGAGGTGGCTGGCACCGGCAGCAAGCGTGCGCTCGGGCGACCGGTGGTGGCTTCACACCGGCTCAATCTGTCGGCGCTTTCCGGCATCGTGAGCTATGAGCCCGAGGAATTGGTGCTCACCGCGCGCGCGGGCACTGGCATGCAGGAAATTGAAGCGCTGCTCGCGCAGCGAAACCAGTGTCTCGCTTTCGAGCCGCCCGACCTGGGGCCGCTGCTGGGTGCATCCGGGATTCCGAATGCAGGCGAGCGCGAGCGAGGTCGCGACGCGGGCAGCGCAGCGGCCGCTGGGGGCACCTTCGGTGGCGTCATCTCGACCGGTTATTCGGGGCCGCGCCGTTTCAAAGCCGGCGCTGTGCGGGACCACGTGCTTGGCATTGCCGCTGTATCCGGCCGTGGCGAAGCGTTTGTTGGCGGGGGAAAGGTCGTCAAGAACGTCACCGGATACGACTTGCCGAAGCTGCTTACGGGCGCCTTCGGCACGCTCGCGGTGCTCACGGAAATTTCCGTGAAAGTGCTGCCGGCACCCGAGGACACACGCACGGTGCTGGTTGATGGGCTCTCGCCGCGCGAGGCCGTGCAGCTGATGACTCGTGTGTTGCAGTCGCCGTTGGATGTCACCGGGGCTTCGCATGTGCCTGTGGGCGTTCGTGCGCCCGGCAAGTCGCTGGACGCCTCGATCACGGCATTGCGCCTCGAGGGATTCCGGCCGTCCGTGGAGTTTCGGCTCACGCAATTGCGAACACTCGTCGCGAGCTCAGGGCCTGTTGTGGTGCTGGAGCGCGAAGAATCGAAGGTCTTCTGGCAAGCCGTGCGTGATGTCCAGCCGTTCGTGCCGCTGGAAGAGGGCGATCGTGCGAGCGTTTGGCGCATCTCGGCACCGCCGGCCCAGGGCGCTGCGGTGCTCGAGCGCATCCAGGAGTCCATTCCGGAAACGCGCGCGTTCTTCGACTGGGGCGGCGGGCTCATCTGGCTGCGCGTGCCAAACGATACGGGCGTGGAACCCAAGGCGATTGCCGCGCGCATTCGCGAGGCGCTGGTCGCCTCTGGCGGGCACGCGACGCTGGTACGGGCACCGGAGTCGGTCCGTGCGGTGGTGGATGTGTTTCAGCCACCGGCTGCAGGCGTCGCGGAGCTTTCCCGCCGCGTGAAGCTGCAGTTCGACCCTTCCTGCGTGCTCAATCCCGGTCGCCTGTACGTGGGAGTGTGAGCGCATGCAGACGCACTTCTCGCCCGCTCAGCTCGCGGATCCGCAGTTCGCGGAATCCGAACGCATTCTCCGGGCCTGCGTGCATTGCGGGTTCTGCACAGCCACGTGCCCGACGTATCTGCTCACCGGCGACGAGCTCGATGGCCCGCGAGGCCGCATCTATCTCGCGAAGGACATGCTCGAGCGGAATCGGTCAGCGGATGCCACCACGGTGAAGCATCTGGACCGCTGCCTCACTTGTCTCGCCTGCATGACGACGTGCCCGTCCGGTGTGCATTACATGCACCTCGTGGATCATGCCCGGCAGCACATCGAACGCACGTATCGCAGGCCGTTGCCGGATCGGTTTTTTCGCGCGCTTCTTGCGTTCGTGTTGCCGCATACCGGCCGGTTTCGCATGGCGTTACGCATGGCGGCGGTCGTGCAGCCGTTGCGATCGGCATTCCCCGGGCGACTGCGGCAGCTGCTGGATGCTGCACGGCTTGGTGCGGGATCGAGCGGTCGTGTGGGTAGCGCTCCTGCTGGGAGCGAGGCGGAAGGCACTAAACGAATTTCCGTTGTTCCGAGGTCACCTGCGAAGCCAGCCGAAAGCCCGTCGCGCGCCGCACATGCGGGTGCGACCGGTCGCGCCATCAGGCGCGTGGCTCTGCTTCCGGGCTGCGTGCAGCCCGTGCTTCGGCCGGAGATCAACGATGCGGCGATTCGCTTGCTGAACCGGTTCGGCGTCGAGGTCGTGGTGGCCGCGGGGACCGGCTGCTGTGGCGCGCTGGTACACCACATGGGGCGCGAGCGCCAGGCCGGCGCACAGGCGAAGGCGGACATCGATGCCTGGACGCGCGAGATCGACGCTCGCGGGCTCGACGCCATCATCGTCACCGCGTCCGGTTGCGGGACGATGCTGAAAGACTATGGCTTTCTCTTCCGCGGCGACGCGGCGTACGCGGAGAAGGCGCGTCGCGTTTCCGAGCTCGCGGGTGATGTGACGGAGATTGTGGCGCAGATGCTGGGTGAGGATGCATTTGCGGGGACGTCGGCGGGCGCCGAGCGCGCCGAATCTGGCAACGGCGGCACGTCTTTACCGGATATCGGCCGCCTGCGCGTGGCGTATCACTCCGCATGCTCGCTGCAACATGGGCAGAAGCTGCACGCCTTGCCGCAGCAGTTGTTGAAGCGCGCAGGTTTCAACGTGATTGACGTGCCCGAAGGGCATATCTGCTGTGGTTCCGCGGGAACCTACAGCCTGCTGCAGCCGGAGATGTCCACGCAGCTGCGCGAGCGCAAGGCTCGGAACATCGAGTCCGTGAGCCCGGACGTGATTGCCACGGGCAACATCGGATGCATCACGCACATTGCCCAAGGTACGCGCATTCCGATCGTCCACACCGTCGAGCTGCTCGACTGGGCAACGGGCGGGCCACGCCCGCGCGCACTCGGCTGATGCCTGCGGGCGCCCGGTGCAACGGCTGCCGGGCCTGCAACATCACGCTGCAATCTCGGCAAGTGTGCTGATGCGCACGGGCGGGCGATTCGGGAACTCGGCGATCAGGCACAGCTCGCCTCCCATGGCACGGATGTACTGCTGCAACGTGGAAAGCAGCATGTCTGCCCGCTGCTCGTAACGCGAGATGGTGTCCTGCCCGACGCCGAGCTCCGCCGCCACCTTCGCCTGCGTGTGGCCCAGCGCCTTTCGCAGGGCACGCAACGACATTTCCTCCGCGATGAGCTCGGCGCTGCGCGCCTTCACCTTCGCGCGCCGCGCGCGCGGGAGTGTGGCGATTTTGGCCTTGAGGGTACGTGCCATGTTCATCTCTCCGAGGCGCGAAGCCGCGCCAGATGCGAATCGAACCGCCTGTCCGCAATGCGCATGAGGCTTCGGTAGAAGCGCCGCACGCTGATGCCGCGTTTGTCCCCGGCAACGAGCAGGATGGCGCGCCGCTTCGGATCGAACGCGAACGCCACGCGCCATACACCGCCCGCCGCCGCGAACCGGAGCTCTTTCATGTTCGCGTGCTTCGAGCCCTGCAGCGTATCCACACGCGGCCGGCCGAGCGACGGGCCGAACCGCTCCAGGAGACTCGCGTGGGCGAGCAGCTCATCCTGAACCGCCTCGGGCAGCGCATCGAGCTCGGGCTCGAAGTCCTCCGCAAATTCAACCGTCCACTGCGCTGGCGCCAGTATGGCATCTGAGCCATATGTCATGCAAGCCATGATGTCCACATCCCTGTGGTGTTGCGTCGAAGGCCGCTGCAGTGCCCGACCCGGGAGCCTCGGGCGCGAGTGCAGGTGTCACCGAATCCCGGCTCGAGTGCGGTTCCCGGGGAATTCCGGGGTCGAGTGCGTGTCGCCGCGAATCGCGGGCACGCGCACAACCTACCGATCCTGCGCGGCGGCATCCGGACAGCGCGGAACGTATCGGGTCGCGCCCCGGCGCTGTAGCTGGAAAATCTCCGCGTTCGTGCGGTTATGCGCTTCGGCTCGAGGCGAGGCGGCTCGGCGGCACGCTTTCCCAGCGCCGCCACACGCGCCGGAACTGGTGCGCCGAGGTGAAGCCGGCCATCTCGGCAACGCGGTCGATGGGCAGATCGCTCTGCGTGAGAATCTCGCGGGCGAGCGCGACGCGCAGGCGCTGCACGTAGTCCAGCGGCGAGCATTGCGCATGCTGTGCAAAGAGCCTCGCGAGATTGCGCTCACTGGTGTGCGCCACCTGCGCGAGGCGACGCGCAGGCCATGGGGCAGCGGGGTTTCGGCTCACCGCGTCCTGCACGCGGTGGACAACCGGGTGGATGTGATTTCGGTACATCACCCAAGGCGACAGTGCAGGGTCGGCACCCGAGCGGCGCATGTAGACGACCAGCTCGCGCGCCACCGTTGCCGCCACGCGATGACCCAGTTGCTGGCCGATGACGTGCAGGGCGAGATCCAGCCCTGCCGTAACGCCGGCCGTGCTGAGCACGCGCCCGGCTTCCACAAAGATGCGGTTTTCCAGAACCCGCGCGGTGGGCGCCACCTGTTGAAGTTCCTTGACGTGCGCGTGATGGGTCGTGCACTCCAGGTTCGCGAGCACGCCGGCATAACCTGCAACCACGCTGCCTGCACACACGCACATGAGCGTGATGGACTCGTTCGTGAGCACCTCGCGCAGCCACTCCGCCAGTGCATTCACCGCAGGGCTTGTCAGATCCGGCGCAGGCCCGGCTACGCCGGTGATCACGATGAGCGAGCCATCGGCTACCTTCCGCGGCAGCGGGGCCAGAGACCCGAGTTGCAGGCCCACGCCCGATTCGACGCTGCGCGTGCTGCCGACGAAGTGCAGTGCGTAGCTTCCCGGAACCTGTGCGTTCGCAATCCGGAAGGCTTCGGCGGGCCCTGCGACATCCAGCAGAACCACTCTGGGCAGCAGGGCAAACAACACGTCTCGCATGATCTGGGGCCCGAATCCGACACGCCTGTGTGGCGCGAGGAGGCAGCTTGCGGGCGTGCCGGGCCGTTACGCAAGGCGGTGTTTCGCCCGAGAACGGTCAAAAACGGACAACGCAGCTGATCCGCTCGCAGAGGGCAGTCGGGCGCGATCGGCCCCTCGTTGCGCGGGCGCTCGTGATGCGGCTGCGGCGGACGCGGGAGCGTCCGCCCGCGCGGCCCGACACACGGGCTGTGGCTTATACACATCGGACGCGGGCGACGATAT
>JADGHX010000164.1 GCA_019683695.1 Steroidobacteraceae bacterium
GGCGCAGGGCGGGGAGACGAAGGCTTCGAATCTCATCCTGCTTTGCCGGCGCCATCACCGCTTCGTGCATGAAGGCGGCGTGAGAATTGAGGTGCTGGACGATGGCGCGTTCCGCTTTGTGAAGCCGGATGGTCAAACGCTCGACAGCTTGCCGCCGCAGCGACCATCAGCCTGGACGCAACTGGCCTTACACCATGAGCAGGCGGGTCTCTCGGTGCACCCGGGCACGGCCGTGACGCGCTGGACTGGAGAATCAGTCGATTACGGGCTCGCCGTTGGCGTGCTGCTCGCAGCGGCCAAACGCGGCAGTATTCCTGCATCGACCGCACACGGAGATGAAGTTCCCGCTGAAACGCGGCGTTCGCCGCCGCCACCTCACGCTTCACCGGTCGCGCATGCGTCGCTGAGTTGAGCGCGCGATCGCGATAAAGACTGGCCATTGGCGTGCTCAGCGAAAGTGCCATGCGCGGCAACGCGCTGGCGTGGGTCGCGCGGCGGCGATGTTTCCGCTGAAACGCGGCGTTCGCCCCGCCCCTCGCGCTTTGCCGGCCGCGCATGCGCTGATGAGTTGAGCACGCGATTGCAGCAGAGACTGGCCGTTGGCGTACTGCGCGGAAGTGTCATGCGCGGGTGCGCGGCAACGCACCGGCCGCGGGCCGCGCGGCGATGAAGTTGCCGCTGAGACGCGGTATTCGCCGCCGCCGTCTCGCGCTCTACCGGTCGCGCATGCGTCGCTGAGTTGAGCGCGCGATCGCGATAGAGGCTGCCATTGGCGTGCGGCGCGAAAGTGCCATGCGCGGCAACGCGCTGGCATGGGCCGCGCGGCGGTGATGTTCCCGCGGAGTGCCGCGTTCGCGCCGGGCTTGTCAGCGCGTCGTCGCTCAGTCGCCACCGCGCCAATAAGTTGAGCGCGCGATGGAGTGGAGCGCCGGTTTGCGTGCTGCGGGCAAGATCTGGTGCGGCAAGCGCAGTAACACGAGCCACGCCCGGTGGCCGCTCGCTTGCCGGAACGCGGCGCTCGCTGAGTTGGGCGTGCATTGAAATTGCGACCGACTGCGAGCGTGGAGGCGAAGCAGAAGACGCGGAAGTGGGGGCATGGGGCCAGGCACACGGCTGGGACGTTCCCGCCGAAGCGCGGCATTCGCCCGGGTCACCTTGCGCTTTACCGGTCGCATGCGTCGCTGAAGTGAGCGCGCCATGCAATGGACCGTCGATTAGCGTACTGCGCTTAAGCGCAAATGGGCGGAACGTGCAAACACGGGCCGCACGCGGCAGGCACGCTCGCACGCGGCATACGCCGCATTCGCCGCATTCGCCGCTGCGACCTCGCGCTTTGCCGGGCGGGCGTGCGCCGGTGAGGGAGTCAACGGCCTGACGCGGCGGCGTGCCGGGGCGGGCCGCCTGCTGGATCTGATGGTGCGGCTTTCGGGGGCGACTGGTTTCGCGGATTCGCGTCACGCCCACGCGCGCACGCACGATTCGCGCACGATTAACGTACGCATACGGCAGCCCCGCCGAGTGGGATCACCATTGCGTGGTGGCGTGAGGCGCGTGCGGGCCGGGGGTGTGTGAGGCGCTGCCTATAATCCGCGTCCGTTTTTTTTTCAGAAGGGCGCTTGAACCCATGTCCAGTCTCGTCGTGACCCCCTCGTATGGCCCCGCGGTTTCTCTCGAGCAGGCGAAGACGCTCGCTGCCGGTGCGGTCGCCGAAGCCAATCGCAACAACTGGAAGGTGGCGATCGCCATCGTCGATACCCATGGCTTCCTCAAGTACTACGAGATGATGGACGACACGCAGACCGCCAGCGCCAGCATCGCGGTCGAGAAGGCGCGCACGGCGGCCATGTTCCGGCGGCCGACCAAGATGTTCGAGGAAGGTATCGGGGGTGGGCGCGTCGCGCTGCTCGGCATGCATTCCGCCATACCGATCGAGGGTGGGTTGCCGATTGTCGTGAACGGCAAGTGCGTTGGGGGCATTGGCGTGAGCGGGCTCACGTCGCCGCAGGATGCACAGGTGGCGCAGGCGGGGCTGGACGCGCTGAAGTAGACGACGTGCTTCGTCGGCGTGTCGATGTCGCGCGCCGGAGTGCTCGTGCGCGAAAGTGCGTACAGTAGGGGCGCTCGTGAGTGGGGTGCGGGATGAAGCCGGATGTTGCGATCGTTGCGGCGGGAAGCATGGGCGCGGGCGTGGCGCGGCGGCTCACCGAGCACGGTCTGCGTGTGCTCACGCTGTTGGCGGGGCGCAGTGCCGCGAGTCAGCAGCGCGCTGCGGAAGCAGGCATGGTCGCCGTCTCGGCGGATGCGCTCGTCGACGTGGACTTCGTGCTCTCGATCGTCCCGCCGGCCAATGCGCTCGCCTTCGCGGAACAGACGGCGTTCGCATTGAAGTCCGCGCAGCGCAAGCCCGTCTTCGTGGACTGCAATGCCGTGAGCCCCGCCACCGTGCGACACATTCACGCGGTGATCACCGCCACCGGCACGGACTTCATCGACGCCGGCATCATCGGCATGCCACCCGTCGCCGGCCGCAAGGACGGGCCCCAGATCTACGCCTCGGGTGAGCACGCCTCGAAACTCCAGGCGCTCGCCGCCTACGGGCTCGATATCCGCGTGCTCGAGGGGCCGGTGGGCGCCGCTTCCGCGCTCAAGATGGCCTACGCCGGCATCAGCAAGGGACACATCGCCATCTTCGCGGCGATGGTGCTCGCGGCGCAGCGGTCCGGGTGCGCGGACGCGCTGCGCGCGCAGCTTGCGGAAACGGACTCCGCGCTGCTCGCGTCGATGGCGACGCGAATTCCGCGCGCATTTCCGAAGGCCTATCGGTGGGTTGCGGAAATGCAGGAGATCGCCGAGTTCGCGCGCGAGGATCCCGCGGCGCGGGAGATCTGGACCGGCATCTCGCAGCTGTACGAACGCCTCGCGCGCGATCTGACCGGAAGCCGGAGCGAGACCGATGGGCTCGCCCGGTTCTTCGAGGAAGCCGGCCGCAAGAGCACGCCGCAGGGCACGCCACCCCGGAAACGCCGCCGGCGCTGACGCCGCTCTCCGCCTCGCGAATGGCCCATACTTGCCCGGGCCCCTTCATGAGACGGAGAAGTGCCGTGGACAGCCGATATCCGAGCTTTTACGTATCCGTCAAAACCCGTTATCCGGAGTATTTCGCCGCGCTCGAAGCGCTCGGCGAGGCCGCCCGCAAGGCCGGCCCGCTCGATGAGAAAACCGTGCACCTCGTGCAGCTCGCGGCCGCCGCGGCCACCCGCTCCGAAGGCGCCGTCCACAGCCATGTGCGCCGCGCCCTTCGATCCGGCGCGAAGCCCGAGGAAATCCGGCATGCCCTGCTCTGCGTGACGAGCACCATCGGCTTTCCCAATGTGAGCGCCGCACTGAGCTGGGCCGAGGATGTGCTGGAAAAGCGCAAGGGCGCGAGCGAGGAGGACTGAGCAGGCCTCGCACGAGCGGTTCGATAACGTCGTTCGTTAACGTTTAGCCCCGCCCGGCAACCGTAATCCCGAGACAACCGCCGCCCGATCCGCGAGGCTTCGGCCCCGCTCAATCGAAAGGGGTCATCGGGATGAAATCGAGCGTTCTCGCCGCGGCGGGATGCGCGGCACTGGCACCACTCGGCGCGCTGGCCGCGGAACCCACCCTGCAGGAAGTGGTGGTCTTCGCGAGGGGCGAGAATCTCATCGGCAGAGCCGACGCCGCGAGTGAAGGCGCGGTCGGCGGCGCGGACCTCTCCGTGCGCCCGCTGCTGCGCGTGGCGGAGCTGCTCGAGGTGGTGCCCGGGCTCATCGCCGCCCAGCACTCCGGGAGCGGCAAGGCGAACCAGTACTTCCTGCGCGGCTTCAATCTCGACCACGGCACGGACTTCACGACCTACATCGACGACGTGCCGATGAACCTGCGCACGCACGGCCATGGCCAGGGCTATCTCGACCTCAATGGCCTGATCCCGGAAATCGTCGAACGCGTGGACTATCGCAAGGGCCCCTACCGCGCGGACGTCGGGGACTTCGCGCTCGCCGGCGCGTCGTTCATGACCACGCTGAAGCGGCTCGATGCACCGTTCATCACGCTCGAGAGCGGCGAGTACGGCTGGCAGCGCGCCGCCGCCGGCGGCACCACGCACTGGGCCGGGGGTGACCTCACGGCCGTGGGCCAGTGGAAGACGTACGACGGCCCCTGGCAGTTGCCCGAGGACCTCGATCATGTCTCCGCGTGGACCCGATACACACGCGACACCTCGCTCGGCGCACTCGAGCTGTCCCTGTCCGCCTATCACGCCACCTGGCATCCCACGGAGCAGATTCCCGAACGGGCCATCGGCACATCCGTTTGCCCGGACGAGTTCTGCGCGCTGGACACCACGGCCGAAGGTGAGACGGCACGCTACATCGCATCCGCGCGCCTGCTGGGTGAAGGCTGGCGCGCCACGCTGTACGCGCAGCATTACGACTGGCACATGCTGTCGGACCCCACGTACGACTTTCAGATCAACCAGCTCGACCGGCGCAACATCTTCGGCGGCCGGTTCGAGCGCACGGTTTTCGATCAGCCGCACTACTCCGTCACCGTGGGGGCCGAAGGCCGTTACGACGACGTCGATCGCGTGGGCCTGCAACACACGACTGGCGGCGTGCTGGAGGAAGATCTGGGCCGCTACTCGGTGGCCGAGGGCTCCATCTCACCGTACGCGGAAGCCACCTGGCGCCCCATCGAGCCGCTTCGTGTGCTCGCCGGCGCCCGCGCGGATTTTTATTCCTTCGATGTCACCGCGAAACAGGCCGGCTACCTGAGCGGCGACACCACCGACCAGATCGTTTCTCCGAAGCTGGGTGCCGCATACGCGATCAACTCCAGAGTGGAGCTGTACGCCAACTGGGGCCGCGGCTTTCATTCGAACGATTCGCGCGG
Source organism: Steroidobacteraceae bacterium (assembly GCA_019683695.1). Lineage (GTDB taxonomy): Bacteria > Pseudomonadota > Gammaproteobacteria > Steroidobacterales > Steroidobacteraceae > JADGHX01. The sequence continues at coordinate 4,915 of JADGHX010000164.1, forward strand.
AGTGGCCGCACCGCTTCCCGGCAACGACGCCGTGCCCGGCCTCGTGCGGGGCACAGGCAAGGAGCTCGGCGCGCGCTTTCAGGTGGGGCCGCTCACGCTCACCACCACGTACTGGTGGCTCGATGTGGGCAGCGAGCTCAAGTTCGTGGGCGACTCGAATTCGGTCGAACCCTCCACGCCGAGCAAGCGTCGCGGCTACGAGATCGTGGGTTTCTGGCGTCCGCTCGATTGGCTGGCGCTCGATGCGGTGTGGACCGGCAGCCGTGCGCGCGCCGAGGACAGCCCCGGCGCCGAGTTCATTCCGGGCGCCATCGAGAGCGCGGGCGAGCTCGGCATCTCCGCCGTGAAGGACCGCTGGGAAGCCAGCATGCGCGTACGATACCTCGGCCCCTACCCGCTCCTGGAGGACGATTCGCTGCGCGCCGGCTCTGAAACGGTGGTGAACCTGCGCGCGGCCTGGAAGATGACTCACGTCACGCTGTATGCGGAACTGCTGAACGTGTTCGATGACGATGGCAAGGACATCGTCTACTACTACGCCGCGCACGTGCCGGGCCTCGATGCACCGGGCGAGCAGATCGACGGACGCATGAGCCGCGCGGCCGAGCCGCGCACGCTGCGAGCCGGCATCCGGTATCAGTTCTGAAACCCTCACGCCTCGGGCGGAGACAGGGGCTTCTCCTGATCGAGCCCGAGGCGGCTGGCGATGCGCACGAGCTGCACGGCCGTGTCCGCACCCAGCTTCTGCTTGATGGCGGATTGATGATTCGCGACGGTCTTGGGCGTGAGGCCCAGGGTCTGCGCGATCTCCCGCACCGAGCGCCCCTGAACCAGCAGGCGCAGCACCTCGAATTCACGGGCGGATAGTCCGTCCGTGGCGGAGGTGCTCGCAACCACGTTGCGCAGCGCCAGCTCCTGCGCAATGTCAGCGCTGATGTACCGCTTTCCGCGCGCGATCACGTGCACCGCTTCCACCAGCACGTTCGGCGCACTCGCCTTCGTCACATAGCCGCTGGCGCCAGCCTGCAAGGCACGGTTTGCGAAAATGGCATCTTCGTACATGCTGAAGATGAGCACGCGCGTTCCGGGCTCGCGCGCCAGCATTCGCCGCATCGCCTCGATGCCACTCACGCCCGGCAACGCGATGTCCATCACCACCACCTGCGGCGCGAGCGAACAGAACAGCTCGTGCGCTTCGGCGGCATTCGCCGCCTCGCCGATCACGACGATGTCTCCCCGGCGCTCGAGCAACCGCCGATAGCCTTCGCGCACGACCGCGTGATCGTCCACGAGCAGTACCGTGATCTTGCCACCGTGCATCAGCCACTCCCCGCGGCCACGGGCAGCCGCGCTTCAAAACCGAATCCCCGCTCCGGCGCGGTGTCGATGGCGAAGCCACCGCCCATCATCGCCACGCGCTCCCGCATGCCCGTCAACCCGAAGCCCGCATTGCGCCGGGCCAGATCGGCCCCGCGCCCATCGTCCGTCAGCGTAAGCACGATGTCGTCGCCGCCCGTAGCGTTCTTCTCCCGCCGCAACGTGATGTCGATGTTTCGGGGCTGCGCGTGCTTGTAGGCATTCGTGAGCCCCTCCTGAATCAGCCGGTAGAGGGTGAGGTTGAGCAACTCACCGAGATCGTCAACGTTCCCCTCCACTGAAAAGGAGAACCGCACGTTCGGCAGGCGCTGCTGCCACTGGTCCACGCAACTCTCCAGCGCTGCTACCAGCCCCAGCTCGTCGAGACCTGTGGGCCGCAGCCGCCGGATCATGTCGTTCACGACTCCGTGCACGTGATTCACCGCCTGCACGATGCGCTTCGCAGCGACGCCCGTTCCCGCGGGATCCTGCACGGCCATCTCACCGATCGTGACCGCATCGAGCTTGATGGCATTGAGGTACTGCCCGAGCTCATCGTGCAGCTCGCGCGCCAGGTGCTTGCGCTCGGCCTCCTGGATCCGCAGATGCTGGTGTGCGAGCTCCCTGTTTTCCGCCAGCACGCGCTCGAGCCTTTCTTCGGCACGTTGTCTTGCGCGCAGCTCGATGAGCGTCTGCTGGTAGCGCCGCCACGAGAGCCAACCCAGCGATGCGGCGAGAACGAGCAGTGCCGTGGGCCACTCGTCCAGCTGAAAATGCTCCCACTGACGCGTGTGCTCGAAGAGCAGCTCGTTCAGCTCGAAACGCGCGGCCAGCAGCGCGGACACGAGCGTAATCCCGAAGACGATGGCCATATCGCGCCAAGGCGACATCTGCGCCCCGGGCGTGGCGGCGTGACGGGCTGGACGTTCTGACATGAGAGGCGCACCTGAGCGATCGCGATGTCGCGGGCGCATGGTTCCACTTGCGGCCCGATCTGTCACCGGGGGACAGACGGATCAGGAAAGATTCCCGGTGCCGCCCGGGCGGCGGACCGGTCAGGCCGCGTGGATCGCGGCGCCGGCTCGATCCCGGCCGGACGCTTCGATGGATGCCGATGCGGCGCTGGTGGTGTACCGCGCGATCATTTCGGTGAGCGTTTGCGCCTGACGCACGATGGCTTCGCTTGCGGCGGCGGCCTGCTCGACGAGCGCCGCGTTCTGCTGCGTGCCCTCGTCCATGCGCATGATCGCCTTGTTCACCTGCTCGATGCCCGAGGACTGCTCGCGACAGGCCGCGGCGATCTCGGCGACGATGTTCGTCACCTTGCGAACGGCCGCGACGATCTCGTTGAGCGTGCGCCCGGACTCATCGACGAGCCGGCTGCCTTCGGCGATCCGGGCGACGCTGTCCTGGATGAGCGCCTTGATCTCCTTCGCCGCGGTGGCACTGCGCCCGGCGAGGCTGCGCACTTCGGAGGCCACGACGGCAAAGCCGCGCCCCTGCTCTCCCGCGCGCGCCGCTTCCACCGCGGCGTTGAGCGCAAGCAGGTTCGTCTGGAAGGCGATCGAGTCGATCACCCCGATGATGTCGGCGATCTTCCCGGAAGCGTTGTTGATGCCTGTCATCGCCTCCACCGCCGAGCCGACCACGGCGCCGCCCTTCTCGGCCTGCGCGCACGCGGCGATGGCGAGCTGATTGGCCTGGGCCGCGTTGTCCGCGGTCTGCTTCACCGTGCTCGCCATCTGCTCCATCGACGAGGCGGTCTCTTCGAGATTCGCCGCCTGCTCGTCGGTGCGCTGTGACAGGTTCTGGTTTCCCAGGGAGATTTCCTGCGCACTCGTTTGCACTTCGCGTGCCGCATCCTTGATCCGGCGAATCAGGCCTGCCGTCACATCGATCAGCGCATTCACGCCGCGCGAGAGCGTGGCGATCTCGCCGGTCTTGCCTTCGAGGGAGATGCGATGCGTGAGATCGCCTTCCGCTGCAGCCGTTACTGCAGCCTGCGTTTCGGCAACGGCGCTGCGCAGCTGCTCCGCAAGGCGCACGCGCTCCGTGACGTCCGTGGCGTACTCCACGATCTTGAACAACTTTCCACCGGCATCGAGGATCGGGTTGTAGCTCGCCTCCACCCAGAGCACCTTCCCGCCGCGCCCCACGCGCTTGTACTGGGACGCATCGTATTCGCCGCGTGCCAGCTTGGCCCACAGAGCACGGTATTCCGGGGTGTCCCGCATCGTGGGCTCGACGAGCATGCTGTGATGCTGACCGCGCAACTCGTTCAGCGAGTAGCCGAACGCGCGCAGGAAGTTGTCGTTCGCCGCAATGATCGTGCCGTCGAGGTTGTATTCCGCCACGCACAACGCCTTGCTGATGGCGGCAACCTGACCGGCGGCATCGGCCTGCGCCAGCATCTCCTCCGTGATGTCGACGGTGTACTTCACGACCTTGAAGGGCTTTCCCGAGCGGTCGCGCACCGGGTAATAGGTGGCCTGCACCCAGAGCGGCCGGCCATTGCGCGCCATGCGCTTGTAGCGGGCGGACTGGCGCTCGCCGCGGCGCAGACTCTCCCAGAACGCCTTGTATTCGGGTGTATTCCGCTGCTCGGGGTCCACGAACATGCTGTGATGCTCGCCCCGGATCTCCTTCAGCGAGTAACCGGATGCCTTGAGGAAGTTGGCATTCGCATCGAGCACGCGGCCGTTCAGGTCGAACTCGATCATCGGCTGCGCCTCGCTCAGGGCGGCGACCTTGCCGCGCAGATCGGCAAGCTCGGTGGCGTCCACCCACACCCGACGAAGACCCAGCAGCGATAGCAGATTCATGTCGCCTGTATCGTCATTTTGGTGCAACGCTTGACGAGACGCGGGTCGCAGTCCGGCCGTCCCGCAGGGCTCGGCGCGCGGGCCTGTCATTTGCCATAATTCAAAACCGTCGAACGGCGCACGGACCGGGCGGGCCAGACCGCAAAACAAGGCACTCGGGCCTGCCCCCCAATCGGCTACAGTGACGTGAGGACCTTTTGCGCGTGCGTTGTCGCCTTCCGTCAGATTCCGCAGCCCGATGCACCGATTCTTTCGCTCCAATCTGGCCCGCGTCGGCGGGGCACCGTTGCTGGCAGCCCTCGCCATGGCGTGCGTGCAGATTGCGCGCAGTCAGGAGCCGCAGTCGGCCCAGGCGCTGATCGAGCGCAGCGTGCTCGGGATGCGCATCGACCCGGAAAAGAGCCGGCACGATGCGGAAGCCGCCATCGCTCTGCTCGCGGGCAAGCCGAATGCGGATCTCGAGATCCGCGCGCGCATCCTGCTCTGCACGTATTACGCCGAACGCGATCAGCACGCAGCGGAAGAGCAGATCGAGCGCGCCGTCGCCCTGCTCCCGCAGGCCCATCGTCGGGGGCTGCGAGCCGGCGTGCTCACCTGCCAGGGGGATCTGCACGAGATCGCCGGCGACAATGCGCAGGCCATCGCGCTCTACGATCAGGCCGTGAGCGTCGCCACCGAAGCGCAGGACGACGAGATGCTCGCAGAAGCCCTGTTCAACCGCGGCTATCTTCGCGGCGTGCAGGGCAAATATTCGGCCGGGCTCACCGATCTGCGCACTGCGCAGAGCCTGTTCGAAAAACGACACATGCCACAGCACGCGATCACCGTGCTGAACGCCATCGCCATCCTTTACAACCGCCTTGGGGACTACGCCCAGGCCGTGCACATCTACACACGCGCCCTCAAGGGGCAGCGTGAAGCCGGCCTGCGCCGAGAAGTTGCCGTCACGCTGTACAACCTCGGGCGCGCCCACGAGAAGCAGCAGCAATGGGAGTTCGCGCGCCGTGCTTACGCGGAGTCACTGCAGATCCAGCGTGAGCTCGGTTACGCGCGCGGCGAAGCCTATGCATTGCGAGGCCTTGCGGCGGTCGCCAACGCCGCCGGAGATCCGCGCGGTGCGCTGGATACATTGAAGCGCGCGCAAGCCCTGCTCGGCGGGACGACGGATGCGCGACTGCGCGCGCACATTCAGCTCACGCGGGGCGTCGCCCTGCATCGACTGGGGCGGCTCGAGGAGAGCCTCGCCGCGCTCGAGGACGCTTCGCAGATCTTCCGGGACGCGGATGCGCTCGGGGATCTGAGCCTCACGTACGCGGAGCTCGCCCGCGTGCACGCTGAGCTCGGCAACTGGCGCGCGGCGTATGAAACACAGGTGAAGCAGAAATCGGTGTCGGACAAGCTGCTCGAGAATCAGCTCGACGAGCGCTTCACGACGCTGAAAGTGGAGTTCGACACCGCCACCAAGGAAAAGGAGAACGCCCTCCTCACGCGCGAGAACCAGGCGAACGAAAAGGCCCTGCAGCAGGAACGCCGCGCGCGGCAGCTGCAGGCGTTCGCCATCGTGCTCACCGTGCTGCTCGCCGCGATGCTCGCCACCCTGGCCATCCATCAGCGGCGCATGAGCCAGCGCATGCGCATGCTCGCTCTCACGGACGAGCTCACCGGCGTGCCCAATCGCCGGGATGTGCTGCGAAGGCTGGAAGACCTGCTGCAGCGGGAAGGTGAGCAGCGGTGCTCGGTGCTCATCGTGGACATCGATCATTTCAAGAGCATCAATGACCACCACGGTCACCCGATCGGGGATGAGGTGCTCAAGTTCATTGCTCGCGAGCTGCGTACGGCAGTGCGCGAGCCTGCATTCTTCGGCCGGCTCGGCGGCGAGGAATTTCTGGTGGTGCTGCCGAACACCTCGCTCGAGAACGCGTGCGCGGCCGCGGAACGCTACCGCGAGCAGATCATGGCCATCGACACCACACGCTGGTTCCCCGCACGCAGGCGGATCACCGCGAGCATCGGTGTGGCCGTGTCGAAGCCGGGTACCTGCACATCGAGCGACATGCTCATGCGCGCTGACGATGCGCTCTATGCCGCCAAACGCGCGGGGCGCAACTGCGTGAGGGTGGCGCCCGAGACGCCCCCGAAAGAGCCCACGGACGAGACGAAGATTGCCTGATCGACCGGCGCCACTGCCGCGCGGGCAGTGGCGCCGGTGAGGCTCAGCTGTGGTAGGTGTCGCGGAAGGTGGAGTACACCTTCTCCTGCGTGGTGATG
>JADGHX010000165.1 GCA_019683695.1 Steroidobacteraceae bacterium
ACGTAATCCCGCTGCTTCGGCCCCGTGTAGAGCTGGCGGGGGCGCCCGATGCGCATGCCGGGGTCGGAGATCATCTCCGCCCAGTGCGCCACCCAGCCCACCGTGCGCGCAATGGCGAACATGACGGTGAACATGGAGCGCGGGATGCCGAGCGCGCTGTAGATGATGCCCGAGTAGAAATCCACGTTCGGGTACAGCTTGCGCGAGATGAAGTATTCGTCCTTGAGCGCGATCTCCTCGAGACGCAGCGCCAGCTCGAACAGAGGATTGTTCGTGCAGCCCAGCTGCGCGAGCACCTTGTGGCACATCGCGCGGATGATCTTCGCGCGCGGGTCGAAGTTCTTGTACACGCGATGGCCGAAGCCCATCAGCCGGAAATGGCTCGACTTGTCCTTCGCCAGGGCAAGGTACTTCGGGATGTTCTCGACGGTGCCGATCTGCTCCAGCATGTTGAGCACCGCCTCGTTCGCCCCGCCGTGCGCCGGGCCCCAGAGCGCCGAGACGCCCGCGGAAATGGCCGCGTAGGGATTCGCACCGGTGCTGCCGGCGAGGCGCACCGTGGAGGTGCTGGCGTTCTGCTCGTGGTCGGCGTGCAGGATGAACAGCAGGTCGAGCGCCTGGGCGGCCACCGGATCGAGCTGATAGGGCTCGCAGGGAACGGCGAAGAACATATGCAGCATGTTGCTGCAGTAGTCGAGGTCGTTCCGCGGATAGATGAACGGCTGCCCGAGCGAATGCTTGTGCGCGGCCGCCGCGATGGTGGGAATCTTCGCAACGATGCGGTGAGAGAAGATCTCGCGCTGGCGCGGGTTATAGATGTCCATCGTGTCGTGATAGAACGCGGACATCGACGCCACCACGGCCGACACCATCGCCATCGGGTGGGCGTTATGGTGGAAGCCGTTGAAGAACCGCAGCAGCGTCTCGTTGATCATCGTGTGATGACGGATGCTCTCGGTGAACTCCTCGAGCTGCTTCTTGTTCGGAAGCTCCCCATGCAGCAGCAGGTACGCCACTTCCATGAACGTGCTGCGCTCGGCGAGCTGCTCGATGGGATAGCCGCGGTACAGGAGGATGCCGGCATCCCCATCGATGTAGGTGATGCGGCTCTCGGTGGAGGCGGTGAGCCCGAAGCCCGGGTCGTAGGTGAAAACGCCGAGATCCTTGTGCAGGGAGGCGATGTCGACGACGGAGGGCCCGAGGGTGCCATGGCGGACCGGTAGGCCCGTTTTCTTGCCGGACACAGGGTCCAGCAACTCGAACTTCGAATTGCTCATTCCGAACTCATTCGCGCAAGGTTCACGAAGACTCGCGGCAGGCAGGACGGCGCGAGCCGCAGCGAGGGTTACATTCTCACGCCGTGAAATCAAGGCACGGCGAGCGCGGGCGCAAGCGCACCCCGCGCCTACTCGACGATCTTGAGGTACTGCCCGGGCTTCACCTTGCCGTTGGGGTACAGCCCGTTGAGCATCAGCAGCTCCTCCTTCTGATAGCGCTGCACGGGCACCTGCTTCGCGTAGTCCTCGAGCTTCGTTTTCTCGGTGGCCTGGATCACCTTGATGCGATAGGGCTGCGCCAGCGGGTATTCCGAGGGCTTGAGATTGCGCATTGTCTGCACCGAGGACAGGAACAGCCCGTCATCCGCCGGAAGGCCCGCCGTGCCGGAGCGGCTCGCGCCACCAAACAGGAACGCGGTCTTGTCCCGGTACAGCACCGCCCAGCGCACAGGGCCCTCGCCGCCATCGAGAGGCGAACCGTGGCGTGTGACGACGGTGTAGCCCTCCATGCCGTTCACCCGCAGCTCCTCGCCGCGCATGAAGGAGGCGCCCTTCAGCTCGCCGATGAGGAACTCGCGGGGCGTCTTCTTTTCCGGCCGGGGGGCGGCCGTCACCTGCATGATGGCGTCCTTGTTGCGCGTGTAGGCGAGGATGCGGTCACGCTGGTTCTCGATGTGCCAGCCGCGCGGAAACGCGAGCGTGATGCCCAGGTCCGCGTGGTAGAAGCGGTTGTCGCGCACGATGCCCTGGGCGCGGCTCGAGCCGTACGGCAGGCCGTCGATGGCTTTCATGAACTCCTCGCGACCGTCGATCCAGCCGCCTTCGGGCTGATCGGTGATGTTCGCGGCGCCCTTCGCGGCCTGGATCTCGCGCGCATCCGGTGCCGGGTGGGAGGAGAAGACGCCGTGATAGATCATCGGCTCGCGCCCCTCGTCCTTCGCGCGCTGCAGCTCGAAGCTCTCCTGCTGCTTGAAGACGCGGAACACTTCGCCCATCGCCTCGGGCCGGTAGCCGGTCTTCGTCGCATATTCGAGGCCGAGCCGGTCGGCTTCCATTTCGTTCTCACGACCGTAGCCCTGCAGCCACGCCGTGGCGCCGACGTTCGCCAGCTGCGCCACCGCGCTCGAGCCCGTCATGATGGCCGCGCCCGTTGCGAGCACCGACGCGAGCACGCCGCGTGTCTGCCGCCGGGCCGGATGCCGCGCGGTGATGTGCCCGATCTCGTGACCCAGCACGGCGGCCAGCTCCGCCTCCGAATTCATGTAGGCGAGCAGGCCGCGGTGGACGTAGACGTAGCCACCGCCCGTGGTGAAGGCGTTGACGGACTCGTCGTCGAGAACGGTGAACTTGTATTCCCAGTCCGGCAGGTGACTGTTCTTCGCCACCTTCTGGCCGACGCGATTGACGTAGTCCTGCACGGCCTGGTCTTCATAGAGGCCGTAGGCGCGAATGATCTGCTCGTACAGCCGGCGAGACTGCTCCTTCTCGCTCTGTGTCGAGCTCATGACGACATTGTGGCCACCGGTCACGGGATTCGTCGCGCAGCTCGACACCGCAAATCCGGCCAGTGTGGAGAGAACGGCAACGGCGAGTTGGCGCTTCATGGCTTACGAGCTCCCTCGTGGGCACGTGCCGCCAGTCTAGGAGCCTGTCCGGTGGGACGCCATCACGTGCGAGCGACGCGAAGTGCATAGCTCGACGCGAGTGGTCTGCGCGCAGCGCCGCACCGTTCCAACGCAAAGTTCGGCAGTGAGTGCCGGGCGTGGGCGGCCGTGACGAAGGCGACCGGTTCGAATCCTCAGGCGACGAACGGAAAACACTGAAAACCGTGGGCTGAAAGCCCACGGTTACGATTCGAGGGAGGGGGCGGAAGTTCCGGTCGGACGTGCGCTCACGCCGCGTGTGAAGACCGGACGAATGCCCAGCTGAAGCCGGGCAACAAGCGCACCTTCAGCGCGCGCCGCTGGCGGCGTACTTCTTGCGGAATTTGTCGACGCGACCGGCGGTGTCGACGATCTTCTGCTTGCCCGTGTAGAACGGGTGGCAGCTCGAGCACACTTCGACCTGCAGGTCATGGCCCAGCGTCGAGCGCGTGGTGAAGCTGTTGCCGCAGGTGCAGGTGACAGCGATCTCTTTGTACTCGGGATGAATGGACGGTTTCATAGCACGCTCGATATGTCGGGGTGGAACGCGGAAAAGCCCGAGGAGAAGCTCCCAAGGCCCGCGCCACAAAGGGCGCGGAAGTCTAGCGGCACCGGGCAGCACGCTCAAGCGTCAGGGTGGCTTTCAGTGCCCGTTGCCGGGCCCGCCTGAGTGGGGCCGGACGAGGCGTTTTCCACCCGCCGAAGTGAGCTCTGACGCAGGCATTTCCTTATCCACAGAACCTGTGGATAACTCTGTGGACAGCGCCGCTCGCACGCAGCGAATTTCGCGGTGGGATGACGGATTTGTTACGTTGGCTAAAAAATGACCAGCCCATTTCACCCATATCCGTCAATGACTTACGAGCGGGTCTGGGAGCGGTTTGACCAAATTTGCGCGTAATGCGCTCATTTGTGTCAGGGACATGGCGCCTTGTGCATAAGAGCGCGCACACCACCCCCGAGATGGGCTTCAGGACCCCATTGACATCACCGGATTGCCGGTCAAAACCGGCTTTTCCGGCAGGAACTCCACCAGCGACTCGTTGAGGAAGCGCACGCCTCGCGCGGTCGGCTTGCACAGCTCGCCCGCGATTTCAAGCAGTCCCCGGGCCTCCAGACGCGCGATGACCGGCGCCACCGCGTCCCATTCGAGCCCCGTCCGCGCGGTGAACAGCCCGGGCTCGAAGCCCTGCGTGAGGCGCAGGGCATTCATCATGAACTCGAACGGCAGGTCGCGCGCGGGCACCGGCACCCGGGCGATGGCGTGCGGCGCAGCCGCCTGGTACCTGCGCGGTTCGCGCTGCTGCGTCGTGCGAACCACGGTCGAGGTGGTGCAATCGGTGAGCTTGCCGTGGGCGCCGGCCCCGGCGCCCACGTAATCGCCGAAGAGCCAGTAGTTCAGGTTGTGGCGGCACTCCCTTCCCGGGCGTGCATAGGCGGACACCTCGTACTGAGCAAACCCCGCGTCAGCAAGCCTTTCCTGACACACCACGAGCATCTCTGCCGCCACGTCGTCCTCCGGCAGCTGCGGTGGGCTGGCGGCGAACTGCGTGCCGGGCTCGAGCGTGAGCTGATAGTGAGACAGGTGCGCGGGCTGCAGCGCGAGCGCCGCATCGATGTCTCTCACCGCAGCCGAGACGTCCTGCCCGGGCAGGGCGTACATCAGGTCCAGGTTGAAGTTGGAGAGACCCGCGGCGTGGAGCTCCTCCACCGCACGGCGCGTCTCCTCAGGCGAATGGATTCGCCCGAGGGCCTCAAGCTGGCGTGCGTCGAAGCTTTGCGCGCCAAGGGATACGCGGTTCACGCCCGCGGCCCGGTAGCCCTCGAACCGGCCACGCTCCACGGTGCCGGGATTCGCCTCCAGTGTGATTTCGGCGTCCGCCGCGAAGATGAAGTGCCGTCGGGCGGCTTCGATCACCCGCCCGATCGCTTCGGGCGGGAAGAGGCTCGGCGTGCCGCCGCCGAAGAACACGCTGATGACGGGCCGCCCCTCGAGCCCCCGGGCCTGCGACTCGAGATCCCGTTCCAGCGCCGAGAGGTAAGCGACTTCGGGCAGGGGCCCCTTCAACGTGTAGGAGTTGAAGTCGCAATACGGGCACTTCCGCACGCACCAGGGCAGGTGCACGTAGAGCGAAAGTGGGGGCGTGGTGAGCATGGCCCGCTTCAGGACTCCGGTCGCGCGGAGGAGTTCTGCGCTTGCGCGATCCAGTTACGCACCTGCTGTTCCAGCACGTCCATCGGGACGGCGCCGTTGGAGAGCACCACATCATGGAACGCGCGGATGTCGAACCGGCTGCCGAGCGCCTTCTGCGCTTCCTCACGCAGCGCGAGGATCCGCAGCTGCCCGATCTTGTACGCAAGCGCCTGACCCGGCCAGGAGATGTAGCGGTCCACCTCGTTGATGATGTCGGCCTCGGTCTTGGCCGCGTTCGCCTTGAAGTAGTCGATGGCCTGCTGGCGGGTCCAGTGCTTGGCGTGAATGCCCGTATCCACCACGAGCCGCACCGCGCGCCACATGTCGTAGGTGAGCTGCCCGAACTTGGCGTACGGATCCTTGTACAGCCCAAGCTGCTCCCCGAGGCTTTCGGTATACAGCGCCCACCCTTCGACGAACGCTGTGGCTTCCGCGTTGCGCCGGAACTGGGGCAGGTCGGTCTGCTCCTGCGCGAGCGCGATCTGCAGGTGATGGCCCGGCACCGCTTCGTGCAGCGTGAGCACTTCCATCTCGTACTTCGGCCGCACCTCGGGGCGATACAGATTCACGTAGTAATAGCCGGCTCGTGAGCCATCCGCTGCCGGCCCCTGGTAGTACGCGGTCGTCGTGTTCGGCGCGCTGGTCATGGGGATGGGGCGCACGCCGTACGGCGTGCGCGGCAGCTTCCCGAAGAGCTTCACCAGCTCCGGATCGATCTGCTTCGCGATGACGACGTAGGCGCGGAAGAGCTCGTCCGGCGAGTCGTAGTAGAACTTCGGATCGGTGCGCAGGTACTCGAGGAACTCCGCGAACGTCCCCTTGAAGCCGACCTGCGCGATGATGCGATCCATCTCTGCGCGAATGCGTGCCACCTCCTTGAGCCCGATGTCGTGGATCTCCTCGGGAGTCAGGCGCGTGGTCGTGTGAAACGCCGCGAGCTCGCGATAGAACTCCACGCCTTGCGGCGTATCCCAGATGCCGTCCGTCTTGCGCGTGGCGGGCAGATAGCGCTCGCGGAAGAATTTCTCGAATCGCGTGTAGGCCGGAATCACCACGTTCGCCACGGCCGCTCGCCCTTCTGCCTGAAGCCTCGAGCGCTCGTTCGCGGGGATGCTGTCCGGAATGCGCGTGAACGGCGCATAGAACGGGTTCGCTTCAACGTCCTTGCCGGTCAGCGCGGCGAGCTGGGGCGCCACGCGCTCCATGATCACGCGCGGCTGGGTGCGCTTCTCGCGTATGGCGACCTGGAGCAGCGCCTGGTACTGGTCGATGTAACGGTCGATTGTTTTCAGGCGCTCGATCCAGTTCTCGTAGTCCGTCACCGTGGCGAACGGAAGCAGCTCGGCGAGCTCGGAGAGCGTCTGAATGCCGTCGCGCAACCGCAGCTCGTAGAGGTACGGCTTGTAGGGATACAGGTCGAGCCGGCTCTGGTACTCGCGCGCGAACAGGTCGTAGCTGAGCTGATCCTGCGCGGAGAGCGCCGCGCGATCGATGCGCCGCAGGCGGGCAAGCGTCGCTTCGTCCGTCGCGTGGCGCTTTTCGATCGCCGCCATCGAGATGTCGGGCCAGAGTCGCTCGAAGCGGCGATCGCCCAGATACGTGGCGTAGAGCGGGTTGTTGCGCATGTCCTGATCCCACGCCTCGTCAAACAGGGCATGCAGCTCGCGCGTGGCAGCGTTCCCTGAAGCGGCTGGCTGCTGCGCAGTCACTTGTGTAGTGAAGAGCGCGAGCAGGAGAAGGAGTGAGAAGAGAACCCGAAGCGATATGCGCGTTTCCACAGCAGTGACGAGCATAGTGATCCCTCGAGCCGCTCTGGCGGCAGATGCGAAGGCGGCACTATACGCGCACCCTGCGCGCGAGCCGGATGCTCCCGTCGATGGATAACAGCAGTCCACCGCGTGCGCGGCGTGATCGTCTCGGAAACCGCAATCAGCGTTGACGCGCTCCCATCCCCCGTCCGCGCGAGCCTCCGGCGCCGGCGGCGTCCGTGTGGCTCGCGATCGCGTGTCTGCCACACCCGAAGCGCCGGCAGAACCAAAGTCCGCCGGAAACCTTACGGGCCTTGCGCTCGGATTTTCTCTACCAGAGCCTGCAGGGCCAGGCCGCGGTGACTGCGAGCGTTCTTCTCTGCGGCCGGCAGCTCTGCGGCCGTGAGCTGCAGGCCGTGCGGAAGGAATATCGGGTCGTAGCCAAAGCCGCCGGTGCCGCGCGGTGCCTCGAGAATGCGGCCTTCCCACGTGCCTTGCGCGATCAACGGGTGCGCATCGTTTCCGCTGCGCGCGAGCACGATGACGCATTGATAACGCGCCGTACGACGCTCGGGCGGCACGCCCCGCAGCTCGGCGAGCAGCTTTTCAAGATTCTCGGTGTCGGTCGCGTTCTCACCTGCATAGCGCGCGGAGTGCACGCCAGGGCGTCCGCCGAGCGCGTCCACCTCGATGCCGGAATCATCGGCGAGCGCCGGAAAGCCGGAGATCGCGGCCGCGTGCCGCGCCTTGAGAAGCGCGTTCTCGGTGAAGGTGGCGCCCGTCTCGGGCGGCGTGTCGATTCCAAGCGAGGACTGCGCAACGAGCTCGTACCCCAGCGGGGACAGCAGTGCCGACAGCTCACGCAGCTTGCCGGCGTTGCCGCTCGCGAGAACGAGCTTCACGGCGCGGGCTGGAAATCCGGCGCGCTCAGGGCCTGAAGCTGCAGCGCGAACAACTCGCCCATGCCGGATGCCGCGAGATTGAGCAGCGCATCGAGCTCGTGCCGGCGGAATGCATGGCCTTCTGCCGTGCCCTGGATTTCCACGAACCCGCCGCCGTTGTTCATGACGACGTTCATGTCCGTTTCCGCGGTGGAATCTTCCGCGTAGTCCAGATCCAGAACGGGCACACCATTGCAGATCCCTACCGAAACGGCGGCGACCTGCCCATGGATCGGGTTGGAAGGGATGACATTGCGCGACACCAGCCGCTCACACGCCTGCGCCAGCGCGACGTACCCTCCGGTGATCGAGGCCGTGCGCGTGCCGCCATCCGCCTGCAGCACATCGCAATCCACGGTGATGGTGCGTTCGCCCAGTGCCTTGAGATCAATCACCGCCCGCAGCGAGCGGCCGATGAGCCGCTGGATCTCCTGGGTGCGCCCGCTCTGCTTCCCGCGTGCCGCTTCGCGCGCCGTGCGCGTGTGCGTGGAACGCGGCAGCATCCCGTATTCCGCGGTGACCCAACCCTGCCCCTTGCCGCGCAGAAAGGCTGGCACCGTGTCCTCGACGCTGGCCGTGCAGAGCACCTGCGTGTCGCCGAATTCGACGAGCACGGAGCCCTCCGCATGTCTTGCGAATCCCGATCTGAAGCGCACCGGGCGCAGCTGATCCGCTGCTCTGCCACTGGGCCGTGTCACGGAAGAAACCTGCCGGTCATCAAATGTCTCCAGGAAATGGTGCCGCGGGTGGCGCGCTCAGTCGCCCAACCACCGCAGCGCCGCCGCGGATGTGTTGTCGCTTCCGGCACCCGCACGCGCGATCGCGAGCTGCCCGAGTGCCATGAGGACCTCGCGCATCGGCGTGGTGCCGCCGCTCGCCGTGAGCCGGGTTGCGATCTCGCTATCGGCGAGCGTGGCCCACATTCCATCCGTGCAGACGAATAGCACGTCTTCCGGTTCCAGAGGGATGCGCGGGGTGAGCGTCATGTCCGGCAGAATCGGATCGCCACCGAGGCAGCACTCTACGAAGTTGCGCATGGGATGCGTCACGGCCTGCTCGGCTGTGATCAACCCTTCACGCAGCAGAAGCTCAACGTGGCTGTGATCGCGCGTACGCTGAAGCACAGCGCCACGCCGCAGGTGGTACACGCGGCTGTCGCCAATGTGCGCCCACCATGCCGACCGCTGCTGCACGATACAGACCGCACAGGTCGCGCGCGGGCGCTGCTCGAGCGGAAGGTTCACACCGAGACGCACCACGTCCTCATGCGCACGACCCAGCGTCATGTGGAGAAAGCCCAGAGGATCGAAGAGCGGATGCGGTGTGTGCCAGAACGCTTCCAGAATGGTCTTCTGCGTGACCTCTGCCGCGCGGGCGCCCTCGGCGTGGCCACCCATGCCATCGACGACAAGCAGCAAAGCAGCGTGCTCAGCGACTGCCGCGACGACCCTGTCCTGGTTTTCTTCGCGTCCCCCTACGAGCGTGATATCAGCGTACTCGACCCGCAAGAAGGCACTCGCCATTTGATAAGATTGGCCGCGCTTTATATCACTCGCGAGCAGATCAACGTAAGCCGCAGCCGCACTTTCCGGGTCCGCGGTACACGCACAGAACGCCCCAGATGATCATCAGCATGACCGGATTCGCCCGTCGGGAGGCCACCGGCCCCTGGGGCACCCTCGTCTGCGAGCTTCGCAGCGTGAATCACCGCTTTCTGGAAACCGGTTTCAGGCTGCCGGACGAGCTGCGCGTCGTGGAACCCGACCTGCGCCAGATTGCCGCCCGTGAGCTGAAGCGCGGCAAGGTGGATTGCACGATGAGCCTGCGCGCCGGTCACGGCGCCGAGCTCGCGCTCGACATCGACCCGGACGCGCTGGCGCGCGTGTTGGCCCGGCTGCGCGAGCTGGCGGCCGCCGTTCCCCAGAACCACACGGTCAATCTCATGGACGTGCTGCGCTGGCCCGGCGTGGTTCGCGAGAACACCGCGGGAAACGATGAGCTGGCGAATGCCGCCCGGCAGCTCTTCACCGAGGCCGTGAGCGATCTGGTGGCGGCGCGCGCACGCGAAGGCGCACGGCTCAGCGAGCTCATCGAGCAGCGCTGCACGAGCCTGGAATCGCTCGTGGCGCAGGTGCGCGCCCGACTGCCCGAGGTGCGCGTGCGCGTGCGGGAGCGGCTGAATGAAAGGCTGGCGGAACTGAAGGCCCAGGTGGATCAGGACCGTCTCGAGCAGGAGCTTGCGCTGCTGCTGCAGCGGCTGGACGTGGATGAGGAGCTGGACCGCCTCACCGGTCATATCCAGGAGATCCGCCGCGTCACCCGCGCGGGCGAGCCCGCCGGCCGGCGGCTGGACTTCCTGATGCAGGAATTGAACCGCGAAGCCAATACGCTATCGTCCAAGTCCCAGGATCTGGAGACCACGCGCGCCGCCGTGGACATGAAAGTCGTCATCGAGCAGATGCGCGAGCAGGTCCAGAACATCGAATAGGCGGAACACAGGAGAGTGCTACCCATGCGCACCAGGATGCTCTTCACGCTGCTTGCCGCGTTGAGCACGTCCGCCGTGCTCGCGGAAGAAGCGCCTTCGGCAGCCGCGAAGGATCACGCGGAGGTCGCTGCGGCGGAAACGCAGGCGGCCCACAGCAAGCCTCCCCATCGCACCGTCTATCTCGGTGGCGTCGCGTCCCTGGAACGCCTTCGCGAAGACAACATGAATCACTACCTGCGCGCGCAGCGCATTCTCGCAGCCGCCGATGAGCTGTGCCGCCCCGGGCCGGAGGTGACGACCTTCGTCCGATTCGAGGCGTCGGACATCTCGTGCTCGAGCCTGCTGCTGAAGACGAGTTATCCACCGAAGCGCGAGATCGGATTCACGCTGGATGACCTGCGCTACATTGCCCTGGTGACGGTCACGGACGCCTCGCCGCGGTTCATGCCGGCACGCTGATCACGTGTCGACGCCCGCATCGGATACACCGCGCCCTCGCGGTCGGCTGTTCGTGATCGCAGCACCTTCGGGCGCGGGGAAGACCTCGCTCGTGAAGGCGCTGCTCGAGCGCAAACCGGAGTTGCGCCTGTCCATCTCGCACACCACCCGGCCGCGGCGGCCCAACGAAGAGCACGGTCGCGAGTACTACTTCATTCCGGTGGAGGAATTCCGCGAGCGCGTGCGGCGGGGCGAGTTTCTCGAGCACGCACAGGTCTTCGACAACTACTACGGCACCGGCCGCGAGCCCGTCGAGGAGCAGCTCCGGCAGGGTCGCGACGTCATCCTGGAGATCGACTGGCAGGGTGCCCGGCAGGTGCGCGCGGCCATGCCCGACTGCGTGAGCATTTTCATCCTGCCCCCCTCGCGCCACGCGCTCGAAGAGCGCCTGCGCAACCGCCGCACCGATTCCGACGAAGTGATCGCCCGCCGCCTGCGCGACGCCGCCAGCGACATGTCGCACTGGAACGAGTTCGACTACGTGGTCGTGAACGACGACTTCACCCGCGCCGTCGCAGACCTCGCCCGCATCACCGAATCCCCCACCCC
>JADGHX010000166.1 GCA_019683695.1 Steroidobacteraceae bacterium
TCCTCCCGTCGAAGTGCCGCCGCCCGAAGTGGCCATCGAGATTCCGATCGACACCTCCCAGTCCACGGCCATTACGGACGTGACGGACAAGCCGGTGCCGATGGCGCCGCCTCCGCCTCCGCCGCCGCGCAAGATCGTGAAGGCGAAGATGGGACGGAACTTCCCGAATTCCGAGGACTACTATCCGGCCGCTTCCAAGCGTCTTGGCGAGGAAGGCTCCATCACCGTGAAGGTGTGCGTGGGCCCGGACGGCAAGCTCGCTGGGGAACCGGAGATCCAGCAGTCTTCCGGTAGTGCACGTCTCGACGAAGGCGCGCTGAAGCTTGCGAAAGCGGGACGCTACGTGGCGGGTACGATCGATGGCGAGCCGACCACGGACTGCTTCCCGTTCCGCGTGAAGTTCGAACTGAAAAATTGATTTGCTGAAAGTCTGTGCCGGGCCGTCGCGCCCGGTCTTTTTTTGATCGAGGAATCTATGGAAAACCAAGCCACCGCAGTAGTCGAGAACCCATACGGCCTGTCTGCCCTCTGGGCACAGGGCGATTTCGTCGCGAAGGGCACGCTCATCATTCTCGTGTTCATGTCGCTCTTCTCGTGGTACATCATCTTCACGAAGATCTGGGACCAGCGGAAACTCAAGCAGTCCGCCAAGCTGGTCGAGAAGAACTTCTGGAATGCCGCGACTCTCAAGGACGGTGTGGAGCGCCTGAAGAAGGGCGATGACTTCCGCAACATCGCCGAGGACGGCCTGCGCGCCGCGTCTCATCACGACGGCCGCCTCACCGATCGTATCGACCTGCACGAGTGGATCACCATGTCGCTGCAGCGCTCGGTCGAGCAGGTGCACAGCAAGCTGCAGTCGGGCCTTGCGTTCCTCGCCACGGTGGGTTCGACGGCGCCGTTCGTCGGTCTGTTCGGCACGGTGTGGGGCATCTATCACGCGCTGATCGCGATCGGCCTTGCCGGTCAGGCGAGCATCGACAAGGTGGCCGGCCCCGTCGGCGAGGCGCTCATCATGACCGCCATCGGCCTGGCCGTGGCCGTGCCCGCGGTGCTCGGTTACAACTGGCTCATCCGCCGTAACAAGGGTGTGCAGGATGCGCTGCGGAACTTCACCGCGGACCTCCATGCCTACCTCGTGAGCGGCGCCCGCGTGGGCGGCCCCGAATCGCAGCCGGCCAGCACGGGGGGTGCTCGTCCCGTGGCAACGCCTGCCGCGGCGGCCCGGAAATAAGGCCCACGCGATCGGATGATTGAGAACGGCAGGCCCGTGCGGCGATCCGGCACATCGGGCCTGACCGCCAAAGCTGCCTGGAGTAAGTGACGATGGCGATGAATGTCGGTTCTCCCGACTCAGAAGAAGCGGAACTGAACTCAACCATCAACACCACGCCCCTCGTGGACGTGATGCTGGTGCTGTTGATCATCTTCCTGATCACCATCCCGGTGATCACGAAGACCGTGGTCTCGAACCTGCCCAAGGCAGTGAACATTCCCACGCAGACGAAGCCCGAGAACATCACGCTCGAGGTGGATGCGAAGGGCAACGTCTACTGGAACACGAAGCTGGTCAACCGCGACCAGCTCCTCAATCTGATCAAGGAAGCGGCGGTGAAGAAGCCCCAGCCTGAGTTGCACATCCGCGCGGACAAGGACACGCGGTACGAAGCGGTGGGCCGCGTGATCTACACGGTCCAGCGCGGAGGCATCATCAAGGTGGGCTTCATCACCGAGCCGGACAAGGGCCTGGGTGCCATGCACCGCTGAAGGTCTGCGACCGCGTTTCCGAGGAGAGCGATTACATGGCAATGAGTGTGGGATCGAGCGCCGAAGGCGAGGCGATGTGTGACATCAACACGACGCCTCTCATCGACGTGATGCTCGTGTTGCTGATCATGTTCATCATCACCATCCCGATCATGACGCACGCGGTGAAGCTGGACATGCCGCAGGCGAACAACCCGCCGCCGCCCGAGCAGCTTCGGCCGGAGGTCATCGATCTCGAAATCGATTTCGACGGCACGGTCGTCTACAACGGGACGGTCGTCCCGAACATCGAGACGCTGGAGCAGTACTTCCGGGTGGAGGCCAACAAGGACCCGCAGCCCGAGATCCACCTGCGTCCCGACCGCCGTGCGAAGTACGGCGCGGTCGCGGTCGTTATGGCGGCGGCCCAGAGAAACCGAATGAAGAAGATCGGGTTCGTGAACACTTCGGAGTTTCGAGACTAATGAAAACCACTTCGAAACTGATGTCGGCGCTCGCGCTGGGCGTCCTCGTTGCGGGTGGTGCTGCTGTCAGCACCGGGGTTCAGGCCCAGGAGAAGAAGCAGGAGCAGAAGGTCAGTCGTGCGCTCGCCAAGCCGCTCAAGGCCGCGGCGGACGCCATGAATGCCGGCAAGTACCAGGAAGCGCTCACGAAGCTCAAGGAAGTCGAGGGCAAATCCGAGAAGTCGCCGTACGACGAATTCATGATCAACCAGATGTATGGATTCGTGTACGTGCGCACCAAGCAGTACCCGGAAGCGGCGAAGGCACTCGAAGCCTCGCTCAACTCCGGCTTCCTGCCGGCGGATGAGGTGCCCGGGCGCGTGAAGGCGCTCGCGCAGGTGAACTATCAGATCAAGAACTACGACAAGGCGATCGAGTTCGGCAATCGCGCCATCAAGGGGGGCGACACCGACGAGGACCTCTACACGATCGTCTCCCAGTCGTACTACATCAAGGGCGACTTCAAGTCGACACAGAAGTTCGTGGACGACTACGTCACCGGCCAGATCAAGGCCGGCAAGTCGCCCAAGGAGCAGCCGCTGCAGCTGCTCATGAGCGCCTGCGTCAAGCTCAACGACAACGACTGCACCACGAAGTCCCTCGAGCGGCTCGTGGCGTACCACCCGAAGCCGGAGTACTGGCAGAACCTGGTCTACTCGCTGTTCCAGCTCGAAGGGCAGACCGACCGCAGCCTCCTGCACGTGTATCGGCTCGCCAATGAAGTGGACGTGCTGAAGCGCCCCGACGACTACACGGAGTTCGCGCAGCTCGCCATCGAGGCCGGCTCGCCGGGTGAAGCGCAGGCGATCCTGGAGAAGGGCTTGCAGAAGAACGTCTTCACCGACGCGCGCTCGCTCGACAAGAACAAGCGTCTGCTCGAGTCGGCGAAGAAGCAGGCCGCCACCGACAGGGCGACGCTCGACCAGGTGGCGAGCGATGCCGCCGCCGCCAAGACGGGCGACAAGGACGTGAGCGTCGGGCTCGCGTACCTGGGCTACAAGCAGTACGACAAGGCCGTGGAAGCGTTCCAGCGCGGTCTCGCCAAGGGCGGTGTGCCGAATGAGGCGGAGGCCCGCCTGCTCCTCGGTATTGCCGAGCTTCAGGCTGGCAACAAGGAAGAAGCGCAGAAGGCCTTCAAGTCCGTGAAGGGCGATCCCAAGCTCGAGCGGCTCGCCAACCTGTGGAGCCTGCACGCACGCCAGGCCTGAGCCGGGAGCCGATCGCCATGACCATCAAGGCCGGTGACCGCATGCCGTCGGGCACCTTCAAAACGATGACAAAGGACGGCCCGCAGAACGTCTCGACCGACGAGCTCTTCAAGGGCAAGAAGGTGGTGCTGTTCTCGGTCCCGGGCGCCTTCACGCCCACCTGCGATGCCCGGCATCTGCCGGGCTTCGTGCAGGCGGCCGATCAGTTCAAGGCCAAGGGCGTCGATACGGTGGCCTGCATGGCCGTGAACGACGTGTTCGTGATGAATGCCTGGGGCAAGCACTCGAACGTCGGCGACAAGGTCCTCATGCTGGCGGACGGCAATGGTGACTACGCCAAGGCGCTGGGCCTCGAAATGGATGCCCGCGGCTTCGGCATGGGCACTCGCGGACAGCGCTTTGCCATCGTGGTCGAAGACGGTGTGGCGAAGCAGGTGAACGTGGAGGAGCCGGGGCAGTTCAAGGTCTCGGCAGCCGAGTACGTTCTGAACCAGCTCTGATCGTTCCGGATGGCGCAGGCTCGATCGTCCGGGCCGCGCGTTTCAGCGAAAACGGCGCTCGATCGAGCGCCGTTTTTCTTTTGGGCGGCGGGAAAGTGGGCGAACGGCGTTGGCCGGACGGTCACTCCCCGGCAAGACACTCACAGGAGCTTTTCGAGCTCCGGCAACACCTCGAACAGATCGCCCACCAGGCCGTAGTCCGCCACCTCGAAGATGGGCGCCTCCGGATCCTTGTTGATCGCGACAATCGTGCGCGCATCCTTGATGCCGGTGAGGTGCTGGATGGCGCCGGAGATGCCGATGGCGATGTACAGGTCCGGCGCGATGATCTTGCCGGTCTGGCCGACCTGCAGGTCGTTCGGGGCGTAGCCCGCGTCCACCGCGGCGCGTGAGGCGCCAACGGCCGCGCCGAGCTTGTCGGCCAGCCGGTAGAGCAGGCTGAAGTTCTCCGCGCTGCCGAGCGCGCGTCCGCCCGAGATGACTCGGCGGGCAGTTTGCAGGTCCGGGCGGCCGGACTTCGCAGCCGAGACGGACACAAACCGCGTGTGCGCCGGCAGATCCACGTTCACGTCCGCGGACTCCACGGCCGCCGTGCCGCCTTCGGGCGCCGCCTCGAAGGAGGCCGTGCGCACAGTGCCGACGATGGGGCCGTCCGCTTCCACCTCGACAGTGGTGATGACATTGCCCGCGTAGATGGGGCGGCGGAAGCGCGTGGCGCTCTCGATGGCCATGATGTCGCTCACCTGGGCGGTGCCGAGAAGTGCCGCGATGCGCGGCATCAGGTCTTTCCCGAACGTGGTCGAGGGACCGAACACATGGCTGTACGCGCCGGCCAACGCGGCAATCTGCGGGGCGAGAACCGCCGCCACGAGATGCTCGTTCGCCGGATTCTCAACCTTTACGACGCGGGCGACGTGCTGAAGCCGCGCCGCCTGCGCCGCGACCGCGGATGCGTCGGCTGCGCAAACGAGGATCGTGATCTCCGCGCCCGCGAGCGCGTGCGCGCAGCTGACGCACTTGGCCGTGCTGGCGTTGAGAGTGGTGCCGTCGTGTTCGGCAACGATCAGAACCTTGCTCATGCCACGAGCCCTTTCTTCTTCAGTGCCTCCACGAGCTCCTGCGCGCTCTTCACCATGACGCCCTTCTGCCGCTGCGGCGGGGGCTCGTAGCGCACCGGCTTCACGCGCTGGCGGGGTTCCACGCCGAGAGAGGCGAGGGGGATCGTCTCCAGCGGCTTCTTCTTCGCCTTCATGATCTCGGGGAGCTTCACGTACCGCGGCTCGTTGAGTCGCAGGTCCGTGGTCAGCACGGCGGGCAGGTCCACCTCCAGCACTTCGAGGCCCGCATCGACCTCACGCGTGACGGTGGCCTTGCCGTCGGCCAGCTCGACCCTGGAGGCGAACGTCGCCTGCGGCCGGTTCCACAGGGCCGCGAGCATCTGCCCCGTCTGGTTGTTGTCGTCATCGATGGCCTGCTTGCCGAGGATGACGAGGAAGGGCTGCTCGCGCTCGATGAGCTTCAGGAACACCCGCGCGACATCGAGCGGCTCGACTGGTGTGGCGTGCTCGACCAGCAGGGCCCGGTCGGCACCCATGGCCAGCGCGGTGCGCAGCTGCTGCTGCGTATCCTGCGGGCCGATGGTGGCCACCACGATTTCCTCGGCGCCGCCGCGTTCCCGGATGCGCAGGGCCTCCTCCAGCGCGATCTCATCGAAGGGGTTGATGCTCATCTTGACGCCGTCCGTGACGACGCCGGAGCCATCGGGTTTCACGCGCACGCGGACGTTGTAGTCCACGACGCGCTTGATGCCGACCAGGATTCGTTTCATCGCTTACGCCCATTGCCAAACGGAACCGCGGGCGGCTGGGAACCCCAGGCGCCCGCGGGAGGCGGATTATCAACCATCCGCGACCGTTTCCGCGAATCGCGGTGGGCGGCAATGTCAGCGGATCTGGGCCGGGCGATGGTGCTGGTGCGGCGGGTCGCGCTGCTCGGCCAGGAAGGTCTGACTGATCTTGCTGGCGGTGTCCTTGAGCTTCGGCAGGAAGCGCTCGAGCGCCAGTTTCAGCGGCACGGCCGTGGCGGCGAAGCGCACGGCGATGGTCGCGAGCACCCGGTCGTCCACGATGATGGGCACCGCGATGCTGATCTGCTCGGAGATGCGCCGCGGGTGAACCGCCGTGGCATAGCCCTGGGCACGGGCGTCCGACAGGATCTTCTGCAGCTCCGCCTTGTTGCGGGCGAGCTTGTCCTCCTCCTTGTTGGAGCGGGAGAGGATGTCCAGAATCGATTCACGCTGCGTCTGGGAGCAGAACGCGAGGTACACGCGGCCGATGGCCGTGATGAGCAACGGGATGCGGAAACCCGCCGAGAAGCGCTCGACCGCGAGCGGGCTTGCGTGGTCCGTGGTCTCGCGTACCAGCATGCTGGTGCCGGAAAGCGTGGCAATACCGACCGGCCACACGATCTCGCTGCAGAGCGAGTAGAGATAGGGGCGGGCGATCTGCGTGACCCACGCTTCGTCGTCGAATCCATCGGACAGGCCGCGCACCATGATGGTGAGGCGGTAGCGATCGTCGTGGTCGTCGCGATACACGTAGCCGGCATGACTCAGGGTCTCGAGGATGCGGTACGTGGTCGTGCGCGGCAGCTTGATCTCCTGCGCAATCTCGGAAACCGTGGCTCCGTTCTTGAGGTTCAGGACGGTCAGGGCATCAAGGCCGCGGATCAGGGCGCGAATCGGGCGGGTGGATTCCATGTACTGGAGCTTTACCGTGTTGGGATTTCAGCGAATTGGCGCGTTGCAGTTTAGAAAGGGAGCGCACGAGTGTCCAACTGGTGGCAAAAAGTTCGGTTATCGAGCAGGCTCCCCCAACAACTGCTAGGGCGCAGTAGTACACGGGCTCCGCTCGAGGGGAAGCCCGATGTTCACGAATGGCGCCGAGTGGTTCACGAACGGTGCGGTGCGATTCATGAAATGCAGCGCGTGGTTTCCACACTGCAGGCGTTTCGACGCGCTGCCCTGTAGACTGCGGCGCGCCAGCCACATCGCATGAGGCATCGATGCTCGGTTTCGCGGTCCGACGGATCGCCACGCTCGTTCCGACGCTGTTCGTCATCATCACGCTGAGCTTTCTGATCATCCGTCTCGCGCCGGGTGGCCCCTTCGACGAGGAGCAGGCGCTCTCGCCAGCGGTCCGCGCAAACCTCGATGCCGCATATGGGCTCGACCAGCCGCTTCTCACGCAGTACCTGCGTTATCTGGGCGGGCTCGCGCGGGGCGACTTCGGCCCGTCCTTCAAGTTTCGCGACACCGCGGTGGCGGACCTCATCGCGCAAGGGCTGCCTGTGAGCCTCACCGTGGGTCTTGCGGCCGTGTTGCTCGCTGTGCTCACAGGCGTGCCGTTGGGGGTCATTGCTGCACTTCGCAGCAACACCACGGCGGATCACGCCGTGCGTACGCTCTCCGCGCTGGGCGTTGCACTGCCGAGCTTCGTTGTCGGGCCCGTTCTGGCGCTGGTCTTCGGACTGTATCTCGATTGGTTACCGGTGGCGGGCTGGGAGGCGGGCCGCCCGCGCTATCTGGTGCTTCCTGTGATCACGCTTGCGCTTCCGGTCATGGCCTATGTCGCGCGGCTCACGCGCACGAGCTTCATGGAAGTGATGCGCTCGAATTTCATCCGCACGGCCCGGGCCAAGGGCCTGGATGAGTGGCGCGTGCTCTTGCATCACGGCTTGCGGCCCGCGCTCATGCCCGTGGTGAGCTATCTCGGGGCCGCGACCGCGTTCGTCATCACGGGCTCACTCGTCGTCGAGACCGTGTTCGGCTTGCCGGGAACCGGGCGCTATCTCGTTCAAGGTGCCCTCAATCGCGACTACACGCTCGTGATGGGCATGATCATCGTGTACGGCGCGATCACGCTCTTGTGCAACCTCATCGCCGACCTGCTGTATGGCTGGCTCGATCCGCGCGTGCGTCATGACTGAGCGCGGGCTCTGGCTCGAAGGGCTCAAGCGCCTGCGGCGCAATCGCGCGGCGATCGTCGCAGGCGCGGTGCTGCTGTTCATGCTGCTGCTTGCGTTCGCAGGTCCGGCGCTGAGCCCGCACGATGCGGAAACGCTGGACTGGGAGCACATCGCCGTCGCCCCGCAATTCTCGGCGGCGGGGCACTGGCTCGGCACGGATCGGCTCGGGAGGGACCTTTTCGTCCGCACCCTGCAGGCCACGCAGATCTCGTTGCTCATCGGCTTGCTGGCCACGGCGGTGAGTCTGCTGATCGGCATCAGCTGGGGCGCGCTCGCCGGCTACCTCGGCGGCCGGACGGATGAGCTGATGATGCGCGCGGTGGACGTGCTGTACTCGTTGCCGTATCTCTTCATCGTCATCATTCTCACAACCGTGTTCGCGCGCGGGAATGTGTACGTGCTGTTCATGGCGATCGGCGCCGTCGGCTGGCTCACGATGGCGCGCATCGTTCGCGGCCAGGCGCTGTCGCTGAAGCAGAAGGAGTTCGTGGAGGCTGCCGTGGTGGCCGGCGTCGCCACGCCCGGCATTCTCGTGCGGCACATCGTGCCGAATCTGCTCGGGCCGGTGATCGTCTATGCGACGCTCGCCATTCCCCAGATGATCCTGTACGAGAGCTTCCTCAGCTTCCTCGGTCTCGGCGTGCAGGAGCCGCTTGCGAGCCTTGGAAGTCTCATCAACCAGGGTGCACGCGATATCGAGTCGGCGCCCTGGATCCTGCTCGTGCCGGCAGGATTTCTCGTCACGCTGCTGGTGTGCTTCAACTTCGTCGGCGACGGGTTGCGCGACGCATTCGATCCCCGTGAGCGCTGATTGCATGCTGCTCGACATCAGGCATCTGGGGGTGAGCTACAGCACGCCGTCGGGCGAGGTGGAAGCGGTGCGAGACCTCACGCTCGGCGTTTCCGCGGGAGAATGCGTGGGCGTCGTCGGCGAATCCGGCGCGGGGAAGAGTCAGGCATTCCTCGCTGCGTTGGGGCTGCTGCCGGCTCACGCGCGCGTGCGCGGCAGCGTGCGTTTCGAAGGCGCCGAGCTTTTGGGATTGCCGCCTCGGGCGCTGAATCGCATTCGCGGCGCGGCGATCTCGATGATCTTCCAGGACCCGCTCACGTCACTCACTCCGCATTTGCGCATTGGCGATCAGATCGCGGAGCCACTCGTCCAGCACGAGGGCCTTTCGTGGAGCAGGGCGCGGGCGCGTGCGCTGGAACTGCTGGAGCGCGTGCACATCACTGACCCGCAACGCCGGATGAAGCAGTATCCGCACGAGCTGTCGGGCGGCATGCGTCAACGCGTGATGATTGCCATGGCGTTGGCCTGTGGACCGAAGCTCCTGATCGCGGATGAGCCGACCACCGCGCTGGATGTGACGATCCAGGCGCAGATTCTCGCGCTCCTTGCGGAGCTGAAACGCGAGCAGGGAATGTCGATGGTGCTGATCACTCACGATCTCGGGGTCGTCGCAGGGCTTGCGGATCGGGTCGCTGTCATGCAGGACGGTCGCATCGTCGAGCTTGGCCCGACGAGCAAGGTGCTCAAGCGGCCGGAGCATGCCTGTACGCAAGCGTTGCTGAGCGCTGTACCTCGCATTGAGCGGGGGAAGGGCAGCGCGCCCGGTGATTCCGGCTCGTCGGACGATCGGGTTTTCGCCGGAAACGATGCGCCACCTTCGCGCGGCGATGCGGGTGAAGTGCACTTGCGCACTTCTTCGAAAAACCAACGTGGTGGCGCCGCGCTTCTGTCGCTGAAAAATCTTCGCGTTCAGTTCAAGGTTCGCGGCGGCTGGCGACGCAGCGCGCCGGTGGTGCACGCCGTGGAGGACGTTTCCCTCACACTGAATCCGGGTGAGGTGGTTGGCGTCGTGGGGGAGTCCGGGTCCGGAAAATCGACGCTCGCGCGCGCAGCGCTTCGGCTGCTCCCGGTGAAAGAAGGGCACGTGGTGTGGATGGGTGCGGACCTCAACGCCGTCGCGCCGAGCGAAATGCGGGCCCTTCGCCGCAACATGCAGCTGGTGTTTCAGGATCCGCTTGCGAGCCTGGACCCGCGCATGACGGTGACGCAGATCGTGTCGGAACCCTTGCTCGTGCATCGCCGGGACCTGGATGCAACGGCTCGCGAGCACGCTGTCGCAGAAATGCTCCTGCGCGTGGGTCTCGGGCGCAATCTGATGAGGCGCTACCCGCACGAGCTGAGCGGCGGGCAGGCGCAACGCGTCGCGATCGCGCGCGCCATGGTGCTGAAGCCCAGACTTCTGGTGTGCGATGAAGCGGTGAGCGCACTCGACGTCTCGGTACAAGCTCAGATCATTGCCCTGCTTCAGGAGCTCACACGCGAATCCGGCACCTCGGTGCTGTTCATCAGTCATAACCTGGCGGTCGTACGCGAGATATGCGATCGCGTGCTCGTGCTGTATCTCGGGCGTGCCATGGAGCAGGGCCCTGCGGAACGCGTGTACGAGCATCCCGCGCATCCGTACACGCGGGCGCTGCTGGCCGCTGTACCGGTGCCCGACCCAGACAGTCCGCTGCTGGAGCCCACGCGGCTCGTCAAGGGCGAGCTGCCATCGCCCATTTCGCCGCCGACCGGGTGTGTCTTTCACACACGCTGCCCGCACGCGGTGGAGTTGTGCGTGCGGTCGCTCCCCGAGGCAAAGCCGGTGGGCGAAGGCCACGAGGTTGCGTGTCACCGCTGGCCTGAAGTGGCAGCGTCCTGAACACCCGCCGTCGATACGGCGAGGGAAGCCAAAGTGGCAGGCGGCGGTCGTCAGAGCGCCCGGCCGAGGCTTGGGCAGGCGCGCCGGACGCGCCCAGCGGCGGCCGGCGCACGCGGACCGGGCGCCCGGACCGCACGCACCCCAAGTCCGGTCAGCCCGCGGCGAGCGGACGACGCAGGTCGTGTGATTGGTATGGCCGAGCGCCGGCAGAGCATGGCCGTGCTCGCCAATGCGCTGCGCTCCGCGCGGGATGAGCGGCTCAGCATCACCGGCACGGATCCCGAGGACGGCGCAGGTCGAACGGGTGGCGCAGGTCGGTCGGAGGGCGCAGACGAGCAAGGCTTGGCGTGCGAGCCGTGGATCCGCAGGCCGCCGCGCCGGTGCCGCGCAGCCCGACGCGGCACAAAGTGAGCCCCGTTCCAGTGCAGCCGCACGCGGGATTGTTTATTCTCGTGCGCCTATGCAAACCCAGCCCACCCTTCGCCCGAGCGACAGCCTGCGCAACGTCCGTTACGAGATCCGGGGCAAGCTTGCCCATCGCGCCCACGGTCTCGAACGGCTCGGCTACGAGATCATTTCCC
>JADGHX010000025.1 GCA_019683695.1 Steroidobacteraceae bacterium
GCGCGGCATGCAGCGACGCCCCACGCTGGTAACGGCGTTTTGGAAACAGGCGGAATTGGCGTGGTAACCCGTCAACCATTTACGTGAAACTCAATAGGTTGAAAGTGACCTGCCGCGGCGATGCGCAGGCGGTGCCTCCATGCCGCGTGCAGGACGGCGCGCACTTCTGCACACCGGGGCAACGTTCAACGTGCGCGTGCTCGCCAACGTGCCCGCGAGCTGGCGCTCATCTCCTCCATCTTCCGCCCGTGCACGCTCGGCTTCCTGGCGCGCTGCTCTCCGCGAGGATGAGCCGCTCAGCATCACCGGCACGAACTCGAAGGGGGATGTATGGCGAAAGCGTGCCGGCCTTCGCGCTATTCCGACGCTCGCGGATCGAAGGGCAGCTCGCGTTTCATCTGCTCGTAGAAGGCGCGGGCCTTCGGCGTGTCTGCGGGCGGCACCACGATCTTCAGTTGCACGAACTCGTCCCCGGGCGGATTGCCGGGCAGGCCACGACCGCGCAGGCGCAGTTTCTGGCCGGACTGCGCGCCGGGTGGAACGCGCATCTCCACCGGACCGCCCAGCGTCGGCACCGTGACGGTGCCGCCAAGCGCCGCTTCCCACGGCGCGATGGGCACGGTCACTGTCACGTCCCGCCCTTCCAGACGGAAGCGCTTGTGCGGACGGATGTGCACTTCGAGAAACAGGTCGCCCGGCGGGCCGCCTCCGGGCGAGGCTTCGCCCTGCCCGGCGAGCCGCAACTGTTGACGGTCCGTGATGCCGGCCGGAATGGTGACCTTCACCGTGTGCTTGCGCACGGTGAGCGTGCCTTCGTCCGTGAGCTCGGGGCGCTGCAGCTCGAACGTGCGCGTGCCGCCGCTGAAGGCTTCCTCCAGATCGATGTCGATGCGCGCGTGATGGTCCCGGCCCTTGCGCGGGCGCCTGCGCGTGCCGGCGCCGGCGGCGCCAAAGGGGCCCGCGCTGCCACCAAACGGCCCATTGCTGCCACCGAACAGCGTCGAGAAGAAGTCGCTGAAGCTCGACTCGAAATCGGCGCCGCGCGGGCCGCCGCGGAACTCGAAGCCGCCGCCGAAGCCCGGAGGCGGCCGGAATTCCTGCCCGGCCTTCCAGTTGCTGCCGAGCTGATCGTAGGCCGCGCGCTTTTCCGGGTCCTTCAGGACCTCATAGGCTTCCTGAACCTGCTTGAACTTGCTCTCGGCGTCCTTTTCCTTGCTCACGTCCGGGTGGTACTTCCGGGCGAGCCGCCGGTACGCCTTCTTGATGTCCTCCGCCGAGGCGTTACGGGGCACGTTCAGGGTCTTGTAGTAATCCTGGTATTCCATAGCTCTGGCAGTTCGCAGTTCACCGGAAGGCCCGTTGCCGGAAAAAATCGCCTGCGACAGTGCTCACGACAAGCGCTTCGCGCACCGCGCGTCACGGCGTCTTCCGACCCCGTCCGCCCCCGGCGATTCACCGAAATGGGGACACGGCCTGTGTTGGCAAGAGCCTGAACCGGAGCGTGTCCGCGGCCGATGCCTTGATCCCCGGCGCAACGTCCCCAGTTCCCGCGCAATTCGCGGCACGTACGGCTGAACCGCTGCCGCTTGAGTCGAGGTCATTATGCATGCGTCCGCCGCCACGCCCGCTTCCGTTCTGGTTGCCTGCCCCGAGTGCCACACGCTGGTCCGCGTGCCGCAGGATCGACTGGGTGACAACCCCACCTGTGCACGCTGCAAGGCGCAGGTAATCACGGGCAGGCCCGTGCCACTCACTGCGAGCTCGTTCGATACACACACCCTGCGGAGCGGCTTGCCCGTGCTGGTGGACTTCTGGGCCCCGTGGTGCGGCCCGTGCCGCGCGATGGCCCCGCAGCTCGATCGCGTCGCCGACGAGCGCCGAACCACCCTCCAGGTGGCAAAGGTGAACACAGACGAGAATCCGGAGCTGGCCGGCCGCCTCGGCATCCGCAGCATTCCCACGCTGATTCTGTTTCGAAACGGCCGGGAGGTGGCGCGGCGAGCCGGAGTATCGGATTTCAACTCGCTGTCGCGCTGGCTTCATGATGCGTTGAGCGCGTGAGGTGTTGCCGCACGCGAGCGTGGCTGCGCTCGCGTTGCGCGGGCGATTCATGCTGCGGATCCGTGGTCGAGGCGCGGGTTTCATCGTCACCTGAAGTACTTCAGCCCCGCATAGCACCGATAGCGTGCTATCTATCTCCGCGTGCGCGAACTCGGTGCGCACCGCTGCGTACCCCGTCGTGCGGCGGCTTTCGGCGCATGCGGAAATGGGGCATGGAATTTGCAAACCGCCCGGCATGCTCTACGCGCCCCCGAAATCCTCTATGCGACTGTCCCGGCCGCCGCCTCTGCGAAATCTGCGTGCGTTCTGTATCGCCGCGCGTCACTGCAGCTTCAAGATCGCTGCGGATGAGCTGTTCCTCACGCCTTCGGCGGTAAGCCACCAGATGAAGGAGCTCGAGGAAACGCTCGGCGTGCGGCTGTTCGAACGCAAAACTCGCGCCCTCGAGTTGACCACCGCAGGACACACGCTGCGCGACGAAGTGGCGCCGCTTCTGGATGCGCTGGAACGCTCTCTCGCGCAGTTCACACGGCGCCATCGCCGGAAGAACCTGCGCATGCTTCTGCCGCCCTTCTTCGCAAGCGAATTGCTCGTGCCGAGGCTTGCCACCTTCTGCGCCGCGCATCCGGATATCGACATCCAAATCGATACCAGCGACCCGCATCCGCGATCACATCCGCCCACGTCGGACGTTTCCGTGCTGCTTGCGGCTGAACCCCCACACGGCATGAATGCGGCGAAGCTGTTCTCGCTGCGCCTTGCTGCGGTCTGCGCCCGGGAAAAGGCCGCGGACGTGATGCGGCTCGGGCGCGAGGTGTTTCGCGAGACGGCGCTGATCGTGCATCGTCCGCGGCCCTTTGCGTGGGCGAGCTGGGCGCAGGAAGTGGGTCTCGATGCGCCCGAGCCGAAGAACATCATCGAGCTCGATTCGATGTTCGCGGTCGTGCGGGCCGCCGAGCGCGGGCTCGGCGTGGCGCTCGTGCCGACGGCCCTCTGCAGCGCCTGGTTCGAAACCGGTGCACTCGTTCGGATCTTTCCCATCGAGCTGGCGCTCAGCGATGCCTACTTTCTCGTGACCCGGCCCCGCGATGCGGAGAAGCCGGAAGTGATGGCGCTCACGGATTGGGCACTGGAAGAGTTCCGCTCGCTTGAGCGGTGATCACGCGTGCTCGAAAAAGTCTTCGTTTGTCGGCTTCACACGCGGCTCCTATCGTGGCTCCCGAGGTTCGCGGATACGCGCACCTCGCAACCGCCATACCTGACAGACCTTTCGTCACATGGAGATCCGAGCCGTGTTGTCACAGAACCGTTCGAAACGACGCGCCACGCGAGCCGTGCCGCTTCTGCTTGCTTCCACTCTTCTCGCTGCCGCGAGCACGCACGCGGCCGAGACGGCGCGCACGCCGCTCGTGCTGACTGCGTACATCAATGGGCCGGGCGGCGAGAGCCTGCTCGCGGGCCACTACGCTCAGGCGTTCGCGGAAATGTCGAAGGCGAAGCCGCAAAACACGCTGGCCGCGAGCACGAAGGCCACGAATCTTTGCGTCGCGTATGCCGCGACGAGGAAGCTCGCTGAAGCGCGAGAGGCCTGCGATGTGGCACTTCGTCTTGCGAAGGCGGAGCGTTTGAGCTCGAGCCGCTATTCGCCGGGGACGATGCGGGAGAATGCGGACCTCGCGGCGGCTTATGCGAATCGCGCGGTGGTTCACATGCTGATGCGTGATGCCGGGAGCGCGAAGGCGGACTTGCAGCGCGCGCAGGCGTTGGCGCCGCGCGCGGAGTTTGTTGTGAAGAATGTGGCTGCGGTCGCGAAGGTGGGGACCGCCATTGCGCAAGCTGATGTTACGTCGTCGCGATGAGACGGCGCGGGGGGCGGGGCATGAACCGGGCGACATGCTCCGCCTCCCGAGGGGCGATGACTGTGTGAGTCCGTTGTCGTCTTTGCTCTTTGGGGCGGCGACTGTCTGCTCGGGCACGTTTGAAAATCGCTCGATGGAAGATGTTTGGTGCGTGCAGGCGCGATAGGCCGTGCCGGCAAGCGGAGGCGCGTGCAAGAGGGTCCCTCGGCGGCCTACTCGGGCGCGCTTCGAAAATCGCCGCAGACGGCGATTTTCGGCGGTCCCGGCCTCCCCGCTACGCCGCGCCACATGCG
This sequence comes from Steroidobacteraceae bacterium, assembly GCA_019683695.1. Lineage (GTDB taxonomy): Bacteria > Pseudomonadota > Gammaproteobacteria > Steroidobacterales > Steroidobacteraceae > JADGHX01. The sequence goes on from JADGHX010000025.1 coordinate 4,214, forward strand.
CACGTTCCAAGAATTCGTGCAGAGGTGCGCCGCGCTTAACGCGGGGAGGCCGGCGCCCGAGACGGCCGCCAGGAACCCTCTGTCTTCCGCGCCTCCGCTCGCTGATGAGTGCAAGCGCGGATCGCGTGCCGCCTCCGCGCGCCGATTGGCTTCTGTGGCGCAGGCAGCATAGATGACGCCACTCCCATCGCACCGACGGCTGCGGCGATCTCGCATTGGCGCTAGCGCTTCGCGCGGGCAGCGCAGCGGCCGGGATGGTCGCCATGAAACCCTCTTTCGTACGTGCTTCTGCTCGCTGATGGTGTGTGCGGCGTGAGCGCGGGTCGAGTGGCGGGCTCGTGGGTGCGCGGTCATGGGAGGGAGCGCGCGTGAGGTTAGAGTTTTTCGAGCTCTTCGATGGTTTTGGGCCAGTCGTTGCGGAGGAGGCGGGAGAGGGCGCGGTCGGCGAGGAGGCGGCCGCCGGTCTGGCAGCGGGGGCAGTAGTTGGTTTCGTTTTCGGCGTAGCGGATGCGCTGGACGGGTGTGCCGCAGACGGGGCACGGCTTGCCGAAGCGGCCGTGAACGGCCATATCGGGACGGAATGCGGTGACGTGTTCGGGGAATTCGCCGTGTGCGTCTTTGCGTAGGCGGTCCACCCATTCGAGGAGCACTGCGCGAGTTGCGTCGTAGAGTCTGCGGATGGCGTCGTCGTCCAGTTTCTGGGTAAGCGCCACGGGTGAGAGGCGTGCGCGGTGGAGTATTTCGTCCGAATACGCGTTGCCGATGCCGCTGAAGGCGCGCGGATCGGTGAGCGCGCGCTTGAGCGTGTGGTTCTCGGCGGTGAGGCGCTCGCGAAACGCCTCGAATGAGGCGTCCAGCACTTCGAGGCCACCGCGATCCTGCGTGAGCAGGTCCTTCTCGCCTGCGAACACGTACACGGAGGCGCGCCGCTTCGTGCCGGCTTCGGTGAGCGTGAGCGTTCCGGTGTCGAACGTGAATGCTGCGAGCGCGGAGCGTGCGCTGCGCTTTGCGCCGGCCGGAAACCAGTGCAGCCGGCCGGCGATCATGAGATGCAGCACCAGCCAGTGATCGCCGTCGAATCCGATCGCGATGCGTTTGCCCAGCCGTCGGAAGCGGACGACGCGACGGCCGATGAGCGCCGAGACCGGCGGCTCGAACGTCCTCAGCAGGAACGGGTGCGAGATGCGCACGGCAGTGAGCTCGGCCCCGAGCACGCGCTGCTCGAGCGCTTCGATGTAGACGGTGATGTCCGGAAACTCGGGCACGCGCTGCGTTCTCAGGCGCCGTACGGGGCGGCGCCGGGCGTGATCACATTATGTGCGCGCGTTCTGCGGGGCAACCGCGCTCACGGCGTGAAGGTGGGCTCGGTGATAGACATCTCACTCAGGGGGCCGTAGTTGCGCGCCACGTTCCGGATGGCGGCCGCATCGCCAATCAGCACCATCGACACATCCTCTGCATTGGGGAAGGACGTGTCGATGACCGCGCGCGCCGCCGGCAGCGTCACCTCGCGCAACTTGGTGGCGTACTGGTCGATGTAGTCCGAGCCCAGCTCATAGAATTCGAGCTCCGCGAGCGCGGCTGCCCAGTCCGCCGCCGTCTCGAAATTGAGCGGGTACTGTCCGAGCACGTAGGCCCGTGCCGAATCCAGCATGTCCGCGGTGACGCCTGTGCGCTTGAGCCGCGTGAGCGTATCGAGCGAAAGATCCAGCGCCTTGCCGGTGTTTTCGGTGTCCACGAACGAGCGGATCGCAAATTCGCCAGCCGCCGTGCCACGGGTGAACCCTGCACGCGCGCCGTAGGACAAGCCGGACCGGATGCGCAGCTCCGTATTGAGAAGCGACGTGAAGCGGCCGCCGTACAACGTGTTCACCAGATCCAGCGCAGCGTGCTCCGGGTAGCGCTTGTTCACGCCGACGTTCGCGATCCAGAAGTACGTCTGCGTGGACTCGGGCGAATCGACGAGAAGCACACGCCTGCCGCGCGCCTTCTGCGGTTCGGTGAGCGCCACCGGCGGTGCCGCGGCCTTGCGCCAGTCGCCGAACGCGGCCAGCACATCGCGCTCGAGTGCCGGCACATCCACATCGCCGGCAAACACGAGAATCAGACGGTCCGCGCCGACATGTGCGTCGTAGTAATCGAGCACATCCTGATGCGTGACGCTGGCGAGCGATGCCTCGCTTCCCGTAGCCGGCCGACTGTAGGGATGCGAGCCGAAGAGGAATGCGCGACCGTACGTGCCCATCACCTCGGCCGGATCGGAATCCTTCGCCGCCTTGATCAGCTCGATGCGACGCGCCCGCAGCTTCTCGAATTCCGCAGGATCAAAACGCGGACGCAGCAACGCATCCGCGAGCAGCTCGATGACCAGCGCCTGATCCCGCGCCAGGAACTGCCCGCTGACGGACAGTGCTTCCGTGCCGGTGGCCACACTGAAATTGCCGCCGGCCCCCTCCACCGCATCCGCGAATGCGAAGGCGTCCCGGGAGCCTGCGCCTTTTTCCAGAAGGCCCGCCACGAGCGAGGCCACACCCGGCTTTGTGTCCCCGAGCGGGCCGCCGCGCAGCACGGCCTGGAAGGCGAGGAGCGGAACATCCCGGCACGGCACGATGAGCAGCGTGATGCCATTCGGCAGCACCACGCGCTCGTGGGCCGGCACCTGCACGGCGCCACCGCCCGGATGAGTGAATGCATAGGCCGTGCTCATGCGACTTCCGACAACTCGGGCTCCACGTTCACATCCGCCGCGGGCACCAGCACGCCGACCGTCCGTCGGGACACGGACAGCACGTCACGTGCCACGGCCTGGACCTGAGCGGCCGTCACGCGCTCGAATTGCGCGGGCGCGTCGAACAGCTTCGCCCAATCGCCATGAAAGACCTCGTACTCGCCCAGGAGCTGGGCCTTGCCGTCGATGGTTGCGAGCTTCTTCCAGAACGACACGGACACGAGGTTCTTCGCGCGACGCAGCTCCGCTTCCGAGACACCCTCGTGGACGACACGGTCGAGCTCGGCGTCGATGACGCGCTGGACAGCATCCGGGTCGGCCCCCTCAGGCAGCGTGAAGTAGAGCCACAGCAGCGCCGGGTCGAAGCCCTCGTGCCAGTTGCCGCCGACATCGATGACCTGCTTCTCCTGCTCCACGAGCCGCCGGTACAAACGGGAGGCGTCCCCGTCCACGAGGATGGACATCAGCAGGCTGAGCGCAGGCCCGCGCTCATCCGCGGCGGCGGGGGCCTTGTATGCATAGTGGATGAGCGGAGTCTGCGCACTTCGGCGCACGAGAATGCGACGTTCCTCGGTTTGCTCGGGCTCCACGACGCACACTGGCGCCGGATCCGCCTGCCTTGGGATGGGCTCGAAGTATTTGCGCGCGAGCGCGAACGCCTCATCGGGCAACACGTCGCCCGCGAGCACGAGCGTCTGGTTGTTCGGCGCGTAGTAGGTGCGGAAGAACCGCTGCAGGTCCTGCAACGTCCAGGACTGGATGTCGGCGGGCCAGCCGATGGTCGGAAATCGGTACGGGTGCTCGACGAAGGCGGTGGCCTGCACCTGCTCGGCGAGGAAGCCGTGATTGTTGTCGTCCACGCCGAGCCGGCGCTCGGAGTACACCACACCGCGCTCGCTCTCGATGACGTCGGGGTCGAAGGCCAGATGCGCGATGCGGTCGGACTCGAGATCGAAGATCAGCTCGAGCGCGGCGCGCGGGAACCAGTCCTGGTACACCGTGACGTCGTCGCTCGTGAACGCATTGTTGGCGCCCCCCTGCGCTTCCATGAGGCGATCGAAATCGCCGGGCCGGCGCCGCGCGGTGCCGTTGAACATCATGTGCTCGAAGAAGTGCGCGAGCCCCGTGATCCCGGGCGCCTCGTTCCGGCTGCCGGCGCGCACCCAGTTGTACAGGGCGACATTCGGGATGTTGTGCACCGGCCAGACGATGACCTTCATGCCGTTCGCCAGCGTGCAACTGCGAACGGCCTCGCGCCCGGGCGCGGTGTGGGTGCAGGCGCGCAGGGCGTCGGCGGAGAGCGGCAGGGGCGTCGAGGTCCGTTTCATTGCAGGCCCGTTCGTGGGGACGCTCTCGCGAGCCGCCAAGTGCCCGGTGCCGTCCCCTGTTCGTCGCAGTTGAAAAAATCGCGCTGGACCACGACTTGGCGGTGCGTACCGCGAGCGGCGAGCGCGAGCTGGCTGACGCCAGCAGTTTACCGGCCCGACCCCCGCGGGCACAGCACACGAGACGCAGGCACGAGCATTGCTGCGCTGAAAGGTATGCCGTCGACCATACGTCAGTCCCTGCGCATCGCGCAGGTTGCCCCTCTTTTTGAAAGTGTTCCGCCCAGGCTGTATGGAGGAACAGAGCGGGTGGTCTCCTATCTCACGGAGGAGCTCGTCGCCCTGGGCCACGAGGTGACGCTCTTCGCGTCAGGCGATTCAACCACTTCGGCCGAGCTCGTGCCGATCTGCCCTCGGGCGCTCCGGCTCGACCCCGAGCGGCCCGAGCCGAACGCGCTGCACGTGGTGCAGCTCGAGGAGGTGTTCCGGCGCGCCGCGGAGTTCGACGTCATTCATTTCCACACGGACACCCTGCATTTGCCGCTGGCGCGGCGGCTCGGGATTCCCGCCGTGACGACGCTGCACGGCCGGCTCGACCTGCGCGGCCTCGAAAGGCTCTATGCGGAGTTCGCCGACCTGCCGCTCGTGTCCATCTCGAACGCTCAGCGCCAGCACCTGCCCTGGGCGAACTGGGCCGCGACGGTGTATCACGGCCTGCCCATCGACCTGCACCGGCCCACGTACGGGCGAGGGCAATATCTGGCCTTCCTCGGGCGCGTGTCGGTCGAGAAACGTGTGGATCGGGCGATCGCGATCGCGCAACGGCTGCAGATCCCGCTCAGGATCGCGGCCAAGGTGGACCGCGCCGACTGGGACTACTTCAAGCAGGAAATCGAGCCGCTGCTGTCGAGCCCGCTCGTCGAGTTCATCGGCGAGATCAGCGAGCACGAGAAGACCGCCTTCCTGGGCGATGCGCTCGCGCTGCTGTTTCCCATCGACTGGCCGGAGCCGTTCGGGCTCTCCATGATCGAAGCCATGTCGTGCGGAACCCCGGTCGTGGCCTTCCGGTGCGGCTCGGTTCCGGAAGTGATCGACGAAGGCGTGACGGGATACATCGTGGACGATCTCGATGCCGCGGTCCTCGCCGTGCAGCAGGCCTGCGAGCTTGACCGCAGGCGCTGCAGGGAGCGCTTCGAGCAGCGCTTCAGCGCCACGCGCATGGCGCTGGATTATTGCCGCGTTTACGAATCCACGGCCCTGATCGGGGAGAGTGCATGCCAGCTCAGGGCCTGAGCGATCTGGCGCAACAGTATTACATCGTCGCTCCGGAAGTCCCGATCCCGGAGCGCACGCTCGTCCTCAAGCAGGATGAGATCTTCGGCGTCTTCAACGAATTCGGCGACATCGATACGAACGCCCGCCAGGACGAGGGGCTGTACTACCAGGGCACGCGGTATCTCTCGCACCTCTCGCTGTCACTCGCGGGCGGAAGGCCGCTGCTGCTCAGCGCGGGCGCGCGGCGGGACAACCTCCTCATCTCGGCGGACCTCACAAACCCGGATCTCTACGTTCGCGGGCACGTGATGGTGCCGCGTGGCTCCATTCACATCTTCCGCACGAAGCTGGTGTGGCGCGGCTCGTGTTACGAGCGCATCCACGTGCGGAACTTCACGCGCGAGCCGCTCGAGGTCGCGCTCGCAATCGGCTACGCCGCGGACTTCCAGGACATCTTCGAGGTGCGCGGGCAGCGTCGCGCGGGGCGCGGACGGATGCTGGACGCGCAGATCGGGGAGGATTACGTCGAGCTCGGGTATGAGGGGCTCGACCGCGTCACCCGGCGCACTCGCATCGAGTGCCGGCCGGCTCCGCAGCACATCACGCCGAAGGAAATGCAGATGGCCGTGCGTCTACCCGCGCGTCAGGAGCAGGTGTTCTCGGTCACGATCAGTTGTTCGGGCACGGAGCCCTCCGTGCGTGCGGCTTCGTTCGACGCGGCACGCATACAGTCCGAGCGCGCGATCGAAGCAGGCGAGCGCTTCGTGAACCTCGTCGAAACCTCGAACGATCATCTGAACGCGTGGATGCAGCGTTCCGGCGCGGACCTCAACATGCTGCTGACACACACGCCGCATGGGTTGTATCCCTATGCAGGCGTGCCGTGGTTCGACACGCCTTTCGGACGCGACGGGATCATCACTGCGCTCGAGTGCTTGTGGCTCTCGCCTCAGATCGCGCAGGGTGTGCTCGCCTTCCTCGCCGCGACTCAAGCCACCGAGGTGGACCCCGAACGCGACGCGGAGCCAGGGAAAATCCTTCACGAGGCACGCAGCGGCGAAATGGCTGCGCTGAAGGAGGTGCCGTTCGGCCGATACTACGGCAGCGTGGATGCCACTCCCCTCTTCGTCGTGCTCGCGGGTGCGTACTACCAGCGCACCGGAAATCTGGCGTTCGTGGAATCGATCTGGCCGAACGTGACCGCGGCGCTCGAGTGGATGGATCGTTACGGCGACGCCGATCACGACGGCTTCATCGAGTACCACCGTCACTCCCCGAACGGACTGATCCAGCAAGGCTGGAAGGACTCGCACGACTCGGTTTTTCATGCTGACGGCCGCCTGGCGCAGGGGCCCATCTCGCTTTGCGAAGTGCAAAGCTATGCGTACGCCGCACGGCTTGCAGGCGCGATGCTCGCCGATGCGCTCGGCGACCACACCACCGCCAGCAATCTGCGTCAGGCCGCGCTCGTGTTGCGGGAGCGATTCCAGAAGGCGTTCTGGTGCGAGGACATCGGCGTCTACGCGCTGGCGCTCGATGGCGAGAAGAAGCCCTGCCGCGTGCGCAGCTCGAATACCGGCCACTGCCTGTTCTCCGGCATCGCGGCGCCGGAGCATGCGCAGTCCATCGTCTCCCTGCTTCAGGAGAGCACGTTCTTCTCGGGGTGGGGCGTGCGCACGATTGCGGAGAACGAGCTGCGCTACAACCCGATGGGCTATCACAACGGGTCCGTCTGGCCGCACGACAACGCGATCATCGCCGCCGGCGTCACGACCTTCCCCGACAAATCCCTCGCCACCCGGATTCTCGCGGCGCAGCTCGACGCCTCCACGTTCTTCGATGCGAGCCGCCTGCCGGAGCTGTTCTGCGGCTTCCGGCGTCGCGACGGCAAGGCGCCGACGAGCTATCCGGTCGCCTGCTCACCGCAGGCCTGGGCGGCGGGCGCCGTATTCATGATGATCCAGGCGTGCCTCGGGCTCACGATCGATGCGCCGCATTCGCGTGTGATGTTGCGCTCGCCGTGCCTTCCGCCCGGCGTCGATCACATCACGGTGCGCGGGCTCGTTGTCGGTGAAGCCAGTGTCGATGTGACGGTGCACCGCTATCGCGGAACGGTGAGCGCTCACGTGGAACGCCGCACCGGACATCTCGACATCGTGATGATGACCTGAAAAAAAACGCCGCGGGCGGGGGAATCGCACGCGGCGTTCAAAAGCGAACACCGGGGAAGTTGTTCGCAATTCGTCACACGACGAGACACTCCTCGTCAGAAGGGGCACGCCGGACCTGGGGAGGGCGGCACCCTTGCCGAAAACGGCCGGGGCGCGGTGTGCGCCGCCGGCGGCCTAGCTGAAGCAAGCGTCATGCCAAGGGCCGCAAACACCGAAAAACAGCAACTTACGTTGCGCGATGTGAATTCGCGCGCATGACGATTTTTGTCAGCTTCTGACGGGCGCGTTCCCAATCGCGTCGTCAGCGACGATGCGGGGGCTCAACGAGACTGGGGCAACACGACCACGCAAGGCTGAGTGCGCTTGACGAGTGCCGCGCAGATTGCACGGGCTTTCGTCTCGTCTTCCACGGGCGACTGCAGACGAAACAGCGTTCCCGCTGCGGTTTGCGCGCGCACGGCGTGGGGACGCAACCCGCGCAGCTCGCGTGAGTAGGTGGATTCCAGGCGCTTCCATTCGCTCAGCGCGGCGGATTGTGTGCTGAATGCGCCGAGCTGGATCCCGAAACCTCGAATTGCGGTGGAGTCGCTGGGGGCTGTGGCGGAACGTGTTGCTGCCGGCTGTGGTGTCGGCGTGGGCTGCGTCGAGTCGGACACTGTGATCGGCTTCACGGCTGCGGGAGCGGATGTCGTTGCCGGTGCCGATGTGGGTGGGGGCGCGGCGTCCGCTTCTGCATTCTGTACCTCGAGCGGCGACGGGTTTCCTTCGAGCGCGAAGCTTTCGATGCGGATGCGCGCTTCCTCCGCCCATTTGCCTGCACTGTGTCGCTGGAGAAAGGTTTCGTAGGCAGCCACCGTGTCCGCCGCGACGGCGCGTTGCCAGTCCTTGTCTTCCGTGAGTTGCGCCATGCGCGCCCTGGCCTGTGGCGCAAGCTCGCTGTCCGGATGCCGCTCCAGAAAGCGGTTGTACGACTGGATGGTGTCCGCAGCTTCCGCGGACTTCCAGTCGATGCGCTCGCGGCTGCACCCCGCAATCAGGAGAAGCGCGGTGAGGCCCAGCAGCCCCGCACCTCCTGCCGCACGCCTTCTCTTCACGCCCTCGCCTCCGATATCGGAACAGAACTGCGGCACACGTCACGAGTGCAGCCGCGCCGGCGCGAAACATTGTATCCGGCACGTCATAATCCGGGCCGTTTGTTCCGGGGGACCGCATGAGTGATACACCGAGGCGCCGACTGCTGGACGAGATCGGCAGCGCGCCGACCTTCGTGGCGGCCGGCTGCGTGCTGACCGGCGATCTCGAAACCAACGGGCCGCTCGTCGTCTGCGGCACCGTGCGGGGCGATGGTCGCATTGGCGGCGCGCTGCGCATGTCCGCCGAATCGGCCTGGATCGGGGAAGTGCACGCGCGGCACGGCATCATCGCCGGTCAGGTGACCGGTCGGCTCGTCATCGCGGAAAAGCTCGAGATCGGCGCCACCGCGGTCATCCGCGCCGACGTGGTCGCGCGGAGCATCGCCGTGGCGAAGGGCGCGATCATCGAAGGCGAGGTCACCATCACGAGCGGCGAGTCCATGATCGAGTTCGAAGAGAAGCGCGCCATCCGGCATGCGGGGTGAAGGGTCACGCTCCACGCGCGTGTGGCATGGCCCGTGCATTCGCGACAGGAGTGTTGGAGTGATCCGGACCGCTCCCGTGTCCGGGTAATATTCGGCCGATGCAGGCGATCTGTATCGGGCATGGAGTTTCCGGGCACACGGATGTGCGATGTTCGATCCGTCCCGAAGGGCAACATTCACCAGGCGCATGAAACCCGCGCGCTTTCTGCATCTGATCGCGCAACGAGGCGACGCCGCGAGCTGCCCGGAGAACACCTTGCCCGCCTTCCAGTCGGCGCTCGATCTCGGGCTGCGCTTCGTGGAGGTGGACGTGCAGATCTCCGCGAACGGGGTGCCCGTGGCCGTGCGCGACTCCACCGTGAGAGTGCAGGACACCACGGTCCCGGTGGCGGAGCTCACCGCGGCGGAGCTCGGCCAGGTGGATGCGAGCCAGCCGCATCGATTCGGAGACAGGTTCAGGGGAACGGGGATCGCGCGCCTCGTCGACGTCCTGAGTCGGGTCACGAAGCGCGCGGAAACGACGGTGTTCGTCACGCTGGGGCGCGCCAGCATCGTGCACTTCGGCTACGAGCAGGCGGTCGCTCAGGTGGCGGAGGCGATCAAGCCCTTTCGGTCACGCAGCATCCTGGTCTGCGAGGACGTGCCGACGGTTCACCGTGCACGGCAACTCTTCGGGCTTCAGATCGGCTGGATCCTGCCCGCCTACGATGCTCACACTCGCATCAAATGCGAGGCGCTGCAGCCGGATTACGTGTTCTGCGAACGTTCACTGCTTCCGGCTGGCGCCGCGTTGTGGCGTGGGCCGTGGCGCTGGGTGGTGCGCGACGTCACCACGCTCGAGCACGCACTCGCGCTTGCCGCACTCGGCGCGGATTTTGCGGCGACCCTCGATGCGCGCGCCCTTGGCGAGGCCATGCGCGCTCATGCCATGGCGCAGGCCGCTGCGCATGCCACGGCTCAACCGCCCGTCGAGGCGCGCGCAGCCGAAACGCAGATCGGGGACGAATCCACCACCATCGCGCGCACCACTCTGGTCTCGCGCCCTTGAGCCGTCAGGCTGCGCTTGCCGTGCGCGCCTGGAACGTCGGCTCGGAAAGCTCTTCGACGATGCGGCGCTCGAGCCACGTGGGGCCCGTCAGCTGATCGAAGAATCCGCAGTGGCCGCCGTACCGGGTGACTGTGACGGCGATCGGCGCGGATTTCGCAAGCTTCTCCAGACCCCTGACCGGAATGATCGGATCGTCCGCTGCCGTGATCACCGTAGCGGGCACCGCGAGCGTTGCGAGGCGATCGCCGGTGATGGCGTATCCGTCAAGATATTCCTCCAGGCTGCGGAAGTGCGTGAAGCGCACGACCATCTCCGCCGTCATGTGTCGAAGGCTGGCAAGCGTCAGCAGTTCGGTAAAGTCGTACACCGACGGCCAGGCCGCCTGCTTCTTGAGAAGAGACGCGCCCCACTTGCGCATGAAGTAGCGATGGTAGATGGGCCAGCCATGCTCGATCGCGTGTAACGTTTCCGCGGGGTCGAGCACAGGCGAGACGGCCACGACCTTGGCGATGTCGAGCTTCGCCTCGGAGGCGGACGCCGCCACCCGCAGCATGAAGTTGCCGCCGAGCGAGAACCCTGCAAGATGCAGCGGCCTGCCGCCGAGCATGGACTGGATGCATCGCGTTGCGCCGATGACCTCGGGCAGCAGGCACGAGTGGAAGAGCTCGCGGTTCAGATGATGAGTCGCGCCGTGGTCGCGCAGATTCAGGCGCACGACATCGAAGCCCACGTCGAAGAGCTTCTGCGCCAGCGAGAGGATATACAGCGAATCCGAGCTGCCTTCCCATCCGTGTAGCAGCACGGCTGCCTTGCCGAGGTTCGGGAGCGCCGCGGCCGGGCGCCGCGAGACGAAGCATTGCAGCCGCACGCCGTCGCCGCAGTCGAGGAGATGTTCCTGGCTCACGGCGAGCAACGACGCCGCGCGCCGCACGACCGAGGGCCGACGGAACGGCAGGCTCACCAGAACGGACTGCACGTGTGGATTGCGCATCCACAGCGGCGGCCGAAAGCCGTCGTCGAACGTCACCGCAACCGTACTTCGATGCGATTGTTGGCCGCTGCCGCCCGATTCCATTCGCCGGCCGTCAGCGAATCGGAAATCTGCGGATACGACACGGCCGTCGAGGCCGCATCGCCCGTGGTGTGCTGGATATCCAGCGCACCCTGCGTCGAGCTGCGGAGCTCGCCTGCGAGATTCGCGAACCCGAGCGACTCGCGCTGCAGGGGCGAAAGCGAATCCCAGTACGGATTGCCGACGGCGTTGCATCGGGAAAACGGAAGCTCATCCGGCGCGACTGAAAACCCTTCGGTGGCGTTGCCGACCAGGCAATACCGCCCCGGATACGTGCGGACCTCCACGACGCCGGCGTAGTTCCCTGCGACGAGGCGCGCGAAGAGCTGGCGCAGTGCTTCGAGCCGCGGGCCGCTCAGCGCATCTTCGCCGTACGGAACGGGGATGACGGTGGGCTCACCATCAGCCAGCAGATTCGTGGCAGACGCGCTGCTTGCAGCAAAGACGGGCGCGCTTGCTGCGGCGGCCGTGCCCGAGACGGCCGGCACCGCAAGCTCGCCGGGCACCGCGACGCCCGCGCGACCGCCCTGGGCAGGAGCCGCGGCAGGAACGGAGGTGTCCTGGAGCGTGTTCACGACGGCGGCCACCGGAGCAGCCTGTGCACCTGCGGACGCGGCGCCGATCGCATTTCGATTCAGCTCCGCAAGCTGCGCAACGAGTGCCTGGCGCAACGTGGCCTCGCGCCACCACAAACCGGCACTCGCCAGCGCCACGACGATCGCAAGGCTCGCAATGACCCATGGCGCGCGGCTGCTCCTCTGCACCGGCCTTTCGGGCGCGGTGAGGTTGGGAGGAAGCGCATCCTGCAGCAGCAGGCGAACGTCGGAGGTGATGCGCTCCGACTGTGTGTCGATGCTCGCCACGAGCGCCCGCCGCAATTCCGCGAACTGCTCACGAAGTGCCGTGTCCGTCAGCGGGCGGGACGCGGGCGCCGTGCCGCTCGCGTCGTTCTCCACGGCCTCGAGATTCACCGGCCGGAACGAGGTCTGCTCGCCCGTGCGGCGGTCTTCCACGAGGTGGAGCTGATACAGCACCTTCGACACGTCCGCAGGCTTGATCTGCTTGGGCAGCACGCCCACGGCACCGAGCGCGCGCGCCTGCCCGAGGTACAGCTCACCCTCCTGCGAGGTGTACATCATGATGGGGATGGTGGCGGTGCGCGGATTGTTCTTGATGGCCTGCACGGCCTGAAAGCCATCCATGCCCGGCATCATGTGATCCATGAAGATGACATCGGGCCGGTTCTGCGCGAGATACTCGATCGCGGCCTCCGCGCTCTCGGCGTTGTCGACGTCGATCTGGTACTTCTCGAGGATGCGGGCCAGAAACACACGCGCCGACTTTGAGTCGTCGACGATCAACGCGCGCTTCGCTCCCATGCCTGCTCCCTGAAACAGACAACCGAGTTCACCGGAAGGAACGCGCCCGCGGCGGTTCCTCACACCGGACCTTCCTGCCGAACGCTGACGATGCGACGGAGCTTTCTTCGCGCCACCGGCCGCATTCACAGTCCGACAGGCTTGGCGGTGGAAAGTGTAGCGTAGTGGATCGCGCGTGCCACTGCCGGACCGGCTTGCGACTGCAGAGCGTGGTGTCTCCAGGCACCGACGCCCGAAGGACGGAGGCTACGGATGCAGACGGCAGGGAGCGAGTCTTGCTCCACCGGTGCGGCAGCCGGGGCCCGCACACGTCTGGGTAACGACGGCGCAGTGATCTTTCGTTGCCAGCGAGCCCCACGCCATGCACGGCGACGCATCACCGCTAGTCTGTAGTCTGTTCATCACAAGTCTGTGCAAGCCGCAGTTCATGCCTCTGCAGTGGACTCGCCCGGATGTGGTGAGACGCCTCACGATGAACGGCACGCTACACTTCGCGTGATGCCTCCACGTGTTCATTCCCGCTGGCTGCGTCGACCGTGGCCTTGGCGGTGCGCACTGCTCACCGCATGGACGTGCGCGCTGCTCTTTTCCGGATCGGATGCGTTTGCGATCAGCCGTATCGTGCTGGAGGTGGCCGAAGTCACGGTAGCGGGCATCAGTGCCGGCGGTGTCTCCGCAACGCTGGACCTGCGAGGCAAGGGCGGCGCGTCCGGCGAAGTCCGCGCGATGCTGGTGGATCTTCCGAAGCCGATCGGGACACTCCGCTCCGTCCGGGTGGATTGCAGCGGCGTCATCGTGCGCGAGCCGACATTCGAGTGTCGCGATGGACGCCTCTCGGCGCAGGGTGGCCCGACCGGCACGCTTTCGATGCACGTCTCCACCCATTACGACTCGGCGAGCCAGCAGGCTCGCGTCGAGGCCTCGGAGTTGCCCGTTGCGGGAGGCATGGCCGAATTCACGGCCCGTCTCGACCGCGCCGGCTGGTCGTTCGACGGAGCGGGGCAAGCACTGGATCTCGAGCAGCTGCGCAGGCTGCTCGCCCCGTGGATGCGCGTGCCGGACACACTCACCTTCACCGGGCATGCCGATGTGGAAGGCGAAGCGGCCAGCCGCGAGGGCGCATTCGCATTCCATGCGTGGCTGCGCACGGCGGACTTCAACCTCACGAATCCGGAAAGCACGCTCGTCGCGGAAAACGTGACGGCCGCGGTGCGGCTGGCCGCGGAGCGCAACCCGGAGGGCTTCACGGTCGAAGGGCGCCTCGATGGCCTCGCCGGTCAGGCACTCGCGGGCCCGGTGCTGCTCGACTTCGGTGCGAATCCGCTGCGACTGGAATCCCGGGGCCGACTCGCAGGCGAGGTGCTCACGCTGGACGATCTCACCCTCTTCCAACGGAACCTTAGTGACGTGCACGGCCATGCCGTCGTGCAGCTCGGCAATCAACCGCGCATCACCCGCGCGCATCTCGACATTGCGAGTCTGCTGTTTCCGGCGGCGTACACGAGCTACCTGCAGATCGCGCTCGCAACCACGGACTTCGGCCGCCTCACGACGACGGGCCTTGCGCGCGGCACGGTGGACGTATCGGACAACGCCGTCACGAAAGCACAGCTGCAGATCAGCGACCTTGCGATGACCGACGCGGACGGCACGTTCGCCATGAGCGACGTGCACGCCGGCATCAACTGGGCGGCGGACGAGACGGCTGACGTGATGCCGTCCTACATCTCCTGGAGCCGCGCGCGGGCGTACGGGTTGACCGGGGGCGCTGCCCGGCTCGATTTCCGGACACGCGGCATGGGCTTCGAGCTGACACAACCCGCACGGCTGCCGGTGTTCGACGGAGCAGTGGTCGTGAACGCACTGAGCGCGCGCAGTCTCGGCGGCGCCGGCGCCGAGGTGAATTTCGACGCGCAGATCGAGCCGATCAGCATGCCCCTGCTCTGCCGCGCGTTCGGTTGGCCGGAGATGTCGGGACAGCTGTCCGGCCGCATCCCGGGCCTCAACTTTCGGAACAACGTCCTCAGCATCGAGGGCGATGTCGTGGCGAGCGTGTTCGACGGGACCATCGTCGGACGCAACTTCCGTTTGCAGGATCCGTTCGGACCCTGGCCACGCCTCTTCGCGGACGTGACGGCGCGGCGACTGGATCTGGCGCTGGTCACGCGCACGTTCCCCATCGGCAGCATCAGCGGCCGGCTCGATGCGGACATTCAGCATCTCGAGCTCTTCAACTGGTCGCCGGTCGCCTTCGATGCGCGGCTCTACTCGACGCCGGGAGACCGCTCGCGGAAGGTGATCAGCCAGAAGGCCATCACGAGCATCTCGAACGTCGGCGGCGGCGGCGGCGCGGTGGCCGCGGCGCTGCAGTCCGGTGTCCTGCGCTTCTTCGACGACTTCCGCTACGACGCGATCGGCATCACCTGCCGGCTCGAAAACGAGGTGTGCCTGATGGGTGGCATCGAGCCTGCCGGCATGGGCTACTACATGGTGCGAGGTCGGGGACTGCCGCGCATCGACATCATCGGCAACCAGGGCCGCGTGGCCTGGCCGCAGCTCGTCGCGCAGATCGTGGCGGCCATGAGGAGCAACGCGGTCATCCGGTGAGCGCGCAGGCGCTTTTGTTAAACTCGACCCGGTTCAGGACGCGTTCACGCCTCGCCGCCAGAATGCGCCGGCGCTGACCCGACTGCCTGAAGGGCGCAGCGGGCGTGACGTAACAGCCCTCGAGGAGATCACGATGCGTCGGCTCTTGCCGTTGAAGGTTCTGGTGGCCGTGATGCTCGCCGCGTGCGTCACGGTGAACGTGTACTTCCCCGCGGCGGCCGCCGAGCGCGCCGCGGATCAGCTCATCGACCGCGTGACGAATCCGCAGCCGCAGGGCTCGACTCCGAACGGTGAGCCCCAGGGCTCGATCATAGCGCCCGCAAGCTCCGACTTCGCACCGGGCGGGGAGGAGAACACCCGTCCCGTGCTGCTCGCCGCGCTCGGCCATGTGCTCGAAGCGCTCGTGCCCGCGGCCCACGCGCAGGCCGCTGCGAACCTGGATATCGACACGCCCGAGATTCGCGCCATTACCGCGTCCATGCGGACGCGGTACGGTCAGCTGAAGCCGTATATCGATTCGGGCGCGGTCGGCCTCACGGCGAACGGGCTTCTGGAGCTGCGGGATGCGAATGCGGTGCCGCTCGCCGAGCGCGCGAAGGTGAAAAGCCTCGTGGCCGAGGAGAACCGCGATCGGCAGACGCTCTACGCGGAGATCGCCAAGGCGAACGGCCATCCCGAGTGGAAGGCGGATATCCAGAGCACCTTCGGCCGCCGCTGGATCGAGCGCGCCGCTGCCGGCACGTACTATCAGGATGCGGGCGGCAACTGGAAGCAGAAATAGCGCCCAACGCGCGGCAACGTTCAAGAGAACGGGAAGGCGCCGCGGCCCACAAGGCCCGGCGCCTTGATTTTTCCCCTCGGCGTCTTTTTCCCTTCAGCGTCTCATTCGCGGGTGCCGGTGCCCCGGTTGAGCATGCCCACGCACAGGGCGAACATCGCGATCGCCGCCACCACCATGATCGCGAACGCAAGGCGCAGCGGCACATCCGACACGCCGAGGAAGCCGTACCGGAAGGCATTCACCATGTAGAGGATGGGGTTCGCGTAGGAGAGCTTTTGCGCCCACTGCGGCAACAGGCTCACCGAATAGAACACGCCGCCGAAATACGTGAGCGGCGTGAGGATGAACGAGGGCACCCAGTTCACCTGATCGAAGTTCTTCGCGAACACGGCGTTGATGAAGCCGCCCAGCGAGAACACGAGCGATGTGAGCAGCACCGCGGCGAGGATGATGAAGAGGTGGTGCACCTGCATGTCGGTGAACAGCACGGAGACGAGCGTCACCACACCGCCCACCATGAGCCCGCGGAGCATGCCCCCGGTGACGTAGCCCGCAACGATCACCCAGTTGGGCAACGGCGAGACGAGCAGCTCCTCGATGTGCTTGCCGAACTTCGCGCCGAAGAAGGACGAGACCACGTTCGCGTACGAGTTGGTGATCACGGACATCATGATCAGCCCGGGCGCGATGTACTGCATGTACGAAAAGCCACCCATGTCGCCGACCCGGCGACCGATCAGGCTGCCGAAGATCACGAAGTACAAGGTGGCCGTCACCGCCGAAGGGACGAGCGTCTGGCCCCAGATGCGAATGATGCGGCCATACTCGCGGATGACGATGGTCTTGTAGCCCACCCAGCGAATGCGCGTCAGGTCGAGCGACGGGGCGGCGGAAGTGGTCACGGATGCGGTGTTCATGAGCGGCCTCCCTGCGCGCCCACCGCTGTGGTCTCAGGCACGGCGATGCCGGAGAGCGCCTCCGGCGCGCGTGCCGCCGCGCCATTGGCGCCCTTCTCGACGAGACGCATGAAGATCTCCTCCAGCCGGTTCACCTTGTTGCGCATGCTCAGCACTTCGATGCCGAGCGCGGACAGGCGGGAGAAGATGTCGTTCAGGTTCTGATTCTTCGACACCTCCACTTCGAGCGTGTGGTTGTCCACGAGCGCCACGTTGTAGCCGTCGAGCTTCGGTGCCGCAGACAGCGCGTTGCGCAAGGTGAGCACGAAGGTTTCCGTATGGAGCTTCAGAAGCAGGCTGCTCATGCGATCCCGCTCGGCGATGCGGCCGCCATCGATGATGGCGATGTTCCGGCAGAGCGTTTCGGCCTCTTCGAGGTAGTGGGTCGTCAGGATGATGGTGGTGCCGCGCTCGTTGATGCCGCGGAGGAAGTCCCACATCGAGCGGCGGATCTCGATATCGACGCCGGCGGTGGGCTCATCGAGGATGAGCAGCTTCGGCTCGTTCATCAGCGCCCGCGCGATCATCAGGCGGCGCTTCATGCCACCCGAGAGGCTGCGGGACATCTTGTCGCGCTTGTCCCAGAGATGCAGCTGGCGCAGGTAGTTCTCGGCGCGCTCGCGCGCCACGCGCCGCTCGATGCCGTAGAAGCCGGCCTGGTTCACCAGGATCGTCTCCGGCGACTCGAACATGTTGAAGTTGATTTCCTGCGGCACGACGCCCACGCAGGCCTTGGCCGCCTCGAGCTCCCGATCGATGTCGTGCCCGAAGATGGACAGGGTCCCCGCCGTCTTGGTGACGAGCGAGGTGGCGATGCCGATGAGCGTGGTCTTGCCGGCACCGTTCGGGCCGAGCAGCGCGAAGAAATCGCCCTCCTCGACGTCGAGATCGATGCCTTTGAGAGCCTGGACGCCGTTGCGATAGGTCTTGACGAGTCCGCGGACGGAAAGCGCATTCATGGGGCGCAAAAGGTTATCACGCACGCCCGCGCGGCGTGCCCGGCTCTCTCGAAAGGAAGAGTCGCGGGAGGTGCGTCCCGGCCGGAGGTCAGCTGGCTGCCTGCCTGAGCGCGTCTTCGCTGGCAGCGGCCGTGACGCTCGCGTTGAAGAACGCGCAGACGTTGCGCCCCTGGGCCTTGGCCGAGTACAGCGCCTGATCCGCCATCTGCACGGCCTGATCATGCGCCGCGTGGTCCTCGACGCCTGGCGCCGGAGCGAGCGTGGCCGCGCCCACACTGACCGTCACATACGGGCACGTGAGCGAAGCGGCGTGCGGAATGCGCAGTTCCCGAATGCTCTCGACCACAGCACGCGCAAGGTTCTCCGCATATTCCCGTTCGGCGCCGAAGAGCACGGCGATGATCTCCTCGCCACCATAGCGCGCCACGAGATCCAGCGGCCGGCGCTGCACGGCGCGCTTGACGGCGACTGCCACGTTCCGCAGACAGTCATCGCCTGCCTGATGCCCGTAGCGATCGTTGAAGGCCTTGAAGTGATCGATGTCGATGAGGATCACCGAGACGGGCAGCTGATCGCGCGCGGCCTGCTGCCACAGCGAGCGCACCTGCTCCTCCAGCGCGGCTCGATTGAGAAGACCGGTGAGGCCATCGTGCATGGCCACGTGCGCGAGCCTGCGCCGGTCGAGAAAGGCCATGCGATTGGCGTGCTCGAGCGCGTAGCAACCGGCACCGCCGATGAGATTGGCGCAGAAGAGCACGAAGAGCTGATACGTCGCCACATCCGGCGGCACCCTCCCCACGCCCGCGGCGACCGCATACGCCGCGACCAGCACCAGATTCGTCCGCAGCGCTGCGCTGAATGAGAGCACGAGCATGAAATAGAAGAAGAAGGTCACGAGCAGCAGGCGGGCCGCAATCAGCGGCAGCTGTTCCGGCGTGGCCTGGGTCGCCATGATCACCATGCCGAGCCCGAACAACGGTGCCGCGATCTGGACGCAGGGCTGGTACCAGCGCGCGAAAAGCCGCTCGCGCGTGAGCACGAGCACGCTCAGCACCAGCGGCAGGTGCAGGCCGAAGCGCACGAGATCCAGTTGCGCGATGGTCGGCCCCGAGAGCACCCGATGATCGATCACGGCAAACCCGAGCACGGTCGAGAGCGCCACGTACAGGCTCATGCGAGCCCAGCGGCGCTCGGTCTCCTGCCGGGAGCGGCGATACTCGGCTTCGATCTCGGGCGGGAAGCGCAGCCTCCCGAACCCTGGTTGTGGCGTGAAGAGCGCCGCGGACGCGCCGTTGTCTACGGCGCGCTCAGACATGAGCGGGTTCGCGCGCGCAACGGATCAACCCGGCCGCTGGGAGCGATTCGGCTGATCCAGAAAGGCCTTGATGCGAGTCCGCCAGACCTCATAGGCATCCCAGCCCGAACGGGTTTCCTGCTTCGGGTCTGCCACGAAGTCTTCGTTGGCGGCCTTCTGCGGACGCGGAAGGGTCGTCAATGGGTCGACTCGAGTTTTCATGGTCGTGGAACCTGGGGTCTTCGTTGTTGTTCTCGCCGGGACGTCCTGTCTGCCGGGCGAAGGCGAATTCTAGCCCCCGGTGCGCCGAAAGCCAGTGAAATTCTTATTGCGCGAATATGTTAATGGGCCGTTCTGTGACTCAGTTCGCGAAATACCGCGCGAGATAGGCCTCGAAGGACTCCTGTTGCGCAGCCTCAACAGCCGTCTGCCGCGCCAGGGAATCTGCTGCTTCCGCAGCAAACTCGTTCAGGCGCTCCGCGTTGGGCGGATACATGGAGAGGAAATACTCCTTGTGCAGCTGGGACATACGCAGGGCCTGGTCGGAAAAAGATTCGCCCGACCCGGACAGCTCCTGAAGCAGGCGGGCCGACGGCGTGAGTGACACGTCGTTCACCTTCGCCGCCTGCACTGCAAGAGCATTGCTGTACGGCCGCAACGGATCCCCGTTGTCAAGCAGCTCGCAGATCCCCGTCATCGAATCGAGCAGCTCATGGGCCCAGTCGCGCATCCGCACGCTCCGGCCGTCCCGCCACAACAGGAGCCCGTGCTCGCGCCCGCGTCTCGCGACGAGGAGATGATTCTCGTCGAGGCGCGCCTGCTCGGAGGCTGCGATCAGCGGGCTGTCCTTCAGCACACACGTGGCGAGAAAGGCCTCGAGGAAGCGCAGCTTGTTCTGGTTGACCCCGACCGGGTCGAACGCGCTCACATCGAGCGCACGCACTTCCACGTATTCGACGCCCGCGCGCTGGAGTGCTTTCGTCGGGCGCTCGCCCGAGCGCGCGACCCGCTTCGGACGGATGAAGCTGTAGTACTCGTTCTCGATCTGCAGGATGTTGGCATTGAGCTGGCGCCATTCCACGCCGTTCGGGCCCTCCACCTTCACACCCAGCGCCTCGTAAGGCGGATGCGGAGTGGTGATGGCGCGCGTGAGGTCGCGCACGTACTCGTCCAGGCTGTTCACCGATACCGAGAGCCCGGACTGGTTGCGATTGCGATATCCGATGTCGCTCATGCGCAGGCTCGTGGCGTACGGCTCGTACAGCGTACCCGGGGTGAACGGCCGCATACTGGAGTCGCGCCCGCGCACGAACGATTCGCACACGACAGGCGACACGCCGAAAAGATACAGCACGATCCAGCCGTAGCGCCGATAGTTGCGCAGCAGGTCGAAGTAGCTCGCCGAGATGAACGACTGGCCGTGATCCCGCGATTCGCGGATGTCCGCAAACACTTCCCAGAAGCGCTCGGGGAAGGAATAGTTGAAGTGCACGCCGGAGATGGCCTGCATCATGCGGCCATACCGCAACCCGAGACCATTGCGGTAGATGGTCTTCATGCGCCCGACGTTCGAGCTGCCGTACTGCGCGAGCGGCACGGCATCGTCACTCTCGATGTGGCACGGCATGCTCGTGGCCCAGAGCAGCTCGTCCTGAAGATGCCGGTACACGAATTGATGCAGGTCGAGCAGGTATTGCAGCAGCTCCCAGGTCTGCGTGAACGCGGGCGTAACCAGCTCGATCAGCGCCTCGGAGAAATCCGTAGTGATGTGCTCGTTGGTGAGCGCGGAACCCAATTCCGCAGGGTGAGGCGTCTGCGCGAGTTTGCCTTCCGGCGTCACGCGCAGGGATTCCTTCTCCACACCCTTGCGGCCACCCTGAAGCACGCGCGGCTCGTGGCTGTTCACGAGGCCGGACAGGCGCCTCTCGAAGACGCGATCGACAGAGGAGGCCATGTGCGCTCTACCAGCGCAGCCGGCCCGTGAGCACTTCGCGGAGCATCCTGAAGTCTCCGCGCAGGCTGTACAGCGGGTGCCGGAAGGTGGCCGGCTTGTTCTTCTCGAAGAAGAAGTGGCCCACCCACGCGAACGCATAGCCCGCGACAGGCACCAGCCACAACAGCGACCAGCGCTGCGTCACGACCGAAACACCGGCGAGCGCGAGCGCGAGCAGGGTGCCCACGACATGCAGCCGCCTCGATGCGCGGCTGCTGTGCTCGCGCAGATAGAACGGATAGAAGTCATCAAAGCTCGCAAACCGACGCGGACTCATCCGTGGATCGCCGCTCGTCAATGTGTCTCGGATGTATCGGAAAATCGCCTGCAGCCAAACTGTCGGACGTGGCCTGCGCTGCCCGCCGGTCACGCGCCCCTTTTCAGGGGCCGCAGCGTGCGGCGGCTGCGCCGCAATTCCGACAGGCTGCTGCAGGCCCGGCATCTTGCCGCCGGCACCCGGTGTGCGCAAATCCCTCGATAGAGAGGCGAGCGCGCATCTTTCGCATGCGCCCTTCAGGGCGCCCGCCCGGCTGAGGCTACCGCAGAGACGTTTCCGGATTCGGAACAGGCCCGCAGCCCCTTGAGCAGGGCAGGCAGGTCATGGCGCAGAGTCCTGCGCAACAGCCAGTGGGGCATGAGCACGCGAGGCACGGCATATACGCGGTACGTCACGAGCGTGACGGCACCGTTCTCGATGGAGCGAAACCCCCAGACACCCTGGTTCTCACTCAGATCGCCACGCACGTTGCTGATGCGGATACGGCTGAAAGGCTCGTATTCCGCCCGGAATACGTAGTCCAGGCTCGGAGCGAACCAGCCGGGGTCGACGCGATGCTCCACCACCTGCCAGGAGCCATCGGGGGCAGTCTCGAGCACGGCACAGTGCTCGAGGTGCGGCACGAACCGGAGCGCCTCCGCGCAGCTCGTCAGCGTGCGGAAGACACGCTCGGCCGGAGCGTGGATCTGCACGGCTGCGCGAATCTCTCCGGAAGGCCGGCCCTCCACGACCGAGGTATCGACCAGCACAGCACCCTGATGCAGCCGTGCCAGCTGCGCGTCGGTGAGCGTCCAGTCGACGCTCTGACCGTACGACGGTGTGAACAGGGCAGACGCGGCCAGCAATAGGGCGATGCGGACACGGGCTAGCATTCCACTCCCGGAGAGGCGCGTGGGTAGGTGCCACGGCGTGGCCATTCGGTTCATTGCCACGTCGGTTCCGCAGGGGTAGCGTGTGCAACCATGAGCAAGTGGATCCTGATAGCCGGTCTGGCTCTCGCGGCCGCGTCACCGGCGTACGCTTTCCGGTGCGGGAGCCACCTCGTTACCGAAGGCGCCACGCGTTCGGAAGTAGTCGCCCGCTGCGGTGAGCCCACCGAGATCGATCGTCGTAGCAACATTCTGCGCCAGCCGCTCGTGTGGATCCGCGGGCGCCCCTACTCCGTGGGCGATGCCCTCATCGAGATTCCCGTCGAGATCTGGGTGTACAACCTCGGGCCCAACAAGCTCATGCGACGGTTGCGGTTCGAGGACGGTGTGCTCGTGGACATCGAGACGCTCGGCTACGGCTACCTCGAAGAGAATTGAAAAAGCCCGCCCGGGTCTCCACTTACACGCCTTCCATCCGTTGCCTGACTGATCGCGCCCGAGAGATCGGCATGGCATCCTAACGCCCCTCTCGGCCGGGAGGTTTCTATGCTCGTCGGATCCGCCGTAAGACGGGTCGCCATCGTCGGTGGCATCCGCATTCCGTTCGCACGCGCCCATGGTGCATATGCGTCGGTCGGCAACCAGGAAATGCTCACAGCCGCCTTCCGCGGCATCGTGGATCGGTACAAGTTGCACGGCGAGCGGCTGGGCGATGCGATCGCCGGCGCCGTCATCAAGCACTCGAGCGACTACAACCTCGTGCGCGAATGTGTGCTGGGCTCCGGCCTGCACCCGCAGACCCCGGGCGCGGATCTGCAGCGCGCCTGCGGCACGAGTCTCGAGGCCGCCATCCTCATCGGCAACAAGATCGCCCTCGGCCAGATCGATGCGGGCCTGGCGGGCGGCGTGGACACGATCAGCGATCCGCCCGTGGTCTATCCGCGCGCGTATCAGCAGCTCCTGCTGAAGGCGTATCGCGCACGCAGCTTCGCGGACCGTGTCCGGCCCTTCCTCGGCCTGCGGCCGAAGCACTTCAAGCCGGTGATGCCGGGCGTGGTCGAGCCGCGCACGGGGCTGTCCATGGGACAGCACACCGAGAAGATGGTGAAGACGTGGCACATCAGCCGCGAAGCGCAGGACCAGCTCGCCTACGAGAGCCACATGCGCGCCGCGGCGGCCTGGCGCGAAGGCTTCTACGACGACCTCGTCGTCGAATTCCAGGGGCTTCGGCAGGACAACAACATCCGCCCGGATACCACGCTCGAGAAGCTCGCGAAGCTGAAGCCGTCGTTCGACTTGAGCGGCGCGGGCACGCTCACGGCCGGCAACAGCACGCCGCTCACCGACGGCGCCTCCGCCGTGCTGCTCGCCTCGGAAGACTGGGCGGCCAAGCACAACCTGCCGGTGCTCGCGTATCTGCGGTACGGGAAGGTGTGGGCGGTGGATTTCGCCTCCGGCAAGGAGGGTTTGCTCATGGCGCCGGCCCATGCGGTGGCCGAGATGCTGAAGGATGCCAACCTCTCCCTGCAGGACTTCGACTACTACGAGATTCACGAGGCGTTTGCGGGCCAGGTGCTCTGCACGCTCAAGGCCTGGGAGACACCGGAATACTGCCGGGACGTGCTGGGCCTGCCTGGCGCGCTCGGGAGCATCGATCGCGCGAAGCTCAACGTGAAGGGGGGCAGCGTGGCCATCGGCCATCCGTTCGCCGCCACCGGCACCCGCATCGTGGCGGGGCTCGCCAAGCTGCTCGCCAACGACCCGAACGCGCGCCGCGGCCTGATCTCGGTGTGCACGGCGGGCGGCATGGGCGTCGCCGCCATTCTCGAGCGCTGAGCGCGCAAATCCGGCGCCCCGACATCACTCACCGGACGCAAAATCAGTACACTCAACTCTTGCAGCGCAGGTCCCGCTCGAGGTGGCGCACGACCTGCCGCTGTCGTTTGCGTTGTATTGGGGATGTGACAACCGCCCTGCGGAGAGCCTGATGAGCGCCGATCAAGACTGGCGTGAGAAATATCGCGAGGCCCTGAGGCGGCTCGCAGAAGAAGAAGCACGCTCGGTCAAGACCCAGAACGTCCTGAAGCTGCTCATAGGGCGGCTGTGTCTTGCGGCCCAGGGGCGCGATGCCCGTCTGGATCAGGAGATTGCGCGCGTCGCCGAGACGGTGCGCCAGCACATCGACGCGAGCTCCGTGGAAGCGCTGCTCGGCCCCTTGTCTGAAGCGGTGGCCGCGCTCGACCGTCATGAGCGCGCCTCCGCCGCGCCTTCGCCGCCGGCCGCGGAGGCCGCGCGCCCTGTATCGGCAGCTCCTGCGGCACCGCAAGCGCACAAGGAACAGCCAGCCGCGGAAAGCACGTCCGCGGCCATCGCGGCCAATGCAAGCCCGAGTGAGGCAGCGCCCGCCGATGCGGAGCTCGACTCCACGACGGTGCTCGACCGGCTCGCGCTCCTGCCGGAGCTGAAGCCGGTGGTCACGGAATTGCGGTCCCGCCGGCGCGAGACGCTGAATCTGCGAGAGATGGCCGAGCTTCTCGAGCGCGTGACGCGCTACGCCACCGAGCAACGTGCGCAAGTGCAACGCGAGAAGCTCGAGCTGGAAAGTCTCGTGCAGCAGACCGCCGCCCGTCTCGAAGAGATCACGTCCCACCTCGCCGGCGAAATGGCAGACCGCAACGCCTCCCAGGAGGACACGCAGAAGCTCAATGCGCTGGTCACGGGCGAAGTCGAGCAGATTCGCCTCACGGCTGCGGGAGCGGCGGACGTGGCCACGCTGCGCCAGCAGCTCACGGCGCGCCTCGACGCCATCAGCAACCATCTCATTCAGTTTCAGACGCGCGAGGATGCGCGCATCCGCACCTACCGCGACAGAGTGCAACGCATGCGCGCGCGCATCGCCGTGCTGGAGCGTGAAAGCCGCACGCTTCAGGAAAACCTGCGAGAAGAACAGCGCATGGCGATGATCGATGCGCTCACCGGCATTCCGAACCGGGCGGCATACGACGATCGCATTGAAGAGGAATTCAAGCGCTGGAAGCGCTTCGCGCGGCCGGTGAGCATCCTCGCGTGGGACATCGACCGCTTCAAGGCCATCAACGATGCCTACGGGCACAAGGCCGGCGACAAGGTGCTGCGGGTGATCGGGCAGCACCTCGCCCGCCACGTGCGTGACACGGACTTCGTCGGGCGCTATGGCGGCGAGGAGTTCGTGATGTTGCTCGTCGGCACGAAGGCCGAGGAAGCGCGCGTGGTGGCCGACAAGATTCGCCTCGAGATCGCGCAGCTCGGCTTCCATTTCCACGATCAGCCGGTCGCCGTGACCGCCTCGTGCGGGATCACGGAGTTCACCGGCTCGGACACGCCGGACATCATCTTCGATCGCGCCGACCGCGCGCTGTACCAGGCGAAGCAGGCGGGCCGGAACTGCTGCGTCGTGAGCTGACGCGCGCGGCCGTTGCGCCGTTTGCCATTGGTTACATCTGAAACTAAATTGGTGGCCCCGGCCTTTCGGAGCCGCCCATGAAGCGCTACATCCCGCACGCCCACGTCCAGGGCATCGCCTCCCGTCAAGCCCACGCAGACCTGCCGCCCGGAACGTACGAGCGGGAGATCAGCAAGGAGGGCTTCTTCGGGCCCGCGGCGCACCTGTACCACCGCCACCCGCCCACCGGGTGGGTGAGCTTCGAAGGGCCGCTTCGGCCGCACGCGTTCGATTTTGCGAAGGTGCCGCAACAAGCGGTGCCTGACCCGTGGGCCGCCTGCGGGATGCTCACGAATGCGTCCGTGCGCATCCGCTTCTGGCAAGCGGCGGCCGGCGTCATGCCCTATCTCGCACGCAATGCGGATGGCGACGATCTTCTCTTCATCCACAAGGGCAGCGGCGAGCTGTACTGCGATTTCGGTCACCTCACGTTCGCAACAGGCGACTACATCGTCCTGCCGCGCGGCACGCTCTGGCGCGTGGAATGCCGCGAGCCCATTGCGGTGCTGGCAATCGAAGCCACCAATGCGAGCTACACGCTTCCCGAGAAGGGGCTGGTGGGCGCGCACGCGATCTTCGATCCGGCGATGCTGGATGTGCCGCAGATCGATGAAGCTTTCCGCGCACAGCAGAGCGATGAGGGCGAGTGGCAGGTGAAGGTGAAGCGCCGCGGCGCGCTATCCACCATCACGTATCCCTTCAATCCACTGGACGCGGTGGGCTGGCACGGTGATCTCACCGTCGCCCGCATCAACGTGAAGGACATCCGGCCGCTGATGAGCCACCGCTATCATCTGCCGCCCTCGGCGCACACCACGTTCGTGGGCAATCGCTTCGTGGTCTGCACGTTCGTCCCCCGGCCCTTCGAATCGGACCCGGGCGCCCTGAAGGTGCCGTTCTTCCACAATAACGATGACTACGACGAGTTCCTGTTCTATCACGCAGGCAGCTTCTTCTCGCGCGACAACATTCACCCCGGAATGGTCACGCTGCACCCGGCGGGCTTCACGCATGGCCCTCACCCGAAGGCGCTCCGGAACATGCTTACGCAGGCGAAGCCTGCAACGGATGAAGTCGCCGTGATGGTGGACGCGCGAGACGCGCTGGAGATTCAGGAGGCAGCGCGCGCAGTGGAGTGGACGGAATACGTGAACAGCTGGCGCGGAGGCGCGTCGTGAAGCTCGCCAGCCTCCGGTCGGACGGGCGGGACGGGCAGCTCGTCGTCGTGAATCGCGCACTCACGCGTTACGCACGAGTGGCCGATGTCGCACCCTCTCTGCAATCCGCGCTGGATCGCTGGCCCGAGGTGGAGCCGCAGTTGCGGGAGATTGCCGCAGCGCTCGAAGCCGGCACGCATCCGCAGACGCATGCGTTCGATCCGCGTGAGTGCATGGCGCCGCTGCCGCGTGCCTTCCACTGGGCCGACGGCAGCGCGTACGTGAATCACATCGAGCTGGTGCGCAAGGCGCGCGGCGCCGAGATGCCGAGCCAGTTCTGGAAGGATCCGCTCATCTATCAGGGCGGGTCGGATGACTTTCTCGGCGCCTGCGACGACGCGCGCTTCGTCAGCGAGGAACACGGTATCGATCTCGAAGCCGAGGTCGGCGTGATCACGGACGATGTTCCGATGGGCACGCCCGCCGACCGGGCGGCGGAGCACATCAAGCTGCTGGTGCTCATCAACGACTGGACGCTGCGCAATCTCGTGCCCGGCGAGCTCGCCAAGGGCTTCGGCTTCTATCAATCCAAGCCGGCCACCGGCTTCTCGCCCGTTGCCATCACGCCGGATGAGCTCGGCGCCGCGTGGCGCGGCGGCAAGGTGCATCTGCCGCTGGTGAGCCACATCAACGGCCGGCTGTTCGGCCGGCCGAACGCAGGCGTGGACATGACGTTCGACTTTCACCAGATCATCGCGCACGCCGCGTATACGCGCCGATTGGGCGCCGGCACGATCATTGGCTCCGGCACGGTGTCGAATCGCGATCGCTCGACAGGCTCCTCCTGTCTCGCGGAAGTGCGCGCGCTCGAGATGATCGAGCACGGCGCGCCGCGCACGCCCTTTCTGTCCTTTGGAGACCGCGTGCGCGTGGAGATGATGGACCCTTCCGGCGCCAGCCTGTTCGGCGCGATCGACCAGCGTGTCGTGCGTGCGTAGCCGCATCTTGCGGCCCGGAGCGGTGCATTTCCCTCCCCCTGAGCGGGACGTTATCCTGTCTTCCCATCCTCCCCCGCGAAGGCTGTTCCATGGGTGAATTCACCACCATCATGGCCCGCGACGGTCATGAGTTCCGCGCCTACCTCGCCGCGCCGCCCGGCGTGGCGCGAGGCGCCGTTGTCGTCATTCAGGAAATCTTCGGCGTCAATTCCCACATCCGTGCCGTGACCGACAGCTACGCGGCCGAAGGCTACGTGGCCATCGCGCCCAGCCTGTTCGACCGCGTGCGCCGGGGCATCGAGCTCGGCTATTCGCCGCCTGAGATGGATGAGGGCCGTGGCTACGTGATGCAGCTCAAGCCCGAGCAGACGCTCAAGGACGTGGCCGCCGCCATGGCCGTCGTGAAGCACGCCGGACGCATCGGCATGGTCGGCTACTGCTGGGGCGGGCGCATTGCCTACGTGGCCGCGTCCAGCGATCTGCCGCTCACCTGCGCCGTTGTGTACTACGGTGGCGGCATCACGCAGATTCTGGACCGCAAGCCGAGATGCCCCGTCATGTATCACTTCGGCGAGCGTGACAAGCACATCACGCTTGATGATGTGGCGAAGATCAGGGCGGCGCATCCCGAAGGCGTGTTCTACATCTATCCCGCAGACCACGGCTTCAATTGCGATCAGCGCCCGAGCTACGACGCCGCGAGCGCAGCGCTTGCACGCCAGCGAACGCTGGAGTTCTTCCAGCAGCACGTCGTCGAGGGGAAGAAGGAGTAGCGGTCCGGCGCACCGCTGCTCATCGACACTATTGGAGGCGATCGTGGCGTTGGAGCTCAGAGATCCGAGCCTGCTGCGGCAGCAGAGCTATATCGCGGGAGAGTGGTGCAACGCGGACAGTGGCGCGACGCTGGACGTGCGCAACCCCGCCACCGGCGAGAAGCTGGGCACCGTCCCGAAGATGGGCGCTGCCGAGACACGCCGGGCCATCGAGGCCGCCGCGGCCGCCATGCCCGCGTGGGCGCGCAAGACGGCGAAGGAGCGCGCGCTGATCCTGCGCCGCTGGCACGACCTCATGCTCGCCAATCAGGAAGATCTCGCCCGCATCATGACGGCCGAGCAGGGCAAGCCGCTCGCCGAGGCGCGCGGCGAGATCGCGTATTCCGCCAGCTTCATCGAATGGTTCGCGGAGGAAGGCAAGCGCGTCTACGGCGACGTGATCCCGCCGCATCAGCCGGACAAGCGCATTCTCGTCCTGCGCCAGCCGGTCGGCGTGGTCGCGGCCATCACGCCCTGGAATTTCCCGTCCGCCATGATTGCCCGCAAGGTTGCGCCGGCGCTGGCGGCCGGATGCACGTTCGTCTGCAAGCCTGCCGCGCAGACGCCCTACTCTGCGTTCGCAATGGCGGAGCTGGGCGCGCGCGCAGGCATTCCCGCGGGAGTGCTCAACCTGCTCACGGGCAGCGCGAGTGAGATCGGCGCGGAGATGACCTCGAACCCGATCGTGCGCAAGGTGACGTTCACCGGCTCCACCGAAGTCGGCAAGAAACTCATGGCGCAATCTGCAGGCACGCTGAAGAAGCTGTCGCTGGAGCTGGGGGGAAACGCGCCGTTCATCGTCTTCGACGACGCGGACCTCGACGCCGCGGTTCAGGGCGCCATCGCGAGCAAATACCGCAACACAGGCCAGACCTGCGTGTGCGCGAACCGCCTCCTTGTGCAGAGCGGTGTGTATGAAGCCTTTACACGCAAGCTCGTCGAAGCGGTGTCGAAGCTGCGCGTGGGGGATGGCCTGAAGGGTGCGACGGACCAGGGCCCGCTCATCGACGAAAAGGCGCTCGCGAAGGTGGAGGAACACATCGCGGATGCGGTGAGCAAGGGCGCGAAGATCGCACTCGGCGGCAAGCGTCACGCGCTCGGCGGCACGTTCTTCCAGCCCACGGTGCTCGTCGACGTGACGCCGGGCATGGCTGTTGCGCGCGAAGAAACCTTCGGGCCGGTCGCGCCGTTGTTCCGGTTCGAGACCGAGGCGGAGGCCATCCGCATGGCAAACGACACGGAGTTCGGCCTCGCGGCGTACGTGTACACGCGCGACCTGGGCCGTTCCTGGCGCGTCTCCGAAGCGCTGGAATACGGCATCGTGGGGCTCAACACCGGGCTCATCTCCACGGAGGTGGCGCCGTTCGGTGGAGTGAAGGAATCCGGCTTTGGACGCGAGGGTTCGAAGTACGGCATTCTCGACTACACGGAGATCAAGTACGTCTGCGCCGGCGGCATCTGAGGCGGCCCGCGGCGACAGAAGGTTTCGAGGACATGCGTTATATCAGCTCCCCCGGCTTTCGACACGACGGCACCGAGCGCATCGGTGTGCTGGTCGTGAACTCGGGCACGCCGGCATCACCGGAGCCGGCGGATGTGCGCCGGTTCCTGCGGGGGCTGTTGTCGGATCCGCGCGTGGTGGAGCTGCCGCGCGCGTTGTGGTGGCCGATTCTCTACGGGCTGATCCTGCCCTTCCGACCCGCCCGGGTCGCGCAGAAGTACCGCAAGATCTGGACGCCCGAAGGCCCGCCGCTGGTCGTTTTTTCGAACCGGTTGCGGGCCGAGCTGGCGACCGCGCTCGCGCAGCGCGCGCTGGCACCCATGTCCGTGGAGTTCGCATACCTGTATTCGAACCCGGGCGTGAGCGAATCGCTCGCGCGGCTGCGGGATGCCGGCGCGCAGCGCATTCTCGTCGTGCCCCATTTTCCGCAGTACTGCGGAGCCACAACGGGCGCCGTGTACGACCAGGTGAATGCCGAGCTGCGCCGATGGCGCTGGCTGCCGGAACTGCGGTTCGTGGCCGAGTACCACGACCACCCGGGTTACATCGAAGCGCTGCGGGCTAGCGTCACGCAGGCGTGGGAAGAGCACGGGCGCACGAAGCACCTCGTGATGTCGTTTCACGGCATTCCCGAGGCGTTCTTCCACAGCGGCGATCCGTATTTCTACAAGTGCCGTCAGACCGCGCGTCTGCTCGCGGATGAGCTGAACCTGCGCGATCACGAATGGACGGTGAGCTTCCATTCCCGCTTCGGTGCGGGCGCCTGGCTGAAGCCGTATACGATCGAGCTCATGGCCAGCCTCCCCGCGCGCGGCGTGGACGACGTCACGGTCGTCTGTCCCGGCTTCGCGGTGGATTGCCTCGAGACCGTGGAAGAGATCGACGTGGAGAACCGGGCGCAGTTCCTGTCATCCGGCGGCCGCCGGTTCGTCTACGTTCCTGCGCTCAATGCACGGCCGGAGCACAGCCGCTTTCTCGCAGACCTCATCGCGCAGCATTGCGCAGGGTGGACCGATGGCGCGCGCGTTCTCACGCAGGCCGGCGCGGCCCGAGGCACCTCGGCCTGAAAGTTCGCCCGGCGTGCTTGGTCGCTTTCTCGAGGTGAGCATCGAAACCGACGACATTCGCGCGTCGGTGGAATTCTACGAGCGCATCGGCTTTTCGCAGGCGCCGACCACGGACGCCTATTCGCATCCCTACGGCGTGCTCACGGACGGGCGCATTTTCATCGGGCTGCATCAACGGCGCTTTCCCGCGCCCGCGCTCACCTTCGTGCACGCCGGCATCGCGCAGTTCGCGGAGGAACTGACCCGCCGCGGCATCCTGCTGGACTTCCGCCACACCGGCGACGACGTGTTCAACGAGATCGGGTTTCAGGACCCCTTCGGTCAGAACGTGCTCGTCGTGGAAGCTCGCACGTACTCGCCGGTGGAGCGGCGGCCCGAGGAGACCTCGCTCTGCGGCTACTTCACCGAGTACAGCATTCCGGCAACGAATTTCGATGAGGCGCAGGCGTTCTGGGAGCCGCTCGGATTCGTCGCCACCGAGGAGCCGGATGCGCCGTACGCGCATCTGCCGCTCACGAGCGATCACCTCGACATCGCCTTCCACGCACCGCGCACGCTCGACCGTCCCATGCTCGTGTTTCGGGACCCGGCCATGCGCGAACGTCTGGCGCGCCTGCGCGCGCTCGGCATCAAGGAATCCGGAACGCTGCCCCGAGGCCTGCCGCCCGCCGCGAACGCGCTCATGGAAGCGCCCGAGGGCACCGCCATCCTGCTGCTCGAAGGCGAGAGCTGAACGCGTCGCGCTCACGGCTCGTCGCACGAGCCGGGCGGAAAAGCCGGTTCATCCACGCCTCGAGCGCGGCGATTGCCGCATAATGCGCGGCCTCGCGCCTGACAGGGCGCCGAGGCGGCCTCGCACGGCGGTCGCACGCGACGACGTTTTTTCCGAAGAATCGCCGCAGGCGATTCGTCCCCAACCACTGGAAGGCGTACATGCGTCAGCTCAAGGCCCTGATCGTCCCCGCGCTTCTCGTCATCGCCGCCCTCGCCGGTCACCCGGCACAGGCGGATGAAGGCATGTGGACGTTTCACGATCCGCCCACCGCGCAGGTCAAGGAGAAGTACGGCGTGGATCTCACGCAGCAATGGCTCGACCACGTGCGCCTCTCCACCGTGCGCCTCTCGAACTGCACGGCGTCCTTCGTGTCTCCGAACGGGCTCATCCTCACGAACTTTCATTGTTCCTCAACATGTCTCGATGAGCACTCCACGAAGGAAAGCAGTCTGTTCGAGAAGGGTTTCCTCGCCGAGTCGCGCGAGCGCGAGGTGCGCTGCCAGACCCAGGTGGCCGATGTGCTCATGGGCTACGAGAACATCACGGAGCGCGTGAACGCCGCCACGCGCGGGCTCGATGACAAGGCCGCGAACGATGCGCGTCGCAAGACGCTCACGCAGCTCGAGCAGGCGTGTGAGCAGGCGAGTCGCAAGGACAGGAAGACCGGCCCGCTCAAGTGCGAGTCCGTCACGCTCTACGCGGGCGGCCAGTACTGGCTCTACAAGTACAAGCGCTACAGCGACGTGCGCCTGGTGTTCGCGCCGGAAAGCGGCATCGGAATGTTCGGCGGCGATCCGGACAACTTCCAGTTCCCCCGGTGGTGCCTCGACATGTCCGTGCTGCGCGCCTACGACGCAGACGGCAAGCCGGCCTCCACACCGAATTTCATGAAGATCAATTTCAGCGGTCCGGCCGCGAACGAGCCGGTGTTCGTCTCCGGTCACCCCGGCTCCACGGACCGTCTGCTCACGGTGGAGCAGCTGAAGACGCTCCGTAACGTCGATCTGCCGCAGGCACTCCTGCGTGGCTCCGAGCTGCGCGGGCGTTACATCCAGTTCTCGAAGGCGGGCATCGAGGCGGAGCGCATCACGGAGGAGCCGCTCAGCACGCTCGAGAACAGCCTGAAGGTCCGGCGCAAGCAGCTGGATGCGCTTCACGTGGATGCGATGCTCGCGCGCAAGGCGCAGGAGGAAGCGGACATTCGCAACCGCCTGAGCTCGAATCCGGAGCTGATGCGCGCCATCGGCGATCCGTGGGCCGATATTGCGCACGCCGAGCAGGCCGCTCGCCCGCTGAATCTGCCGTACACGTTTCTCGAGTCCGGGGCGGGGTTCAACAGCCGTCTCTTCAGCTTCGCACGCACGCTCGTGCGGGGCGCGGTGGAGCGCACGAAGCCAAGCGACGATCGCCTGCGGGAGTATCGCGACACCGCGCTTCCGCGCCTGGAGCAGCAGCTCGCAGCAAACCGGCCCATCTACCCCGAGCTGGAGCAGCTCACGCTTTCCTTTTCGCTCGAGCGCATGCGCGAGTGGCTGGGCCCGGATGACCCGACCGTGCGCCAGCTGCTCGCAAAGGAATCGCCGGACGATCTCGCGAAGCGGCTCATCAGCGGCTCGAAGCTCGCCGATCCGAAGGTGCGCATGGCCCTGTGGAACGGCGGCCAGGCGGCGGTGGATGCCTCGGACGACCCGATGATCGAGCTCGCGAAGCAGGTGGACGAGCGCGCCCGCGCGATCCGCAAGCAGTACGAGGACGAGATCGAAGCCGTGGTGAAAACGGCTTCCGAGAAGGTGGCTCAGGCACGGTTTGCGGCGTTTGGCACGAGCGTGTATCCGGACGCCACGTTCACCCTGCGCCTGAGCTATGGCGCCGTGAAGGGCTGGGAGGAAGAGGGCCGGTACATCGAGCCCTTCACGTACCTCTCACGTCTGTTCGAGCGCGCAACGGGTGTCGAGCCGTTCGCGGTGCCGAAGAGCTGGCTCGCGGTGAAGGATCAGCTCGATCTCACGACGCCCTTCAATCTCGCCACGAACAACGACATCATCGGCGGCAATTCCGGCAGCCCGCTGATCAACGCGCGTGGCGAGATCGTGGGGCTGATCTTCGACGGCAACATCCATTCGATCTCGGGATCCTTCTGGTTCGACGAAGAGCGCAACCGGGCGGTGGCCGTGCATCCGGCCATCATCCGCGAGGCGCTCACGAAGGTGTACAAGGCGCGGCAGTTGCTTGCGGAGCTGCAGTAATCGTCGCGCTCGCGCCGCGGGGGCCCGTCAGCGAGCGGAGGTGCGTGCAAGAGGGTCCCTCGGCGGCCGTCTCGGGCGCCGGCGTCCCCGCGTGAAGCGCCGCGCACCTCTGCACGAATTCTTGGCTTGCCCGCATGTGGCGCGGCGTAGCGGGGACGTCGGGACCGCCGAAAATCGCCGTCTCCGGCGATTTTCGAAGCTGTCTGGTATACACAACTACGAGCCCCCGAGCCGGGGCTACAAATCGTT
>JADGHX010000167.1 GCA_019683695.1 Steroidobacteraceae bacterium
CTGCCTGGCGGTGAATTCCTCGCCAGGCAGCGCGGCGCCGCTTCCGGAACTTCCACCCCGCCTCGGCCATTGATCCGGTGAGCGTCGATCACGACGCCGCAACCGGAGGCGGATCCATGGGCATCGATCGGGACAGAGTGGAAGGCGCCACCAAGAACGTAGGCGGCAAGATCAAGGAAGCAGTCGGCAAGGCGACGAGCGACGAGAAGCTCAAACGCGAAGGCCAGAAGGATCAGGTCACCGGCAAGGTGCAGAACACCGTCGGCGGCGTGAAGGACGAAGTGCGCGAGCACACGCGCGATCCGGATAAATCCTAGTCTTCACTGACCGGGCGAAGCGGAGCCGGCTCGGTATCGGAACGGCAGCACGAACACGCCGCCGGCGCGCGACGGCCAGCGCAAACAGCGATCCCTCGCTTGCCCGATTACGCGCGACCGCCGCGCGACTCGATCAGCACTGCGCTCACAAGCTTGTTCAGCCGCTCGCAATACTGTGCAACGGGCGCCTCCGCGTCCGCCTGCTTGTCCGCCAGAGCGCTGCTGATCTCGGTGAGCCGGCGCTCGATGCGCCCGTCCACGCGCATGGTTTTCGTGAGCAAGGCGCTCACGCAGGCCGTGATCTCCGCATCGAGTGCACGCGCATCGGTACCCGCAATCTCCACGCCGGCCAGCTCGCTCGGGCAGCCCGCTTCGAGATGTTCACGCCAGAGACGACTCAACTGCATAGTCCCTTCCCGTTGACCGAGTCAGGATCAACTTTCGTTGGTGCTCTTTGTTGTTCTCGGGGCGCCCTTCTTACCACGCCCGAATGCGCCGTGCACTGTCATTGTGCGTTCCAGGCGCACGCCACTCGCCGCACATAAGCTGCCGTGCGCTGCTGCGCGCGGCATACATGAGCCCCGGGGCGAAGCGATAACTGATTGAGCAACAATCCGTTTGGGACACGCTTCCGTGTTGCGCGGAAGGCTCAGGGCGTTGGCAAACCTCGGCAGCACGGCGCGGTTACACTTCCCATTCACCTTGCAATCAATCGGCTGCATCACCATGTGCTTGCGCTCGCACGGAGGAGGTCCCATGCCATCCGACAACACGACTCGCGTGCAGAAGACAGACGAAGAATGGCGTCGTGAGCTGACGCCCGAGCAGTACCGCGTGCTACGCCAACATGGCACCGAGCGGGCAGGCACGAGCCCGCTCAACGACGAACATCGGAAGGGCATTTTCCGGTGCGCCGGCTGCGGGGCGCCCCTGTTCGATTCGAGCACGAAGTACGACAGCGGCAGCGGCTGGCCCAGCTTCTACAAGCCGTTGCCGGGTGCGGTGGCAACGCAGGTGGACACGAGTCACTTCATGACTCGCACGGAAGTGCACTGTGCGAAGTGCGGCGGCCATCTCGGCCACGTGTTCCCGGACGGACCGCGGCCGACGGGCGAGCGTTACTGCATGAACGGCGTTGCGCTCGAGTTCGAGCCCGAAGAATGAGCCGGCGCCCCGTCCGACGCCGAAGCGATGATGAGAAAGCCCAGCAGGGAAAGACCGAGCAGATAACGCCAGCCGCGACGGCGATGGCGTGACATCGAATTCCAGAACATGACCAACCCGACCTGATCCAGTTGCGGGAATCGCAGCAGCGCTTCCCGGTGAACACCCTTGCAACCCCGGCGGAAGACGCGACGTTCGCGGGTCCGGTGCAGCGCTGAAACGCAAGTCCAGCACGCCCCTTCTGGTGCGAAACGCATCACAGTTTCCACGGCAGTGAGCGCATGCCGGGGTCGAACGCGAGCGATTCTGCGCGCGCGATGTGCGGAATTCTGTGAAGTCGTGAATCGTTTGGCAGGGTGGCGCGAACGTGCTTGCCCGCGCAATGTGAGGCACGCCTCAAAAATGGCACGGATGCCCGGCGGCGGCGCGTTCCTCCCCGGCGCCCGCCGCCGGAGGCGACGAATCAGGCGGCGAGGGACATGGGAACCGGCTTGCCGATCGCGTACCCCTGCACGTAATCCACGCCCATGCGGCGGGCGGCATCGAGCGCGGCGGCATCTTCCACCTGCTCGGCAATCACCTTGAAGTTGAGGGTGCGCGCGAGCTTGATCATCGCGGTGACCATGGCCTGGTTGACGGAGTCGCGCTGCAGGTTGCGCATGAAGGACCCGTCGATTTTCAGGTAGTCCATCGGCAGGTTCTTGAGGTTCGAGAACGACCCCACGCCCGAGCCGAAGTCGTCCAGCGCGAACTTGCAGCCCATGCCGTGCAGCACGCCGACGAAGCGGCGGGCGTGATCCATGTTCGCGACCACGGCGCTCTCGGTGATCTCGAAGCACACCTGAGCGGGCGTCACCCCGGTGGAGTCGAGACATTCGACTACGAACTCGAGGAACTGCGTGTCGCCGAGCGTCTGACCCGAGATATTGATGGCCACGCTGCGCGTCGCGGGCACCGGGATGGCGCCGCGGCCGAGCGCGGCCAGCGTGGTCTGCACGACCCAGCGATCCACGAGGCCCATGAGCCGGTAGCGCTCGGCGGCGCGCACGAAATCCGACGGCGGCACTTCGTGGCCGGCCTCATCCTGCAGTCGGACCAGCACTTCCATCGCAGGCCCGCCGCCGTCGTTGCCGAACGCGGGCACGATGGGCTGGTGATAGAGCTGGAAGCGATTTTCCTTCAGCGCCGTCTGCAGGCGCTGCAACCACTGGATCTCTCCTGTGTGGCGCGCGAGCGCCTCATCGCGCGCGGAGTACACGGCCACGCGGCCCGTGCCCTGCTTCTTGGCGACGT
Organism: Steroidobacteraceae bacterium; assembly: GCA_019683695.1. Taxonomy (GTDB): domain Bacteria; phylum Pseudomonadota; class Gammaproteobacteria; order Steroidobacterales; family Steroidobacteraceae; genus JADGHX01. The sequence goes on from JADGHX010000167.1 coordinate 2,775, forward strand.
AGCACGCGGAATCCGCGGCGGCCATCAGCTCCTCGAGCGTGCCGCTCTCGCGTGACACCTCCACGAGACCGACGGACGTTCCGATGTTGAAGATGCGGTCCTTCCACACGAAGCGATAGTCGGCCACCGCCCGACACACGTCGTCGGCAATCTGGCGCGCCTTGTCGAGCGGACAGCCGATGAGCAGCATGCCGAACTCGTCGCCGCCCAGGCGCGCCACGGTGTCGCTGTCGCGCACGGCATCCCGCAGGAGCTTGGCGACTTCGCGCAGCATGCTGTCACCTGCAAGGTGGCCGCTCGTGTCGTTCACCACCTTGAAGCGATCGAGGTCGATGTAGCAGAGCACATGCTGGCCATCGCCGCGGTGCCCGCTTTCGATCGCCTCTTGCAGGCGTCGCTCGAATTCCCGGCGGTTCACGAGCCCTGTGAGTGCGTCGTGGGTGGCCTGATACGACATCTGCCGTGCGAGACCACGCAGTTCGGTGACGTCGTGAAGCAGGATCACCGCGCCAGTGACCTCCCTGTCGGCATTGCGGATCGGCGAAGCGGAGAGCTCGATCGACCGCTCGCTGCCGCTCGCCCTGGAGAGCAGCAGCGTGCGCCGGCTGAGATTCACGGGCGCGCCCGTGGTGAGCGCCTGCTTCACCGGATCGTGGAGCAGCCGCCGATCCGTCTCATCCACCAGGCCGACGATCTCCTCGAGGCTCTTGCCGATGGCATTGCGGGCGTCGACACCCGTGAGGTGCTCGGCCGCGGCGTTCAGATAGGTGATGCGCGCATCCTTGTCGGTTGCGATGACCGCTTCGGCGAGGGAGTCGAGCGCGAAGAGCTGGAGGGACGAGGCGCCGCTTGCGGCAACCTGAGCAGGCAGCGCGCGCAGCGCCGGCACCGTCTGCGTGGGAACGATCTCCAGGCCGGTGACGAGGAGCGCGGGCTCGCCGTCGTAATCGATGATCGTTGTCGTGATTTCGAGGCGGCTCACCTGCCCCTGAAGGCCCACCAGCTCGATCTCGTAGCGCTCGGGGGCGTTCTCGCCGGCCAGCCGCCGCTTCATGTTCTCCGCGACGAGATCGGAATACTCCGGGGGCACCAGGTCCTCGAGCCGCCGGCCGATGAGCTCGACGCGATCCACGCCTACGAGGCTCGCGAACTGCCGGTTCGCGTGCAGGATCACGTCCCGATGGATGAGCACCGCTTCGTGAATGCGATCGGAGAGCTCGGTGAAGAGCTTGGGGCTCGAATGCGCGCGCTCGCTTTCCGGTCGCGAGACCCGCGCGATGAGGTGGTTCACCGTCGTGACGAGCGCGGCGAGATCCGGATTGTCCGCCTCGAGCTCCACACGCCCGGCGATGCGGCCGCCCACCGCGATGCGCTGGAGCTGCTGAGTGAGCTGGTTCACCGCGTGCAGCTCGCGCCTTTGCAACCCGTACAGAACCAGCAGGAGTGCCGCGACGAGCCCGAGGAGAAGGCACAGCAGCCCGAGAATCGACATTATTTTTCTCAATGCCCCGTCAGAGAGCGCGTTTTCACCGGACAGGCTATTTGGACTTGTTGCGTCCGGAACAACGCTGTGGGCGAGAGCATAGCGCACGCCCCGGTTCGGCCTGTCGGCGTTTCACCATATCTCGTCGCGCAACCGCTTGGCAGATTCATGGAAAACCCTTAACTTCTCCGGCCCTTTGTAGCAGGCACAATAAGTCTCATATTGTGTCCGGAGCACACCAGACGATGTTTCCCGAACAGGTCCTCGAACACGCCCGCGAACAGATGATCGAGCACCAGGTGCGCGCCTGGGAGGTGCTCGACGAGCGGGTGCTGTCGATCCTGCGCGACGTGCCGCGCGAGCAGTTCGTGCCCCACAAGCACCGCTACCTCGCCTTCGCGGACGTCGACGTGCCCCTGCCGAACGGCCAGCACATGCTTCGCCCGAACGTCACCGGCCGGCTGCTCCAGGCGCTGGAGCTCGCACCGACCGATCACGTGCTCGAGATCGGCGCCGGCTCGGGGTTCGTCACGGCGTGCCTCGCGGCGGCGAGCGCTCACGTGCGCGCCCTCGAGGTGTTCGCGGACCTCGCGGACCTCGCCCGCAGCAATCTTGCGGCCGTCGGAACGCGTAATGCGGAAGTCATCACGGCGGATGCCCTGCAAGGCGGAGTCCAGCTCGGCAATCCGGCCACGGCCTCGGGCCGGTATCACGCGATCGCGGTCACCGGCTCACTGCCCGTCTACGACGAGCGTTTCGAGCGGCTGCTCGAGGTCGGTGGGCGGCTCTTCGTCATCGTGGGCGACGCCCCGGTGATGGAGGCGCGTCTGGTGCGCCGGGTCGCCGAAGACAGCTGGGTCACCGAGAGCCTCTTCGAAACGGTCGTGGACCCTCTCATCAACGCCCGACGGCCGGTGCGGTTCGCCTTTTGAGGCGGCTCGTGCATCCATGATCCGGGAGATCACAGCCTCGGAGCTGCAGGCACGCCGGGCGGCGGGGACGGGCCCCGTCGTGCTGGACGTGCGCGAAGCCTGGGAGCTCGATCTCGCCCGGATTGCGGACGTCGTGCACATCCCGATGAATGAAGTTCCCGCACGACTGTCGGAGCTGGACCCGGATCGCGAGATCGTCGTGATGTGCAAGGCAGGCGGCCGCAGCCTGCAGGTGGCGCACTTCCTCGACCGCAAGGGCTTCCGGTCTGTCGCGAACCTCACGGGGGGCATCCTCGCGTGGTCCAGGGATGTAGATCCCTCGGTCCCGCAGTACTGAGCGGTCGGTATCCGGCAGACGCTGCAGTTGCGGGCTCGCGTCGCGGGCGAGCCACTTGGAAATTCAACAGCCGCGCGGGCGTCGGTTCGTGGAGGACCTTGTCGGTGCACACTCGCGACTGATATGGTGATATACAACACTGCTTCAATAAGATTAAGCCGCTGAAGGGAAATTTCATGAAACGGGCGATAGGCGTCGCACTCTTTCTCATGTTCGCGGCCGGCGGGGTCCGGGCCGCGGACCTGTTGAGCGTCTTCGAGGACGCACTGGCCAACGATCCGCAGATTCGCGAAGCCGACGCCAATCGCAAGGCGGCGCGCGAGGCCCGGCCGCAGGCATGGGCTCAGCTGCTGCCCCAGATTTCCGGCAGCGCGGGGCTCACGCGGGGAAACACCGACAACACGCAGCCAACCTCGCAGGAAGTGCTCGATCCGGTCACCAACCAGCCCACCGGCGAGATCGTGTTCGTCCCCCGCACCTCGAAGTTCGATCTCGACACGACCCAGTGGAGCTTCGAGCTGCGCCAGAACCTGTTCTCGTGGTCCAACTGGGCCCAGCTGCGCGCCTCGGACTACCTCGTTGCGCAGGCGGAAGCCGACTATCGCGCGGCCGAGCAGGCCCTCATGCAGCGCGTGGCGCAGCGCTACTTCGGCGTGCTCGCCGCGCAGGACACCCTCGCCGCGCAGGAGGCGGCGCTCGAAGCCTTCAATCGGCAGCTCGACCAGGCCAACAAGCGCTTCGAGGTGGGCCTGATCGCCATCACGGACGTGCAGGAAACCAAGTCCGCGCGCGACCAGGCCGCAGCAGCAGTCATCGCGGCCAAACGGGCTCTCGCGACCGCCGAAGAGCTGCTCCGGGAGGTGACGGGTCAGAAGTACGAGACGCTCGCCCGCCCGGGCCCGGACATGCCGCTCCGCTCGCCGCAGCCCTCCGATGAGCAGGAGTGGGTCGAAACCGCACTGGACCAGAACCCTGCCCTGCTCTCGAGCCGGCTGGCCGCAGATGCCGCGCGTGAGAACGTCCGCGCCGCCTTCGGCGGCCATCTGCCCACGATCGATCTGGTGGGCACCTGGAGCAAGAGCGAAGACGATGGCGATGTCCTGATCGGCAACCTGCCGAGGGTGCCGTTTCCCCAGGACCGCGAGAACAGGACATACGGCGTGCAGGTGCAGATCCCGATCTTCAGCGGCGGCGGCACGCAATCCCGGGTGCGCGAACAGCAGTACCGCTGGATCGCGGCGAAGGAGCGCGTCACGCGCACCTCTCGGGAAACCGAGCGTGCCGCCCGCGACGCCTACCTTGGCGTGATCAGCGAAATGGCCCGTGTGCAGGCGCTTGCGCAAGCGCTCGAATCCAGCCAGACGTCCCTCAAGGCGACCGAAGCCGGCTATGAGGTGGGCACTCGCACGTCCGTGGACGTGCTCGATCAGCGCCGGCTGCTCGTGCAGGCGCAAACGGACTACGCGCGCAGCCGCTACGACTACCTGCAGAACGTGATCAACCTGCGCCTTGCCGCCGGCAACCTCGATCGCCAGACGTTGCAGGAGCTGAACGCGTTGCTCACAGCCACTGCGCCCACGCCGCCCACGGCACCCACCCCGCCGCAGCAGCAACAGCCGCAGCAGCAGCAATAAATGCGGAGCTGGCGCGCGCAGAGCGCGCAGGAGCAGGTTTTGCGCAGCCGGTGGCACATCGCTGCCGGCTGCATGAACTGAGAGCGTGACTGCGCCGACGGAGACGCAGACCCCAAGCGGCGAAAAGCCACCCCGTCGGCCGGACAAGCCGACTTCAGCCTGTCAGCGGAATCGGAAGGCCCGACTGGAAAGGTTTTTTCGCATCCGGACCCCGGCAGGCCACCGGAGGCTCCAGCGACCACCGGGAACGGCACGAATCCATCACGGCACGAGCAGCGGATCGATGAGCCCGATCAGCTTCTCGAGCGCCCCGCGGTTCTCCTCCACGGACGCGCGCCCCAGGTTGCCGATGCGCTCGCGTTCAGCGGGGCTCGAAAGCAGCGCGGCCACTCGGTTCCCGAGCTCGTGCGCATCGTGAACGATTTCGGCGGCGCCGCTCTCCTCGAGAATCTTCGCGATATCGGCGCTGTTGAAATTGTGTGGGCCGGCCAGCACCGGCACACCGAGCGCAGCCGGCTCGAGCAGGTTGTGCCCGCCCACGGTGACCAGACTTCCGCCGACGAACGCCACATCTCCCATGGCGTAGAAATCGAGCAACTCACCCAGCGTGTCCACGAGCAGCACTTCGATATCGGGCGTGCGTGCGGCCGGCTGCGAGCGGCGGATGAACCGGACCTGCTCCTTCTCGAGCCACGAGGCAACTTCTCCAAAGCGCTGCGGATGCCGCGGCACCAGCACGAGAAGCGCAGTCGGATGTGCCCGGCGCACGAGGCGATGCGCCTCCAGCACGAGATCTTCCTCTCCCCCGTGGGTGCTGCCGGCAACCCACACGGGCCGGCCCGGCGCGTAGTGCTCCCGAAGCGCATGACCCTTGGTCGCAACATCCGGCGGAAGCGCGAAATCGAACTTCAGGTTTCCGGTGACATGCGTGCGCTCCGCCTTCGCGCCGAGCTTCCGGAAGCGCGCGGCATCGTCAGGCCCCTGCGCCGCAATCACGTGACCATGCGAGAGCGTCTGACGGTAAAGCGTGATGAATCGCGTGTACTTGCTCATGGAGCGCGGTGAGATGCGCGCGCTCGCGAGCACGAGCGGCACACGCCTGCGCCCGCATTCGTGATACAGGTTGGGCCACAGCTCCGTTTCGAATATCACCGCGAGACGTGGCCGCACCTGATCGAAGAATCGACGCACGGACCCCGGCAGATCGAGCGGCATGTACCGCACCGTTGCACGCTCGCCCAGCAACGCACGCGCACGCTCGGCACCGGTGGGCGTGAGTGTGGTCACCACGATGGGAACGCCTGCATACCTTTCGTGAAGGCACCGGACGAGCACCGCTGCGGCCTGCACTTCGCCAACGGACACCGCATGCACCCAGATGGCGGGCTGCTCCGGTGTTGGGCCACGGCCGAATCGCTGATCGAAATCCTGCCAGTAGCGGCGATCCCGCAAACCGCGGAACCATAGCACCAGGCAGAACGCCGGCGCCAGAATCAAGTAAGCAATGAGCGTGTACAGATAGCGCATGCAGGAAAGCGCGCCTAGGCCGCAGGCAATGTGGTTCGCTGCGCGTTGGCCGCCGACGCGTTGAGCGTGGCGGGCGTAACGCCGCCTGCCTGACGGTAGCCGTCGAGCAACCCATGCCAGTCCGCTTCGCTGAAGTGCTCGGGCGGCAGCTTGTATGTGATCTTCTCGAGAGAACGGCGCAGGCGAACGAGGTTCGCGTCACACCAAAGGCCGGGCCGCATCAGCCGGCCGCGATCGAAATCCACCAGGTACACGAGATCATCGGCCACCAGCAGAATGTTGTGAGCGTTGAGATCTGCGTGGTACACGCCGAGATTGTGGAACATGCGGATGCAGCGTCCGATGGTGATCCAGCCGAGGATGGGAATGCCGCTCCTCATCAGACGCGACGCGAGCGATTCGGAATCCATGAGCCGCTCGGTGAGGATGTCAGCCGTGTAGAAGTATCCCTGGCGGCGATACCTCGCGGCGATGGGCGTGGGCACCGGCAACCCCGCGCGACGGAGTTGATAGAGCAGCTGCCATTCGCGGAACGAGCGCGTTTCGGATTCTCCGCGCCACACGTACTGATCGCGAGAGAGACGCGCAACGAGCCCGCCTCGCCGGTAATGCCTCAGCACCAGGCCCTTCTCTTCGCCCGTGCGTATGAAATGCACGGTGCCACGGCCGCGCGCTTCGCCATCGAGCTCGTTTCGTTCCCGCCAGTACTCGGGGTCAAACCAGGACGCAGCTACATTGCCGGCCCTGGAGGCGTCATATAGCATGGCGCCTCCCGTGAGATCCTTCCGCTTGACCTCCGACCCGAGCGGCCATTGCCGGCTCATCGGCGCACCCTCCTGATGCTGCCGCTCACCCAGCCACCCCGCAGTGTCTGCCTGCTGAGATTGTCGGCCATCGGCGATACCTGCCATGCCGTGCCGATTCTGCGGACATTGCAGCGGGCGTGGCCCGAAACGCAGTTCACGTGGATCATCGGCAAGACGGAAGCGCGCCTCATGAGCCTCATCGAGGGCGTGGAGTTTATCACCGTGGACAAGCGTGCCGGCCTCGCCGCGCGTCGCGATGTCCGCCGGCAGCTGCAGGACCGGCACTTCGATGTCCTGCTCCACATGCAGCTCGCATTCCGGGCGAGCCTCATCTCCAGAGAAGTGCGCGCAACCGTGAAGCTCGGGTTCGACCGCCCGCGGGCTCGCGAACTGCAGTGGCTGTTCACGAATGCCCGGATCGCGCCGCGCAGCCGCGAGCATGTGATGGATAGTTTCTTCGGCTTCGCCGAGGCACTCGGCGTGCACAATCGCGTGGTGAGCTGGGATATACCGCTGCCGGCCGATGCGCGGGAATACGCGCAGAAGCTCATCCCGGACGCGCGCCCGACTCTGGTCATCAGCCCCTGTTCCAGCCATTCGCTGCGCAACTGGCGCTCCGAACGTTACGCCGCAGTCGCGGACTACGCCGCGCGAAAACACGGCATGCGAGTCATCCTCTGCGGCGGGCCCACGCCCATCGAGAAGGAGATGGGGGCAGCCATCGAAGCGGCTGTGCACGAGCCTGTGATCAATCAGATCGGGCGGGACACACTCCCTCAGCTGCTTGCACTGCTCGATCGCGCCACGGTGCTCGTGGCACCGGATTCGGGGCCGGCACACATGGCCACCATGGTGCGCACACCGGTGGTCGGGCTCTATGCCGCAACGAATCCCGCGCGCAGCGGGCCGTATCTGTCACGGCCGTGGTGCGTGAACATGTACGCGGAAGCCGCGCGGCGTTTCCGCGGTCGTGCGCCGGAGACTCTGCCCTGGACGGAGAAAATCGAAGAGCCTGGTGTGATGGACCTCATCACGGTCGAGCAGGTCACCGCGAAGCTCGATCAGGCAATCCAGTATGCTCAGCGCCTCGGGCCGGCGTGATCCGGAATCGATTTTTTCTGCGGAGAGCCTGATGAAAGACATTCTCGTGCCGATCTCGCCCGGCGAGCTGCTGGACAAGATCACCATCCTGCGCATCAAGTCTGCGCGCATGACCGATGAGGCGAAGCTCCAGAACGTGCGGCTCGAGCTCTCGCTGCTCGAGAAAACATGGCGGGAATCGGTGGATCCGTCGGTGGACGTGTCGGCGGAGGAGCAGGCGCTTCAGGCGGTGAACGAGCGGCTCTGGGTGATCGAGGACGACATCCGTGACAAGGAACGCGCGCAGAGCTTCGATGCGCGCTTCATCGAGCTCGCGCGCTCGGTGTACATCGAGAACGATGAGCGGGCGGCCATCAAGAAGCGCGTGAATGTGAAGCTGGGGTCGCGGATTGTGGAGGAGAAGTCGTACAAGCCCTATCGGGCATAAAGCGCGCGGGGTATGGGACTGAAGCCGCGGCACGTTGAGGCTGTGTCGGCTGCGTTTGCTATCTGGTCTCAGGCGCGTTGGGCCTGCTGCCCGCATGAACGGTTGAGGGCCGTGGTGGGGCGGGGCCTCGCTCGGAAAGGGGTTTGGAGGCACCGGCCGGAAGACGCGTCCATGCGGGCCTGCTGAAAACACGTCCTGTGTTTTCAGCTGCCTCCAAACCCCTTTCTCTTATACAAAAATCA
>JADGHX010000026.1 GCA_019683695.1 Steroidobacteraceae bacterium
GGGCGGTGGAGGCGCCCGAAGGCGCCCTGGATTCGGCCGGGGAGCGGGCGGCGGGGGCCGACCTCACGCGGGCCGCGGGACGATCACACGGAGAACGAAGAGCCGCACCCGCACGTCGTCGTCGCCATGGGGTTGCGGATGACGAACTGCGCGCCGTCGAGGCCTTCGCGGTAGTCGATTTCGGCGCCGGCGAGATACTGCACGCTCATGGGATCCACCAGCAGCTTCACGCCCTGGTTTTCCACGCAGGTGTCGCCTTCCTGTGTCTGCTCGTCGAACTCGAAGCCGTACTGCAGACCGGAGCAGCCTCCGCCCTGGACGAACACGCGGAGCATCAGGTTGGGATTGCCCTCGCCGCGGATGAGGTCGCCCACTTTGCGGGCGGCGGCATCGGTGAACTTCAGCGGGGGAGCGCCTGCCTCTTCCGGAGCTGCGTGAGTGGTCGTAGTCATCCAGTGTCCTCGTCAAAGACCGCACCGCCGGGGCACGGCCCGAACGAAAGTCTAGGGGCGGACCCCCTCCGGGTCAAAACGTCGCCCCGGCGGGCGCGCCCGGTCATTCAGGCTTGCCGGCGGCTTCGCCCTCCATGGTGGCGGCAGAGGGCGAGGGCAAGGGCACGAGCTTGCCCTTGATCTCGGCGCCGAGGGTCATCTCGATCACCCCGTAGTGCACGTTCCCGAGCACCCGGGCACGCGGCCCGAGCACGATGCGCTCGACCGCGCGGATGTCCCCGCGCACCGCGCCGTTCAGCGTCACATTCGGTACATCCACGGACCCGTCGATGGCGCCATGCTCGCTCACGGAAAGCGATGCGCCGGGCGGACCCACCGCCCGCACGTTGCCGGCCACGCGCCCATCGAGGTGCAGGCCCCCCTCGAACTCGACGTCGCCCTGCACGCTGGCCGCCTTGCCGATCAGTGTGTCGATACGGGCCTGAGCCCTGGAATCCCGCCCGAACATGCGGCTCCTCAATTCGTTCGTTAACTGGCCTCAACCGCCCATGGAAACGTCTGGGTTACCGGCGAGACGCCCTTGCGACTCGAGCGCACCTCGATGGTGAGCCGCTCCGGCTCGAACCCCGCGGGGAGCGCGATCTCCGGCTCCAGATTCTGGAAATACCGGAAGTTGTACGGCAGCTCGCGCTGCTTGCCGCCGGTCATCGCCGCCAGATCCACCGTCGCGGGCTGCCCCTTGCGCGTGCCTTCCGCAGCCAGGAACAGCGTGCCGCTCACGACATCCTCGGGCCGAACGGAACGCACGAGCATCATCCGCACCCGGAACCGCCCCGCTTTTTCGGCAGGCGCGATCCGCAGCTGCTGGATCTTCACACCGGGCGATACGGCGGACTGCGCCACGATGCCGCGGTAGAACGCCAGCTCCTGAGCCTGCTGCGCCACCTGGGCCTGCAGTTCACCGATGGTGCGTGCGACCTCCGCCTGTTCGCGCGCGCGCCCGATGCGGATGGTATCCAGCTCCGCGAGCCGGGTTCGCAGCTCGCGGTTGGCCTTCTCGAGCCGCTTCACGATGACTTCGTGCTCCGCCCGCTCCTGCGAGACGGCGAGCCGGTCATAGCCGGCGTCGAACCGGCCCAGCTCGTACACAACATAAAACGCGAAGGCTGCGAGGAGCGTGAGCGCGATCACAGTGACCACACGCCGCACCGGAGCGTGTGGTCTCACGACGAGACTTGGGGGTTCTGCCTTGGCCATGCGGTTGATCAACCCCGCATCCGGTGAGCACGTCGCATCATCAGTCGACAGGCAGTGCGTTGTCGGCATCCTGGCCGGTCACCTCACTCCACCACGCCGGGTGATCCGGCGGACCATTCGGAAAGGCGATGGTGGCGAGCTCCGTCAGCGCCTTCACGTACACGGGGCGCTTGAAGTAGATCACTTCGCGCACCGGCTCCCAGTAAGGCGCCCAGCGCCACTGGTCGAATTCCGGCTCGCTCGTCCGATCGAAGGTGAACGAGGAATCCTCGCGCTTCACGCGCAGCAGGAACCAACGCTGCTTCTGGCCGATGCACAGCGGCCGGCGATTGCGCCGGACGAAGCGCTGCGGCAGCCGGTACCGCAGCCAGGTGGAGGTGCGCCCGAGCAGCTCCACATCATCACTCACGAGGCCGATCTCCTCGTGCAGCTCGCGATAGAGCGCCTCTTCGAGCCGTTCGCCATGGCGCATGCCGCCCTGGGGAAACTGCCACCCACGGCCGCCGGTCCGGCGGCCGAGAAACACCTCTCCCGCGCCGCGCATCAGGACGATGCCGACGTTCGCGCGAAAGCCCTCTGAATCGATGACGTCGCTCATGGGTGTGCCGCGCTGAGTCTGCCACAGGGCCGGCAGCGGTTCATGACTTCAGCGGCACATCCGCGCTCACCGCCCGCACAGCACCCGCAGCGGTACCGGAGTGAGAACGGATGGTCTGTCCAGGAATTTGCCGCGTCACGCATCCGATGCTCCCTCATCGACACACCGGGTGAGGGCGCATCCGGCCGCCGTACCAGGAATCCGCTCATCCGCCGGCTGTTAAGCTAGTTCGATGTCGAAGGCGATCTGGTTCGGAGCGGGTTCGGGGCGACGCCTGCTAGTGCTGGTGATTCTCGCGCTGGCCGTGTTCGCGGGCGCGCTGCTCATCGGCACGTCCGGCCTCAGCGTGCGGGACGCATTGCACGCGCTCGTCGGCGCGGGTGACGAGGGCGCGCGCACAGTCTTGCTCGATGTGCGTCTTCCTCGGCTGCTTGCTGCCTTCGGTGTGGGTGGACTGCTTGCGGTGGCAGGCGTATTGCTGCAGGCGCTTTTTCGCAATCCGCTCGCGGACCCGTACGTGCTCGGCGTGTCCGGCGGGGCCGCTGTCGGCGCGCTGCTCGCGATGATCGCGAGTGCGGCCATTGCGGTGGTACAGGCAGGAGCGCTCGTCGGCGCTTTCGCGGCCGTTTGCGCGGTGTATCTGCTGGCACGGGGTGGCGGCACTGCCCGACTGCTTCTCACCGGCGTGGTGCTCGCAAGCGCGTGCGGCGCATTCATCAGTGTGCTGATCTCGCTTGCGGATTCCTCCAGAGTTCGAAGCATGGTGTTCTGGCTTGCGGGCGACCTCAGCTGGGCACCGAATCCCACCTTCAGTCTGCTGGCCGCAATCGCAGCGGTGATCATCGCGGTGGCACTGGCAAGGCCTCTCAATGTTCTGGCCGCGGGGGAGCTGCGTGCTCGCAGCGTGGGGCTGGAAGTGGATCTGTGGCGGCCGCTGGTGTTTGTGGCTTGCGCGGCAATTACGTCAGTCGCTGTGATCAGCGCGGGGACGGTGGGCTTCGTGGGCTTGATCACGCCTCATGCGGTGCGCCTGCTGTTTCGCACGAGCGACCATCGCATCGTGGCACCGGCGGCCGCTGTGCTGGGAGGCACGTTGCTGGCCGCCGCGGATCTGGTCGCCCGAACGATCGCGAGCCCGCGCCAGCTGCCAGTGGGAGCCATCATGGCCCTGGTGGGCACTCCGCTGTTCATTGCACTGTTGCGTCAGCGGACGCGCGCCGAGCGATAGCGGAATCGTGCCGGCTCAGGTGACCACGTTCGGCGACACGGCCACTCGATCCCGTCCCGCACTCTTGGCGCGGTAGAGCGCCGCATCGGCTTCCGCCATCAACCGTTCCGCGAGCACCTGGAAATCCCGCTCATCGGACCGGGGCTCCGCCACGGCGACGCCGATCGAGAGGCTCACGGTTTCCGTGGGGCCACCCGGGATCTCCACGGGCGCCCGGCGCACGGCCTCCAACATGCGCTTTGCCACCCGTTCGCCATCCTGCAACCCGCCCTGCGGCAGCACGATGGAGAACTCATCGCCTCCGAAGCGCGCCCCGATATCGCTGGCGCGCATCTCGGAATCGATGCGCCGGGCGGTTTCGCGCAGCACCGCATCCCCTGCGAGGTGCCCGTACTGATCGTTGATGCGCTTGAAGTGATCGACATCGATCATCAGGCACGCAATCGGCTGGCGGAACCGCTGCGCACGCGCAAGCTCCTCGCGCAGACGCGCGTTGAGATAGCGGCGATTGTGAAAGCCGGTGAGAAAATCCGTGAGGCCGCTGCGCAGGAGCCGCGCGCGGTTGGCGGCGTTCTCCAGGCACAGTGCGGCCACGAGCCCGAGATGCGCGAGGAAGTCGCTCGCGAGCTGCGGCGTGAAGCGCCGCGCGTCCGAGCTGCCAAAGAACAGCACCCCATCGAGCTGTTCGTTCCGACGCAGCGGAATGAGCGCGAGACTGCGCGGCTCCGGCGCGATCGGGCAAAACACCTTGTGCTCCGCGCGGCGGTATTGCCCCAGCCAGGGCTTCTCCAGTGGCGCGACGCTCGCAGCAAGTGCGCTGAGTGAGTCCACGAGCTGCACTTCCGGCATCTCATCGAGACTCGCGTTCTCGCCCCAGAGAAGGTGCCGCAGCTCGTACTGCGGATCCTCCAGCGTGAGGGTGACGAGATCGAGCTGGTACGACGAGCGAAGGCCGTGAACGAGTCGTTCGAGCAGCTGCGGCAGTGTGGTGGCGCGCAGCAGCTCCAGCTCCCGTTCCTGCGTCTTGCGAAGGAGGGATTCGTTGCGCGCCGCTTCTTCCTTCATCTCCGCAAGCCGAGCCTGCAAACGCTGGTTCTCGGCCTCGAGATCATTCCCGCGCCCGGAGAGCGGGCGGGGACGCAGGTCGGGATACGATCGGTACATCGCCAGCTTGCCCTTCGAGAGGTCCTCCGGTGCCCTGACCGGCACACTGTCAGGCGCGACGCTCGGTCACGCTTCGGCGGTCCTCCAGATATTCCCGTCCGCGCTGCATGAGGGCAACGAACGCGTCGTGATCCTGTGACAGGATCGCCGTTCGGATGCGCTCGACGGCCTTGGCGAGTGCCTCGAGCGATTCCGCCCCGTAGTCGTTCAGGCTCTGGATCTCGTAGTACAGCTCGGGGCTCTCCTGCGCAACGGCGGACGCCACTTCGAGCTGATTGTCGAACGTGGTGCTGGAGAGGCGCGCAAGTCGTGGGGCCGCTTCGCCGCTCTCGGCGAGCGCCGTGAAGAACGCAATGTTCAGCGCGTGCGAAAGCCCGAGCACGTACGCAATGAGGCGGTCGTGCTCGTCCAGACTCATGACTACCTGCTCGGCCATGGTCGGCGCGAAGAGCTCGCGGGCCTTGCCCAGCGCTTCGGCGTGCCCGAGATCCACGAAGATGACGTGCCGGCCGGAGAGCAGCTCGGTGTTCGGCCCGAACATCGGGTGCACCGAGGTGACGCGGCAGCCATGCGACTTGAGCGCCATGAGGCCCGCGCGCAGCGGCGATTTGAGCGAGCCCACGTCGAACACGACCCCCGCCGGCCGTCGCAGCGCGAGGTCTCGCAGGATCGCATCCGTGATCCCGAGCGGTGTCGCGAGCACGATGTAGTCGTGCTTCAGATCGGTGCTGCGCCAGTCCTTCACATGCGCGAGGCCGGGCGGTGCGCCACCCGGGTCCGCCACTTCGACGTTGAAGCCCTGGGAGGCCATGAACTGCGCAAACCAGCCGCCCATCTTGCCGCCGCCGCCGATGATCAGCGCGCGCCGGCCGGAGCCTGCGCCCTGTGCCATGACTGAGGCCTGCTCCTGCGTGGTGAGCGATGAGCGGATGAGGATCCGAAGCAAGGTCTCCGCCACATCCGGCGAGATGCCGAGTTTCGCGGCCTTCTCGCGGGCGGTCAGAATGACTTCGCGTTCACGCGCGTAGTCTCGCGTGGCGCGCCCGGTATTGCGCTTCACGCGCGCCACGTCTTCGCTCAGCGCCTTGCGCGCGGCGACCAGCTCGAGCAGGCGATCGTCGATCTCGTTGATGCGGCGGCGAAGGTCGTCCAGGGTGAGATCGTCTTCGCGGCGGGTCATGCTGCAGGCTCAGATGGGTCGGGCCTGCCTTTCTATCGGCGCGACGGCGGCGCCGCAAGGGGGATGGCGCGGCCGGTCCGAAAGACCGGCGCGCCCCTTGCCGTCAATGGCGGTGCCAGCGATGCCGGTCCCCTCGGTGATACGGAGCGTGCCACGGGCGACCATGCTGATAATGACCGCGGGGATGCGGATAAAACCGCCCGTGGTAGTCGCCACGCGGCCGGTGGTCGTACCGGCCGCTCCCCCACCCGCGTCGGTGATCGAAGTGCCCGCGAGAGTGATTCCAATGACCCCGCTGCCAATGCCGGGGGGAGTGATATCGGCCGCTCTCGGAGTAATGGAAGCCGTATGTGCCGTGCCGATGGTGGGTGTCGTATTCCACAGACACGCGATCACGATCCGACGCCAGCGCCGTGGAGCCAACGCCGAGGAGGAGCACGGCAAGAAGTCCGCTGCGTACCATGTGTGAGCCCTCGTTGTTAGCGTGGTGGCCGCGGGACCGTAGTTCCGCCGCTGTGAATCTTCGCTGAACTGCGCGGCACCGGAAGCTCTACCATTGCACCTCATGACTACACCCTCTGAACTGCTCCCCGATCCGCTCCCTTCCGAGCCACTCGCCATCGTGGCGGACTGGCTCGAGCAAGCCTGGCGGGCAAAGCGTCAACCGAACCCGAACGCCATGGTGCTCGCGACGGCCACTGCGGACGGGCGGCCTGCCGCGCGCGTCGTCCTGTGCAAGGGGTTGCAGCCGGACCCCGGATTCCTCGTGTTCTACACGAATTACGAATCACGCAAGGGCCGCGAGCTTGCAGGCAATCCGCGCGCGGCCCTGGTGCTCCACTGGGACTACCTGCAACGCCAGGTGCGAGTCGAAGGCCCTGTCGTCAAGGCGCCCGAATCCGACAGTGATGCGTACTTCGCCTCGCGCCCGCTGGAGAGTCGCGTCGGCGCATGGGCGAGCCAGCAGAGCCAACCCATCGAGTCGCGCGCGCGGCTGCTGGAGGCGGTGAAAGCCGCGGCGCAGCGTTTCGGCGTGACCCCGGGCCAGAAGAACGCTTCTGCTGCCGTACCCAGACCGCCGCACTGGGGTGGGTTCCGGCTCTGGGCGGATACCGTGGAGCTGTGGGTGGAGGGAGATGCGCGCATTCACGATCGGGCACGCTGGACACGCACGCTCACTCCGCAGGGCGCAGACCAGTTCTCTGCAACGCCGTGGTCCGCCACGCGCCTGCAGCCGTAAGCGCCAGTGTGGAAATTCATCCGCCTCAGCGTTCTCGTCACCGCGCTGGTCGTCGTGGCAGGCGCGGCATGGCTGGATCGGGTCCGCACGACTGAGTGGAAGAAGCCCCTTCGCGTGGGCATCTTCCCGATGAATGCGGACGGCAGCGACGCCGCGGCCCGCTACATCTCCGGGCTCTCAGCGCAAACCTTCGCGGACGTGGAGGCGTTCTTCCGGACGGAGGCACAACGATACGCGCTCGAGGTGCCACGCGGACCGGTGAGCATCGAGCTTTTTCCCGAGCAGACGACGCTGCCGCCCGTGCTGGAGGCCGGCTCGGGCCCGCTTGCCACGGCATGGTGGAGCCTGCGAATGCGTTGGTATGCAAACGCTGCGTCCGACGTGCCGGGCCGGGCCGAGCCGCAGATCCGGCTCTTCGTGCTGTATCACGATCCCGCGCTGAACGCGCGCGTGCCGCACTCGCTCGGTCTGCAGAAAGGTTTGTTCGGCGTCGTTCACGCGTTCGCGGATCCGTCCATGCGCGGGCAGAACAACATCGTGGTCGCGCACGAGCTGCTGCATACACTCGGCGCCACAGACAAATACGACCTCGCCACCGGCGCGCCGATCTTTCCGCACGGCTATGCGGAGCCCGACCTCGATCCGCGAGTTCCGCAGCGGGCGACGGAAATCATGGCAGGTCGGCGCCCCGTATCGGAAACGGCGCACGAAATGCCCGAAGACCTGCGCAGCGTCGTCGTGGGCAGCAAGACCGCCGCAGAGATTGGATGGGCGCGTCAGTGAACACTGCATCCGATATCGCCGATGCAGCGCGAGCACAGGGCACCCTGCGCGCTCTTTCGCTCGGCATGCGCGCCGGATCGAGGCAACTCGTCGCGGACCTGAACGTGGAGTTCCGACCGGGCGAGTTCACCGCGATCCTCGGGCGCAACGGGGCCGGCAAGACACTCGCCCTGCATACGTTTGCGGGACTGCGCCGCCCCGACGCCGGCACGGTGTGGCTGGACGGCATCCCGCTCGAGCAGCTGCGCCGGCGCACCATCGCGCAGCGGCTGGGGGTGTTGCTGCAGGATCTGGAAGATTCCTTCACGACCACGGTGCTCGAATCGGTGCTCATCGGGCGCCACCCGCATCTCAAACCGTGGCAATGGGAAAACGCCGACGACGAGCGGCGCGCACGAGAGGCGCTGGCGCGCGTGCAGATGAGCGAGTTCGCCGCGCGAAGCACCGACACGCTCTCGGGCGGAGAGCGGCGCCGCGTCGCCATCGCATCCCTGCTCGCGCAAGCTCCGCAGGTGTTCCTGCTGGATGAGCCCACGAACCACCTGGACCCCCATCACCAGATTGCGGTGCTGGAGCTCTTTCGCGCACAGGCGAACGCGGGGCACACGGTGGTCTCCACACTGCACGACCCGACCCTCGCCGCACGTTTTGCGGACCGCGTGCTGCTGCTGTTCGGCGATGGTCGCTGGACGGAAGGGCCCGTCCTGGAAACGCTCACGAGCGAGAGCCTGTCCGAGGTGTACCTCACGCCGATGATCGAGATCCGGGCGCAGGACCGGCGCGTGTTCGTCAGCGCGTAACCTCGAGCGCATCGCGGACGAGCGGATGCAGCACACCGTTCGTCGCCAGCACGCTCGTCGTGCTCAGGCCCACTTCGCCCCCGCTCAGATCCGTGAACGTGCCGCCCGCCTCGCGCACGATGACGGTGAGCGCGGCGATGTCGAGGATGTTCACGTCGGACTCGATCACCACGTCGAGCGCGCCGCGCGCAAGCAGGTGGTAGTGAACGAAATCCCCGTACCCGCGGATGCGGCTGATGCTGCCGATGAGCTCGCCGAAGCGGCTCCACTGCGGCGAGCGCGCCAGTGTCTTCAGGTTGCCCGTCGAGACGATCGCCTGGCCGAGATCGGCGATGCGGCTCACATGGATGGGGCGGCCATTGAGGTGCGCACCACGACCTTGCTCGGCCCACGCGAGCTCGCCGTAGGCCGGCGCGCTCGAAACGCCAAGCACGAGCCTGCCCTCGCGCATGAGGGCAATCTGCGTGGAGAAGAAGGGGCATTCGCGCACGAACGACTTCGTGCCATCGATCGGATCGACGAGCCAGAGATTGTCCGCATCGAGCGCGTGCTGGCCCGTTTCCTCCCCGTAGAACCCATAGCTTGGGAAGCGCTCGCTCAGGATCGACCGGATTGCCTCCTCCGACCGGACGTCGGCCTCCGTCACGGGCGTGGCGTCCGCCTTCGTGTGGACGGCGAGATTTCTCTGGTAGAGCGAACGGATGATCGCGGCCGCGGCTTCGGCCGCATCGAGTGCAGCTTGCAGTTCTCTGGAGGTCACGCTGGTGTTCCTGCGAAGGGGGTGAGAATCTACCGCGAATGGGACACCGCCTCAGCAAGATCTACACACGGACCGGCGATGACGGGACGACGGGCCTCGGCGATGGCACGCGGGTGCCGAAGAATTCCGCGCGTGTGGAGGCCTACGGCACCGCGGACGAGCTGAACAGCGCCATCGGCGTATTGCTCGCCGTGCCCAGCCTGCCGGCGGACGTGGCCGACTGCCTCACGGAGATCCAGCACGAGCTGTTCGATCTGGGGGGCGAGTTGTGCATTCCCGGGCACCGCATGATCCAGGCCCACCACGTCGAGCGCCTCGAGAAGGCGCTGGACCTGTTCAACGATTCGCTGCCGCCGCTCAAGGAATTCATCCTGCCGGGCGGCGGCCCGGGCGCGGCGGCCTGTCACATGGCCCGCGCCATCGCGCGGCGTGCGGAGCGGCGCGTGTGGACGCTCGCACAGTCGGAAACCGTGGCGCCCGAGGTCACCCAGTATCTGAACCGCCTCTCGGATCTGTTGTTCGTGCTGGCGCGCGTGATCGCGCGGTACGAGAACGGCACCGAAGTGCTCTGGCGGCACGATCGCACGCGGAAGTGATCGCCGCCGGGTTTCTCTTCGATCAGCGCACCAGCGCGCGCAGGCGAAGCCAGTCGAAGTGCGGGCCGGGGTCCGTCTTGCGGCCCGGCGCGATGTCGCTGTGGCCGGCGATCCGGTCGGGGCTCAGCGACGCGTAGGCGTCGAGCAATGCGCGAATGAGTGCTGCTGCGCTTGCGTACTGGGCAGCCTCGTACGGCGTGTCGTCCGTGCCCTCGAGCTCGATGCCGACGGAAAAATCATTGCACGCCACGCGGCCGCAGTACTCGGATTGCCCAGCGTGCCACGCGCGCTCGGTGAAGGGCACGAACTGCACGATCTCACCATCGCGCCGTATCAGGGCGTGCGCGGACACGCGCAGCCCCGCAATCTCCGCGAAAAACGGGTGCACGTCGGGCGGCAGGGGCCCGCCGGTGAAGAGCCGCTCGATCCACGGCCCGCCGAACTGCCCGGGCGGCAGGCTGATGCCGTGAATCACGATCAGCTCAGGCTGAGCCCCGGGCGGGCGCGCATCGAAGTGCGGCGACAGCACCTGCCGCACGCCCTGCACGAGCCCGGTGGGAAGATCGATTCGCAGCGTCGGTGTCAGAGCAGCAGGCATCCGGTCGGAGGGGCACTCGGGGCGGGCAGATCATGCCACAATCGGGTGCGCCTGAATCCGAGCGCCGTGTCATGAAGCGGAGCACTGAAGCCAACGATCCTTACGTCGCGCGCGATCTCGCGCATGTGTGGCACCCCTGCACGCAGATGAAGGACCACGAGCAGCTTCCGATGGTCCCCATCCGCCGCGGCTCCGGCGTCTGGCTCGAGGATTTCGCCGGCAACCGCTACCTCGATGCCATCAGCTCGTGGTGGGTGAATCTGTTCGGGCACGCCAACCGGCGCATCAACGCGGCCATCACGCGCCAGCTCGAAAGCCTCGAGCACGTGATCCTCGCGGGCTTCACGCACAAGCCGGTGATCGCGTTGAGCGAAGCGCTCACGAAGCTCGCCCCGGGTCTCACGCGCTGCTTCTATGCGGACAACGGCTCCTCGGCCGTGGAAGTGGCGCTGAAGATGAGCTTTCACGCCTGGCGGAATGCGGGCCACACCGCGAAGCGCCGTTTCATCACGCTCACGAACAGCTATCACGGCGAGACGCTGGGCGCGCTCGCGGTGGGAGACGTGGAGCTGTACAAGTCCACGTACAAGCCCCTGCTCATGGACGTGATCACCGTGCCGTCGCCGGACTGCTACGAGCGCGAAACGGGCGAATCCTGGGCCGAGCACTCCCGGCGCAAGTTCGCGCACATGGAAGCGGCGCTCGCCGAGCACGCACATGAGGTGGCCGCCGTCATCGTGGAGCCGCTCGTGCAGTGTGCCGGCAACATGCGCATGTACGACCCGGTGTATCTCAGGCTGCTGCGCGATGCGTGCAATCGCCATCGCGTGCACCTCATCGCAGACGAGATCGCCGTGGGCTTCGGCCGCACCGGCACGATGTTCGCCTGCGAGCAGGCAGGCATTCAGCCGGACTTCCTCTGTCTGTCGAAGGGTTTGACCGGCGGCTATCTGCCACTCTCGGTGGTGCTCACGACGGAGGCGATTTATGCCGCGTTCTACGACGAGTACGTGAAGCTGAACGCGTTCCTGCATTCGCACAGCTACACAGGCAATCCGCTGGCCTGCGCGGCAGCGCTCGCGAGCCTCGCCATCTTCCGCGAGGATGAGATCATCGAGCGCAACCGCGCCCTCGCCGCACACATGGGCGCGCGGGCGCGCGAGCTCGAATCTCATCCGCACGTGGCCGAAGTGCGCCAGACGGGCATGATCGTCGCCGTGGAGCTCGTCCGGAATCGCACCACACGAGAGCCGTACGACTGGCGTGAGCGGCGCGGACTTCGCATCTACAAGCATGGTCTGGAACGCGGCGTCCTGCTGCGCCCCATCGGCAACGTCGTTTATTTCATGCCGCCGTACGTGATCACGCCCGAGGAAATCGACCTGATGGTCGAGGTCGCTCGCGAAGGAATCGAGATCGCCACGTGCGACTGACCCGCGTTTACGTGGACGCGGCGCTCGCCGCGGGCAGCAGTTGTCAGGTCGGTGGCTCCGCCGCGAACCACATCATGCGTGTGCTGCGGATGCGCGAGGGCGATGTGATCACGCTCTTCGATGGCCGCGGAGGGGAATACGCCGCGCGCATCACCGGCTTTCGCAAGGACGGGGTGGATGTGCAGGTGCTCGAGCACCGGGCCGTGGAGCGCGAGTCGCCGCTCGATCTCACGCTGATCCAGGGTGTCTCGCGCGGTGAGCGAATGGACTGGGTGATGCAGAAGGCGACGGAACTGGGTGTTCGCCGCATTCTTCCGGCGCTCACTGAGCGCACCGTCGTGCGACTGGACCCGCGGCAGAGCGAAAAGAAGCTCCAGCATTGGCGGGGCGTCGTGATCGCCGCCTGCGAGCAGTGCGGGCGAAACCGCGTGCCCGAGGTGGCCGCGCCGCTCCCTCTTCACGAAGCACTCCGCGCCATCGAGCCGGACTGCACGCGTGTGCTGCTTTCACCGGAGGCGTCGCTGAGCGCACGCGACCTCGCGAGCCCCACCAAGGTGGCGCTTCTCATCGGCCCGGAAGGCGGGCTCGCCGAGCATGAGCAGCAGTCGGCCATTCGGGCGGGATTCGAGCCGGTGCGGCTCGGTCCGCGCATTCTGCGCACCGAAACGGCCGCGATCGCCGCGCTGGCGGCGCTTCAGCACACTTTCGGAGATTTGTGAGCCGGCACGCGGCACGGTGATTCAGATCACCCTGCGCGGGCCCGCGGGACAGGCATCATCCGGGGCCTGATGGGTTCGTCCAGAGGCACCGCCCCGGCGACAATTCGGACGAAGGCTCTCGTGTGCGGGCCGGCCGGCAGGCCGCCGGTCCCGCGCAGCGACCGTCGCGTGATCGGCGCCCGAGGAGAAAGCTCGCATGAGGTACGTTGTCGTTGCGCTGCTTGCCGTGGTGATCGGCGCATTTGCAGCTCGCTCGTACTACCGCAAGGAGGCGGAGCCCGTCGACCCCATCAGCGTGATGGTCACGCAGCTGCGCACGCACGCCATCATCGAGCATGAGCGGCAGGTGGCCGTGTGGTATCGCGCATGCCCCGCCGTCACGGGCATCGATCCGGAAATCTTCATTGCCTGGCCCGCGAAGCTGTCCTACGAGCTCGAGCTGTCGGACGTGCAGATCGAGCGCGCCGGCGACACGCTGAAGGTGCGCGCCCGCCCCATCCGCGCAGACGAGCCGGCGGTGCCGACGGACTTCCTCGACTACCTCTCGACGAACTCGCTGTTCAACTTCGCGAACGAGGAGAAGCTGGTGAACCGGGAGGTCCAGAAGTCTTCCGCGCTCGCGCGGTACCTGACCGCGTACTACCTGCTGCGCGATGAATCTCTGCGCGGGGACTTCGCGGCGGAAGTGCAGGGTCTGGTGGAGCGCCTGGCCGGCGCGCTGGGTGTTCCCGTGACCCACGTCGAAGTGGACATCGCAAGAGAGGACCCGAAGCTGCCGAAGCTCCCGAGTCTCGAGCTGTGCGACGGCAGCGCCGCCTCCGTGAATGGGTTGCCCTTCGCGCGCCTCGAAGATGCGCACACCGTTCCGATTGCCTTCCGCCCGCCGCCTTCGGTGCGCGCCGCTCCGGTCTTCACGCCGTCCCAACCGCCGAGCCGGCCGGAGGGCATCGCGTCCGTCTACGGACGGGCCAAACGGAACTGACGCCCGCGCGCTCGCCGCGCCCGACCATCGTCACGCGCTGACGCGCGTCTCCTCGGCGATCATCTCTTCCAGGCGATCGAGGTCAGGCACGAGCGGCGCCTCGTTCACCATGCGCACCTGACAGATGACGGGTGCACGCTCGGGGAACACACGCGAGTTGTCCGGCCGCACCACATCCGAGCTCACGCGCACGAGCTGCGGAAACCCCTGCGAGATCAGGCCGAAGTAGCCTGCTTCCACGCGCGACCCCGCGCACGGGAACACGACGATGCGCGTGCGCCCGGAAGCCGGCGGAATGTTGTTCCCGCACGCGCCCTCGAACGACACGAGCGGAATCTGGCGCCCGTTCCAGGGCACGGTGCCGACGTACCACGGCGGCGCCCCGGTCATCTCCGAGGGCGCGACGAAGCCGATGACCTCGGCCACGCACGCGCGCGGAATGATGAGGCGGCCATCCACGATCGGGATCAGCAGGCTGTAGATTTCGTTGACGCGTTCGGCCATTGACGTAAGCCCTGCCTGCGGGTTCAGCCGCGCGCCTCGCCAGCCTCGGCCAGCCGGCGCGTCCCCTGCTTCATGCGATGCTGCTCGACGAGCGGCGCGATGGCATCGAGCAGCTGCGCCTCCTGATACGGCTTGCCGAGATAGTCGTTCACGCCCAGCTCGATGGCGCGCGCGCGATGCTTCTCGCCTACGCGCGAGGTGATCATGATGATCGGCACGTCTGCGAGGCGCGGGTCGTTGCGCACGTGAGCGGCGACCTCGTAGCCATCCATGCGCGGCATCTCGATATCGAGCAGGATGATGTCGGGCGTGTGGTCCTGCAGGAGCGCGACGGCATCCATCCCGTCCCGCGCGGTGATGACGCGCATGCCATTGCGCTCGAGCAATCGCTGCGTCACGCGGCGCACGGTGATCGAGTCGTCCACCACCATGGCGAAGGTGCGCCGGTCCGCCTTCTCGCGTTGCACCGGCTGCACGCGCCCGCGCCATTCCGCACGCACCAGCGCCCCGATGTCGAGAATCACGACGATGCGTCCGTCGCCGAGGATCGTCGCGCCTGAGATGCCGCGGATCGAGGAAATCTGCGGCCCCACGGACTTCACGACGATCTCGCGGCTCCCGACGAGCTCGTCTGCGATGAGACCGGTGGAATGCTCGCCCGCCCGCACGAGCACGACGGGAATGGTGACATCCTGCTCCGGCAGCGGCTGCGGCTCCAGGCCCACGAACACCGCCAGATGCTGGAAGCGGTATTTCTGCCCGTTGTACTCGAACGTCGGGGTGTCGCGCCCAAGATGGTTGACGACTTCGCTCTTCGACAACCGCAGCACGCCTTCGACGGTGGGCAGCGGCAGCGCATAGAACTCTTCACCCGTGCGCACCACCAGCGCATGGCTGATGGCGAGCGTGAACGGCAATCGAATGGTGAACGAGGTGCCCTCGCCCGCGCGCGTTTCCATGTGGAGCGCGCCGCCGAGGCGCTTGATCTCCGTGGCCACCACGTCCATGCCGACGCCGCGGCCCGCCTGCTGCGTGATGGTTCCGGCGGTGGAGAACCCGGGCTCGAGGATGAGCTGCATCGCATCCTCATCGCTCAGCGTCTGGCCTTCGGGGATGAGGCCGAGCGCGACGCCCTTCTCGCGAATCGCCTTGAGATTCATGCCCGCGCCGTCGTCCGAGAGGCGCACCATGACCTCTGCGCCTTCGCGATGCAGCTCCAGACGGATGCGGCCGGTCTCCGGCTTGCCGCGCGCCACGCGCTCTTCCGGCTTCTCGATGCCGTGGACCACGGAATTGCGCAGCATGTGCTCGAAGGGCGGCAGCATGCGCTCGAGCACCTGCCGATCGAGCTCGCCCGAGGCGCCCTCCACGATGAGCTCGGCGCGCTTGCCGGTGTCCGCGGCGGCCTGACGCACGATGCGAGCCAACCGCTGCACGTGGCGCTGGAAAGGCACCATGCGCGTGCGCATGAGGCCGTTCTGCAATTCCGTGATGGTGCGCGCCTGCTGCTGCAGCAGATTCTGCGTATCGCTGGCGAGGGTCTCGAGCAGGCCCTGAATGCTCGCGACGTCGTTGGCCGTCTCCGCAAGCGCGCGCGAGAACTGCTGAATGGACGAGTACCGGTCGAGCTCCAGCGGGTCGAAGTCGCTGCGATGGGTGCCGACTTCGTCCTCGTGACGGTGCAGGATCTGCGCTTCCGTCTCGATTTCGAGCTTGCGCAGCTGCTCCTTGAGGCGCGTGACGGTGCGCGACAGCTCACCCAGGTTGAACTCGATCGAGCCCATCTGCTGCTCGAGCCGCGCGCGCGCGATGCTCACTTCGCCCGCGGTGTTCAGCAGGGTGTCGAGCAATTCCGCGTCGACGCGCGCCATCTCCGGACGGTCCGGCGTCTGCGGCATCGGCTCGCGGCCCGGCGGGACGGGCAGCGGCGGAGCAAGCACATCGTCCGCATCCGACGCTTTCGGCCCCGGAAACACGGCACGCGCCGCAACGGACGCGGCCGAACGCCGCTCGACGAAGGGCACGACAGAATCGTCGCCCGCGCTCGCGGCAGGAGCCATCGCCTGGCGCACGGCAGCCGCCACCTCGGGCGCCGGCGCAGTGGACTCCGCCTCGACCTTGGGTTCCGGCCCCGAAGTGCCACGACCGCTGGCGGTGTCGTCCGTCTGAGACGGACGTGGTGCGGAGTCGGCGGAGGCCGGTCGGGTTTCGGCGGGTGTTTCCGCCTTGCTTTCGACGACTGGCGATTCGCTCGTGCGCGCGGGCTCTTCAACCGTGCGTCCGGACGTTTCAGGTGTCGCCTTGTCAGGTGTCGCCTTGGCTTCCTGAGCAGGCGCCCTTTCCTGTGGACGTTCAACACTTGTCTCGGATGGGCGCGCAGAAGCTGCTGGCGGGGCGCCCACACGGGCTGCATCGTCCGTCGGCGCGCTCGTGGTTCCCGCTGCCGACGAGCGAGTGCCTTCGGCGCCTGAGGCTGCTGCGGGCGTAGCGGCGGCAGGGCTGGGAGCCGGCGCGGCTGCGGCGCGCTGTGCAGGCGCGACCGCCCTGGCTGCGGGCGGCTCCTTGTTCGAGAGCGCATGAATTCGCGCGATGTGCTTGCGAGCATGCGCCACCGGTTGGCCGGCCGCGACCGTCTCGCGCATGCGGGCCAGCTCATCCAGACAGCTCTGCAGCACCGCGAACATGGCCTCGTTCGCCGGGACCACTCCGCTGTCCACCTGCATGATGAGCGTTTCCATCTCGTGACTGAGATCGCCCATCGGCACGATGCCCGCCATGCGCGCGCCGCCCTTCAGCGTGTGCATGGGGCGCTTGAGCGCCGCGCGCAGCTCGGCGCTTTCGGGATCCGCACGCCAGGCCGTGAGCGCCTGTTCGGACGTGTCGATGAGCTCCAGCGCTTCGTCCGTGAAGATCGCGGCGACTTCGGGATCGAAGTCCGTGTGGAAGACGGGCGCGTCGTCCGCCTCGTCCGCCGCACCTGCAGCCTGTTCGTCGGCGGGCGTGCTGAGCTCGACACTTTCCTCGCCGCGCGACTCGCTCACCTCGATGCCGCTGTCCGCCTCGGCGCCCGGCGTGGACAGGACGACCGATTCGTGCGTGGCCGACTCGACCTGATCCAGCTCGACGTCTTCCTGCTTCAGCACGACGGACTCGATCATCGAGTCCTCGATGCCTTGTTGCGTGACCTCGGAAGGACCGGCGTCCGTCGGAGTTGCCTGGGGCTGCTGGACCACGGGCACCGCGGCAGTCTCGGCCGCAATACGCGATGCCTCCGCAATGCGCGCGTCCAACGCGCTTTCCGCCTGCGCGATACGCGAACGAAGCGCATCGTGGGTCAGGAAGAAACCCGTGGACTCGTCCAGATGCGAGGCCACGTTCTCCATGGCCGTCATGCAATCCGCGAGCAGCGTGAGGTCCTCGCTGGCGATGCCCAGCCCGCTGTTGAATGCCTTGCGCAGCCAGTGATCGAGTGGCTCGGCGAGGCGGATGCCGTGCCGTGCCTCCGCCATCTTCGAGCTGCCGGAGAGCGTGTGGCATGCGCGGTAGACATCTTCCGTGAGCACATGCGGCGCGGGCCGGCTGCGTTCGCGCTCGATGTAGGCGCGCACGGTAGCGACGTGCGAAGCGGTCTCGCGGGAGTAGATGTCCCTCAGCAGATCGTCCGAGCCGAGCTGCGTAGACACGGGCGCCTGCGTGGCGTCGTGCGCTTGCGGCGCCTCGCTCGGAGCGGGCGCGGGGGGCTCGGCAACGGGCTTGGGCGCGGGCGCCTCAGGTTCGGGTGGCGCCGCGGCCGATGCCGGCGGCGGCGCTACGGCTTTTTTTTCCGGGGGCGCCTGCGCCTCACCGGCGGCCGGTGCGGGCTTGCTGGCAGCGAGCGCGTGCGCTCGCGCGACGATGTCCGCGGTGTTGGCCTTGGGAGGCTGTGAGGTTTCGAGCTGATCGATGAGCTGCGGGAGCGCGGCAACGGCCTCACTCAACACCGACAGGATCTGCGGCGAACGCGTGACGGTGTTGTCCAGCAACCGGTTCAGCAGGTTCTCGATGGCCCACGCGAACTCGCTGAGATCGCGCGCGCCGACCATGCGCCCACTGCCCTTCAGCGTGTGGAACGAGCGGCGCACCGTGACGAGCCCATCCTGCTCGAGCGGGTTCTGCTCCCACTGCGGATAGTGCCGCTGGATCTTCGCCAGCTCTTCGCGCGCTTCCTCGATGAAGAGGCTGACCAGTTCCGGATCGGCGTCTTCGACGAGCGCGGTCGCCGGCGGACGCGCAGACAGCGTCGGCGGAGTTGCGCCGACATCCGTGCTGACGAGCGCTTCGGGCTCCTGCGGCGGGGCCGCGGTTGGAATCGCGACCGTGCGAGCGAAGGCGGACGGATCGAGCGGCGCCACGGTGGGCACGGTGGGCGTCGCCGTTGACGCGAGCGTCTCGAGGCAGGTCTGCGCGTTGTCCAGCATGTACCACGGGTCGCTGCGACCGGCCTGGAGCGTTTCCATGTAGTACTCCAGGCTGACGATCGCATCGGCGAGGCGATCGACGAACCCCGGGGGAAGGCCACTCACCCCCGGCTGCATCACCCGCTTCAGCTGCGTGGTGATGCCATCCACGATCTCGACGGCCCGGGTCTTGCCGAGAATGAGCAGCGCGGCCTTCAGCCCGCGCATCAGCTCCGGCCAGCTGTCGAGGCCCGCGGCATCGAGCACGCCGCCCACGTTCTGGGCGATGGCTTCCTTCACGCGCGCGAGATTCAGGATGCACTCGCGCAGCACTGCGCCCTGCACGAGGCGGAATTCAGTGTCGTCCGACTGGCCGGGTGCGTTGGCCGTGCGCGGCATGATCATGCCAACCAGCCGATCGTCGAGGCGATCCTCCACGCTGATGAGCGTGGCGGCAATCTCGACGAGCGTGGCTTCGTCCGCGGCGAGCTGACCGGACACGACCTTCTCGAGCCGCTCCGTTTCGCCCTGAACCGCCGCGCGCAACTCGCCGAGACCCAGAACGCCCAGCGTGTCTCCGATCTTGCGGAGCATCTCCACCTGCGGCGCCATCTCCTGTGGCTGGGCGGCGCCCCGGCGCACGAAGATGTCCAGAACGTCCTTGACCTTGCCCAGGTCCTCGCGGATGGCGGCCGCCACCGTCTGCATCAGCTTGACGCTGGGCGCGGAGAGATTCTCGCGTTCCTGCTCGACGGTTTCGTCCACCGGCAGCAGCTCTGCGAGCCGGAACGAGGCCCGCACGGCCGCGACACGCGGGCCCGAGGAGCTCGCACGGCCCACGTAGTACAGCAGGTTGTTCAGCAGCTCGACCGGCGGATTCTGTGAGTAGCGCGCTTCGCCCTGCTCGTAAAGGCGCTTGATCTCGCGGTCCGCAAGGCCAAGCAGGCGCTTCACGGAAACGCCGCCTTCGAGCCCGTTTTCCTGCAGGGCCTCGATGACCGCGCCCGTGACCCACCACAACTGGAAGACGGGCTGTCGCGTGGCGATCTGCTCGAGCTTCTGCGCCACGGCCGCGAGGATCTCGAGGTTCTGCTCGACGCGCTCGCCGCGAATCCAGCCGATGAGGCCCACCTGGAAACGCGCGCGCAGCCGCCGCGCCCATTGCTCGACGGTGAGCGGCGGCTCACCGGGCGCCGCGGCGACCGGCTGGGCCTGCTTGTCCGATTTGAGGTTGAGCAGGAGCAGCGTGCCTTCCGACAGCAGCGCGCTGCCGCGCACGGCGCGAAGGTCGTTCAGCAGCGGCAGCAGCACGAGCGCCAGATCGCGCCCGCCGGCGAGCACTCGCTCGAGATAGCTCGGCAGCTGCACCATCGCGCGCATCAGCGCGTCCAGGCTTTCCGCCTGATTCTTGCGTTCGGCGGCGGTGGCGAGCAGATACGCGGTGACCTGCTCCATTTCCTCCGCAAGGAGCGCGGCGCCGTAGATCTCGAGCACGCGCAGCACGCCCTGCACCTGGTGCAGCTCCTGCTTGCAGCGCTCGAGCAGCGCGAGGTTTTCCGGCTGCTCGACGTAGTTCTCGAGCGCGGTACGGGCTTCGGCGAGCGTGGCGTTCAGCTCACGGCCGACGAAGTCGAACGTCTGGGAAGCGACATCAGGCATTCAGGAAACTCAGCTGCCACCCACAACGGAAACGGGCGCCCGCGCGGGGGCGGCCTTGCTTTCCTCCAGCCGGCGGAACACGCCGCTGGCAGAGGTGCTCAACGTGGGCTCGGTGGTAGTCCCCGGCAGCCGGAACCCCGCAGCGGCCTTGCGCAGCCCGGAGGACAGCTCCGCGAGCTTCGCGATGGCCGCCGAGGTGGCGTTGGTGGATTCCGCGGTCTGCGCGCTGATTTCCTTCAGCACGCCCATGTTCCGCGCAATGGCCTGCGCGGCTGCCGTCTGCTGGCGCGAGCTGCTGGAGATGTTCTGCACGAGACTCGCGATCTGGTTGGACACCTGCTCGATCTCTTCCAGCGCCGCACCCGCGTTCTCCGCGAGCAGCGCTCCGCCCACGACGTCTGTGGTGCTGCGTTCCATCGACACGACGGCTTCGTTGGTATCCGTCTGAATGGTGCGCACGAGCACCTCGATCTGCTTGGTGGCGTTCGCGGCGCGCTCGGCGAGGCGCTGGACTTCATCCGCCACGACCGCAAAGCCGCGACCGGCCTCGCCGGCCATCGACGCCTGGATGGAGGCGTTGAGCGCGAGGATGTTGGTCTGCTCGGCGATGTCGTTGATGAGCTCGACGATGTTGCCGATCTCCTGCGAGCTCTCGCCCAGGCGCTTGATGCGCTTGGAGGTCTCCTGAATCGTCTCGCGGATCGTGTTCATGCCGTCGATCGTGCGGCGCACGGCATCGCCACCCTTGTGCGCGACCTCCACCGAATGGCGTGCCACGTCCGCGGCACGCTCGGCGTTCCCGGAGACTTCCTCGGTTGCGGCGGCCATGCCGTTCGCGGACTCGGTGGCCGAGGCAATCTGCTTCGTCTGCGCCGCGCTCGCCTTCGCCAGATGCGCGGAAAGCGCCTGCGTCTGCTTTGCGGCACTGTCGAGGTGAATGGCGGATTGATTGATGGTCGTGACGAGCCCGCGCAGCGCATCCACCGCGTAGTTGATGGAGTCCGCGATGGCGCCGGTGATGTCCTCGGTGACGGTGGCCTGCACCGTGAGGTCCCCGTCCGCAAGGCTCGAGAGCTCATCGAGCAGGCGCAGGATCGCCTGCTGATTGCGGTCGGATTCCTTGCGCTGGGTTTCCATGGCGAGCCGGTGGCGATCGACCGTATCGCGCAGGCGCTTCACGCCGAACCAGATGAGCGCAAGCGTCGCGAGCGCGGCGACCGCGAGCGCCGCGGGCAGCCACAGCATCACACCTTGCTGCTGGCTCTGGAGACTGCCGCTGCCGGCGGCCACGGCGAGTGCGCGCGCGTCCTCAGTGACTGCACGCGCGGCGGTTTGTGCCGCAGGCAGCGCAGGCGCCGCATTCACCGCGCGACGAACCACGGTGCCGAGATCGTTATAAAGGTTGTTCACCGTGCGCAGGCGCTGCTGCGCTTCTGCGCCGGTGACCTTGGGCAGACCGAGACTGTTGTCGGTGCCCTGGAATCCCTTGATGACCTGGCCGAGGTAGTCCGAGCTTTCGGCAAGCCGCTGCGCGGCCTGCGCAGGGTTTGCAGTGCCGGTGGCGAGTGCGGCCACATCCAGCTGCAATCGCTGTGCGCGCACTTCGAAGCGCTCCAGCGGCCGCACGGCTGATTCGAGCGCCGTGCCACTCAGCGTGCTGGCCAGCGTGCCGATCTCTCCGAGCAGCTTGGGCACCAGCTCGCGCGCCTCGCGCGCGGCGGAGCCGGCATCCGCAAGTGCGGAGCGCGCCTGGAGCACGACGCCCCCGTTGTTGATGACGCTGGCAAAGCGCGAATCCTGCGCGAAAGGCGCATCCGGGTGATCCGCCGCGGCCTTTCGAATCTGCTCCAGATCGGCCTGGAAGCTGGCGAGCGCCTGGACCTCACCCAGCGCGGCGCCTTGCGCGTGCAGGGCAATGCCGTTCAGCGCCTCGACGGGCGCGGTGGCCGCGCCCGACGCGCCGCGCAGGCTTCCGAGATACCACACCGCCGCGCTGCCAAGCGCCAGCACTGCGGCGATCGCGATCAGCAGGTCGAGGCCCCGGGCGCTGTGCGCCGGGGCGGCAGGAGTCGTCATGCCCCCACCTCGCTGGCCGTTGCGGCCGTCTTTGCGCACATCGTGTGGTGATGGCTCGCTGTATTCATGAGTGGCTGCGTCATGCCGCGGCCTCGGAGAACGCGGTGCTCTCGAGAATCTGCCGCAGGCTCAGCACGGGCCATTGCTCCGCTCCGCGACGGAACGAGCCCGCAAGATAGCGTTCGCAACGCGCCACGGTCGGCGGCGCGTCGCCGGAAAACTCCCCTTCGGCGAAACGGCGGAAGCCGAGGACTTCGTCGACGACCAGCCCGGCCGGGATCTCGCGGTGATTCACGACGAGGATGCGCGTGTTGCGCGTCATGGGCGTGATACCGCTGCCGAGGAACTGGCGCAGGTCCACGATGGGCAGCAGCTGCCCGCGCACGTTCGCGAGGCCCTTGATCCACGACTTGGCGCCCGGCACCCGCGTGAGCGAGGCGGGCATGCCGAGCACTTCGCGGGTTTCCTCGCGGGCGACGAGGTAGAGCTCGCCCGCCATGCGCAGCGCCACGCCGACCCACTCCCGGCCGCTCGCGTTTTCCTGCGCCACCTGCGCGGAGAGCGCGCGGCCGCGCCGCTCGAGCTCCGCGAGCAGCTCGAAGGGCCGGTCGCGCAGACTCTTGAGCGAGACGCCGTCCGTCATGTCCCCGGGGATCCCGTGCGCCTTCAGCCGGCGAGGGTGGCCTGCGCCTTCGCGACCAGCTGGTCGGGCGACACGGGCTTCACCATGTAGTCGATGGCGCCCTGGCGCAGGCCCCAGATGCGGTCGGTCTCCTGGCCCTTGGACGTCACCATGATGATCGGGATGGTGCGGGTCTTCGGATCGTTCGCGAGCGTGCGGGTGGCCTGATACCCGTTCATGCCCGGCATGACGATGTCCATGAAGATGAGGTCCGGCACCATCTCGCGCGCGAGGCGCACGCCTTCGGCACCGTCCGCGGCCGCGGCGGTCTTGTATCCGTGCCGTTCGAGGGCCTTCTGCATGACGTGCACCTCGGTCGGCGAGTCATCGACGATGAGGATGAGAGCCATGGACATCATCTCCCGATGTGCGTCTCGATCGCGCTCAGCAGCTCGTCCTTCGTGAACGGCTTGGTCAGATAGTGCTCGGAGCCGACGATGCGGCCGCGCGCCCGGTCGAACAGGCCGTCCTTCGAGGACAGCATGATCACCGGAATGGACCGGAACACCTTGTTGTGCTTGATGAGAGAACAGGTCTGATATCCATCGAGCCGCGGCATCATGATGTCCACGAACACGATGTCGGGCTGATGGTCGGCAATCTTGGCGAGCGCATCGAATCCATCGATCGCGGTGAACACCTCGCATCCTTCCTTCGCAAGGAGCGTTTCGGCGGTCCGGCGGATGGTCTTGCTGTCGTCGATTACCAGGACCTTCAGGCCCTGAAGCTTTGCATTGCTGCCGCTCACGTTCAGGCGACTCCTCCCACGCCACTCACCCCACGCCAACGATGGCCACAAGCGTATGGTGGCTGGACCGAAGGCAAGCGCAGCGCGGTTTTAACATATCGGTATCACTCAGGCCATGCCACGCACGTCACGTTTTCGCGCATCGAAGCCGAGGGTGAGAGATACGTCTCACTCACGCGGCAATATGGTGGATCGGCCGCGCCCGGCGAGCCCGGGAGCGATGGCGTGAAGCAGTCGCGGCGGACGAAATCGTCAGCGCACCGGGCGATGGCCTGTACAGGTCATCGCGAGCTCGCCCCGGAATTTCCCGCACCCGGGAGGCTGCCGATGATGCCCGCGCAAGGCGTGAGCGGTCCGCTTCCGGCGCAACCGGCCCGCCACACGCAGCGGCCGCCGTCCGACAGACTGATGCGGCGGCAAACGAGCATAATCCCGCCCTCGCAAGAGGTAACCGCATGAACACACCCCTCCGGCTCGGCGTCGTGATGGACCCGATCGGGCACATCAAGTACGCAAAGGACTCCACCCTGGCCATGCTGCTCGCCGCGCAGGCGCGCGGGTTCGAGCTCGCGTACATGGAACAGGGCGATCTGTCGCTGCGCGATGGCCGCGCGTTCGGCCGCATCCGGCCGCTGCACGTGAGCGCGGACCCCGTCTCCTGGTACGCGCTGGGCGAGCCGAAAGTCGAGCCGCTCTCGAACCTCGACTGCATCCTCATGCGCAAGGATCCGCCCTTCGACACGGAGTACATCTACACCACGTACATCCTCGAGCGCGCGGAAGCCGAAGGCGTGCTCATCGCGAACCGCCCGCAGGGGCTGCGGGACATGAACGAGAAGGTCTTCACCGCCTGGTTCCCGCAGTGCTGCGCGCCCACGCTCATCACCAGGGACATGGCCGACATGGAGGCCTTCCTCCGCGAGCACGGCAAGATCGTCTGCAAGCCGCTGCACGGGATGGGCGGCCGCTCGATCTTCGTGGTCGAGCGCAACGACAAGAACATGAACGTCATCTTCGAGACGCTCACGGACTACGGGCAGCGCTTCGCCATCGTGCAGCGATACCTGCCGGAGATCGTCGAGTCCGGCGACTCGCGCGTGCTGCTCATCGATGGCGAGCCGGTGCCCTATGCCCTCGCGCGCATCCCGACGGCCAGCGACAACCGCGGCAACCTCGCCGCGGGCGCGAAGGGCGTCGGCCGGCCGCTCAACGATCGCGACCGCTGGCTCGCGGGCCAGATCGGCCCGACCCTGTCCGCGCGCGGCATGATCTTCGTGGGGCTCGACGTGATCGGTGGCTACGTCACCGAGATCAACGTCACGAGCCCCACGGGCATACGTGAGCTCGACAAGCAGTTCGGGCTGAACATCGGCGACATGTTGATTCAGGCCATCGAGCGAAAGCTCCGCAAGGCGTAGCACGGCGCGACGCGACAGCCGCGATTCGCATCCTGGCGACACCTGGCCTGCGAGGCGTCGCACGCTGCCGCGGACCTGCGCCGCTATACTCGGCTCATGGCTTCCAAGGGTTTGATGCTGCGCGAGGGGATCGCGCCGGTGCGCGATCGGCTGCTGACCACGCTCTTCCTCGCGGGTCTGCTGCACGCGATCGTCATTCTCGGCGTCACGTTCAGCGCCAATGCGGAACCGGGTGCGTATGCCCCCGGGCTCGAAGTGCTGCTCGTGTCCGATGAATTGCCGGAAGGCGACCGCAACGACACCGCCACCTATCTCGCCCAGCGCACGCAGCTCGGCTCGGGCAACACGCGCAAGCCGGTGCCGCCGCGCAACCGCGCGTCCTCCGTGCCCATCCCGGCGCAGGATGGCACACCGGATGGCACCTCCCTCGGGCCAAAGGGCACGGCCGCAGGCAGCCGGAACGAGCAAGTGCTCACCTCCATGGGCTGGAGCACCAACGTGCGCTTCCTGATGGACGCGGGCGAATCCGGCACGTGGCGCAATGCGCCCGCCTTGCTCATGGAGCAGCCCGCCGCGCAACCGGGGCCGCAGGACGAAGCGGGCCCGGCGCAACTTCGCGGGCCCAAGCGCGACGAGCTGTGGATCACGCCGGACTCGCGCGCGGCGACGCTGGCGCCTTACCTCGACGCGTGGCGGCGCAAGGTCGAGCAGATCGGCACGTTGAATTTCCCTGCTGCCGCACGGCACGCGGGCGTGCGGGCAAGCCCGGTGCTCGAGGTGGCGATCAACTCGAGGGGTCAGCTCGAGAAGGCGATCATCCGCACCTCGAGCGGGTATCCGGAGCTCGATCAGGCCGCGCTCTCGATCCTGAAGCTTGCGAGTCCCTTCGATCCGTTCCCGCCCGAGCTGGCGCGGGAATACCGGGTGTTGCGGTTCGCCTACGAATGGCAGTTCGTCGGCGGCCGGGTGGGGTCCGGCGCAGTATCAACCGTTCCTTGAGACCGCCGCCGCTCGTGTCCATACTTCCGCGCATGAGCGGCACGAGTCTCACGAATCATCTGCTGATCGCGATGCCGACGCTCGCCGATCCGAACTTCGCGCAAACCGTCACGGTGGTGTGCGAGCACACGGACAAGGGCGCGCTCGGCATCGTCGTGAACAAGCCCTTGCCCATGCGCCTGTCGGACGTGCTGATTCAGCTCAACATCGAGCCCCGTTCTCCCGAAATCGGCGCGCAGCCGGTGTTGCGGGGCGGCCCGGTGAACACCGACCGCGGGTTCGTTCTCCATCGCCCCGGCGGCAAGTGGGATCACTCTCATCGCGTGTCGGATACCGTGCAGGTCACCACCTCGCGCGATGTGCTCGCGGCCATGGCTCGCGGCGAAGGGCCGGAAGATGCGTTCATCGCGCTCGGTTACGCCGGCTGGGAAGCCGGGCAGCTCGAGCGCGAGATCAAGGACAACTCCTGGCTCTCCATGCCCATCGACGCCGGCATGGTGTTCGATCTGCCGTACGAGGACCGCTGGCATGCCGCGTGGCGCCTCCTCGGCATCGACATGACGATGATGAGCCGCATATCCGGTCATGCCTGAGGGGCGCCTGCCCGCCCGTCCGCCCGTCGAGACCGCCCTCGCCTTCGATTTCGGCCTCCGGCGCATCGGTGTCGCTTCAGGTGACACGCTCACCGGCACCGCCGGCCCGCGGCCCGCGGTCCGCGTCACCGCCGCCGGACCCGACTGGGCCGCCATCGAGCGGGAGGTGCGCGCGCTACAACCCCACCTGTTCGTGGTGGGTGCTCCGTATAATGCGAACGGTTCCCCCGGATCCCTCGCGACTGCGGCGAGCGCCTTCGCCGCCGAACTGGAGCGCCGGTTCGGACTTCCCGTGCACCGAGTGGATGAGCGGTTCTCGTCGCTGCAGGCGAACGAGCGCCTGAAGGCGCAACGCGCGAGCGGCGAACGCCGCCGCCGGATCCGGCGCGAGGACATCGACAGCGCTGCGGCTGTGGTGATTCTCGAGCGGTGGCTCGCAGGTGAGGCGGACGGGGGATGAATCCGAACCGGGAGATCGACATGGCAGGTGCGCTCGAGGTTTCCGCGCCGGCGAATGCGGGGTCAGGCAATGGTGCGGGCGTGAATCAGTTCCGGCCCGACGGGTCGCTGCGGCATCTGCTGACGCTCGAGGGCTTCACGGCAGATCAGATCCACGCGCTGCTCGATCGCGCGCAAGGCTTCGTCCGCACGCTCGGCCGGCGCCCGCCCGCGCGCCATTCCCTGCAAGGCGTGACGGTGGCGAACCTGTTCACCGAGCCCTCCACGCGCACGCGCGTGTCCTTCGAGCTCGCGGCCAAGCGGCTCGGGGCGGACGTGGTGAATCTCGAAGTCCAGCTCTCCTCGCGCGTGAAGGGCGAGAGCATGCTGGACACCGTGTTCACGCTGGAATCCCTGCACGTGGACGTGCTGGTCATTCGCGAGGCGGAAGTCGGCGTGCTGGACATGGTGGCGAGCAACGTCGCGCCGCATGTGAGCGTGCTGTCCGCCGGCGAGGCGCACGTCTCGCATCCCACGCAGGGATTGCTGGATGCGCTCACCGTGCGCCAGTACAAGAAGCGCTTCGATAACCTCAGCATCGCCATCGTCGGGGACATCCAGCATTCCCGCGTGGCGCGCTCCGCGTATCACGTGTTCCGCGCGCTCGGTGTGCCGGACCTGCGCATCGTGGCGCCGCCCGCGTTCATGCCGAAGCCCGACGAGTTCGCTGGCTGCTCGCGACACGCGGCCCTGCGAACGGGGCTCAAGGACGTGGATGTGATCATGATGCTGCGCATCCAGAAGGAGCGGATGACGCATGCGGCCCTGCCGGATGCCGACCGCTATTTCGCCAAGTACGGCCTCACGCCCGAGCGGCTCGCGGTGGCCAAGCCGGATGCCATCGTGATGCATCCCCAGCCGATGAATCGCGGCATCGAGATCGCGTCAGACGTGGCGGATGGCCCGCAGTCCGTCATCCGCACGCAGGTTCGCAACGGTGTGGCCGTGCGCATGGCGGTGCTCGAGGCGGTGATGGAACAGGTCACCGTCGAATGAACGCCGGACACCGAGGCACGATCTTTCTCGAAGACGCCCGCGTTCTCGAACAGAAGGCTTTCGACGGGAACCAGTACGTCATCCGCGTGGCCGCGCCGAAGTGCGCGGCCCGGGCGGAGCCTGGCAGCTTCGTCCATATCTCCTGCGACCCGACGATTCCCATGCGGCGGCCGCTCTCCATCATGCGTGCGAATGCGCGTGAGGGGTGGGTGGAGATGCTCTACAAGGTGCTCGGGCACGGCTTGCACGCGCTGGCAACGCGCAAGCCCGGCGAGACCGTGAGCGTGCTCGGGCCCATCGGCCGGGGTTTCACGCCACATCCTGACAAGCCGCGCGCGCTGCTCATCGGCGGCGGCGTCGGCATTCCGCCGATGATCTTTCTTGCGGAACGCCTGCGCGAGCGGACGGACGCGCGATGGAAACCGTTGGTGCTCATGGGCTCGGAAATTCCGTTCCCGTTCCGCACGCGGCCTTCGCAGATCCTCGTGGCCGGCATGCCCGCCGGCACCATCGCGTGCATGCCCATGCTGGACGAGTGGAACATCCCGAGCCGGCTCGCCAGCCGATCCGGTTTTCCGGGCTGCTACGACGGGTTCGTCACGCAGCTCGCGGACGAATGGCTCGCAACGCTCGGCCCGGCCGAGCTGGCTGAGGTCGAGATCTTCACCTGCGGCCCCACGCCCATGCTCGAAGTCACCGCGAAGCTCGCGCGCCGCTACGGCGTGGCGTGCCAGGCCTCTCTCGAAGAGTTCATGGCCTGCGCGGTCGGCGGCTGCGCCGGCTGCACCGTGCTCGTCCAGACGCCTGAAGGGCCCGCCATGAAACGCGTGTGCGTGGACGGGCCGGTGTTCGACGCGTACACGGTCTTCAACGCAGCCTGACCCACACGCGTAACCCCTCTCGGCTCAACATCCCAGACGTAACCCGTGCACGTGCATTGGCAAGCACGTGCCCGGGGCACGCGCGTGCTCGGGTACACGCGTAAACAGACACTCATGCAGGCGCGATCGCGCGGAGGGGGCGGGGCCTCGCTCGAGAAGGGGTCTGGAGGCACCGGCCGGAAGACGCATCCCTGCGGGCCTGCTGAAAACACATCCCTGTGTTTTCAGCTGCCTCCAGACCCCTTCTCGAACGAGTCCCCGCTTCAACGCTCGTGCGGCGCTGTCGTCAGTAGTAAGTGCCACACGCAAACGCGATGGTTCGTTCGTGGCTACCCCACAGCGTTCGACGCATTCATCCTCGTGACCGGCAACACTCACGGGATGTCGCGTGATCGGCCAGATCGGAGATGAATCCGCTCCCGGCAGGGCTCCCCAACGCTCTTCATGAACGAAGCCGCCGCCCTCACGACGGCACGAGGCGAGCGGACGTGCGAGGGTGTGACGGGAGCTTCCGGCGCGCAGGGCACGCAGCCGCCCTCGCGACTCCGTAACCGAAGCTCATGCGCCACTCGCGCACGCACTCCCTCATTCAGACAAGCACCGGGCGGCGCCCATCAAGCGCACCGGCCGAATGCGCGCCGGTTGCGAGCGGCACACCCTCGCGCGGCCGATCGCCGCCTACCGAAGCCGCGCTCTTCGCGAACAAAGCCAGCGCTTAACGCTGCCCAACCGAAGCCACACTCATGGCGAACGAAGCCAAAGCGCTCAACGCCGCACGAGGCGAGCGGACGTGCGAGGGTGTGACGGGAGCTTCCGGCGCGCAGGGCACGCAGCCGCCCGCGCGACTCCGTAACCGAAGCTCATGCGCCACTCGCGCACGCACTGCCCCATTCGGACAAGCACCGGGCGGCGCCCATCAAATGCACAGGCCGAATGCGCGCCGGTTGCGAGCGGCACACCCTCGCGCGGCCGATCGCCGCCCCACCGAAGCCGCGCTCTTTGCGAACGAAGCCAGCGCTTCAGCCGCGTCGAATGTGGCGCGGCGCGCGACGACATCAACCGAAGTTGATCTTGGCCTCGAGATTGGTGCGCGAGTCCGCGTTGGCGAGCGCCTCTTCGAGATCGATGCGGTTGTCCTTGTAGAGCTGATACAGCGCCGCGTCGAAACTCTGGATGTCGCGGTCGGCACTCTGCGCGATGGCCTCCTTGATCGCGGTGACATCGCCCTTCTTGATGAGCTCCGCAATGTGAGGCGTGTTGAGCATGATCTCCACCGCGGCGCACCGCTTGCCGTCCTTGCCCATGACGAGCCGCTGCCCCAGGAGCGCGCGCAGGTATTGCGAGAGGTCCAGGAAGATCTGCTGATGCTGGTCCCGCGGGAACATGTTGATGATGCGGTCCAGCGCTTCGGCGCAGTTGTTGGCGTGAAGCGTCGCGAGCACGAGGTGGCCCGTGCCCGAGAGATTGATGGCGGCCTCCATGCTCTCCCGATCGCGCACCTCGCCGATGAGAATCACGTCCGGCGCCGCGCGCATCACGCCGCGGAGGGCGCGGGAGAAGCTCTTGGTGTCGAGCCCCACCTCGCGCTGGTTCACGATGGAGCGCTTGTTCGTGTGCAGGAACTCGATCGGGTCCTCGATGGTGACGATGTGGTCCGAGGAATTCTCGTTGCGGTAGTTGATCATCGCCGCAATCGAGGTGGATTTGCCGGACCCGGTGGCCCCCACCATCATGATGAGCCCGCGCTTCTGCATGATGAGATCGCGCATCACATCCGGCAGCCCCAGCGCCTCGAGGCGCGGCATGTCCGCCGTGATGTAGCGCATGACGAGCGCGGGATAGCCGCGCTGCATGAACACGTTCACGCGGAAGCGCCCGAGCCCGGGCTCCGAGATCGCGAAATCGAGCTCCCACTCGCGCAGGAAATACTCGCGCTGCTCCGGTGTCATGAGCGCGAGCGCCGTCTGGCGCACCGTCTCCGGCGAGAGGATCTGCTTGTTCACCGGATAGATCTGTCCCTCGATCTTGATCTTCACCGGCGCATTCGAGGTGAAGAAGAGATCCGACGCCCGCTTCTCCACCATGAGCTTGAACAGCGGCTTCGTGTTGAGCGAGGGCGCGCTGGTGAGCGTCGCGTAAGCGCCGCTCGCGGAGAGCGTGCTCTGCGAACCGGTGCCCGAGACCGGATCGACGGGTTCTTTCCCCGACATGCGTACGTGCCTTCCGTGATGCTAGAGGACGCGGCCCTGCTCTTCCTCGACGATGCGCAGCGCGCCGCCGTCGTCGATGTTCTTCGCCTCGCGCTTGCTCTCGAGCTTGATGCGCAGGCGCAGCTCGTTCTTCGAGTCCGCGTTGCGCAGGGCGTCCTCGTAGGAGATGAAGCCGGCCTCGTAGAGCTCGAACAGCGACTGGTCGAACGTCTTCATGCCGAGGCGCGTCGAGCGCGACATCACTTCCTTGATCTTGGCCACCTCGCCTTTGAAGATGAGGTCCTGGATCAGCGGGGAGTTGAGCATGATCTCCGTGGCAGCGATGCGCCCGGAGCCGGATTCACGCGGGATCAGTCGCTGCGACACGAGCGCGCGGATGTTGAGCGACAGGTCCATCAGCAGCTGCTCGCGGCGCTCGTCCGGGAAGAAGTTGATGATGCGGTCGAGCGCCTGGTTCGAGCTGTTCGCGTGCAGGGTCGCGAGCACCAGGTGACCGGTCTCGGCGAACTGGATGCCGTGCTCCATCGTCTCGCGGTCGCGGATCTCGCCGATGAGAATGACGTCGGGCGCCTGGCGCAGCGTGTTCTTGAGCGCGCTGTGCCACGATTCGGTGTCCACGCCCACCTCACGGTGCGTGATCACGCAGCCCTTGTGCTGGTGCACGTACTCGACCGGGTCTTCGATCGTGATGATGTGACCGCGCGTCTTCTCGTTGCGGTAGCCCACCATGGCCGCGAGCGTGGTCGATTTGCCGGACCCCGTGCCGCCCACGACGATCACGAGGCCGCGCTTGCTGAGCACCACCTCTTTCAGGATGGGCGGCAGGTCGAGCTCCTCGAACGTGGGGATCTTCGCGTTGATGAGGCGGATGACGCAGCCCACCGAGGCCTGCTGCACGAAGGCGCTCACGCGGAAGCGGCCGATCCCGGGCGGCGCGATGGCGAAGTTGCACTCCTTCGTGGCGTCGAACTCCTTCGTCTGCCGGTCGTTCATGATGGCGCGCACGAGCGTGGCGGACTGCTCGGCCGTGAGCGCGCGCTCGCTCTGGGGCCGGATCTCGCCATCGATCTTGATGGCGGGCGGGAAGCCGGCGGTGATGAAGAGGTCGGATGCCTTCTTCTCCACGACCCGGCGCAGCAGGTCCTGCATGAGCTTGATGGCTTGATCGCGATCCATGGGGCGCTCCGGCGATGGGGTGAGGGTCAGATGGCGTCCTTGTTCTGCGCCTTGTAGCGTGCCTCTTCCTTGCTGACGAGGCCCTTCGCGACATAGTCCGCGAGGCACTGGTCGAGCGTCTGCATGCCGGCGGCCTGGCCCGTCTGGATCGCCGAGTACATCTGCGCGATCTTGCCTTCGCGGATCAGGTTCCGGATGGCGGGCGTACCGATCATGATCTCGTGGGCGGCGATGCGGCCGCCGCCGGTCTTCTTGAGCAGCGTCTGGGAAATCACGGCCCGCAGCGACTCGGAAAGCATCGAACGCACCATTTCCTTCTCCGCCGCGGGGAACACGTCGACCACGCGGTCGATGGTCTTGGCGGCGGAGCTGGTGTGCAGCGTGCCGAACACGAGGTGGCCGGTCTCGGCGGCCGTGAGCGCGAGCCGGATGGTCTCCAGGTCGCGCATTTCGCCGACGAGGACGACATCCGGGTCCTCACGCAGCGCGGAGCGCAGGGCTTCGGTGAAGCCGAGGGTGTCCCGATGCACCTCGCGCTGGTTGACGAGGCAGCGCTTCGACTCGTGCACGAACTCGATCGGGTCCTCGATGGTGATGATGTGGTCCGGCCGGTTGTCGTTGCAGTGATTGATCATCGCCGCGAGCGTGGTCGACTTGCCCGAGCCGGTCGGCCCGGTGACGAGCACGAGCCCGCGCGGCAGCATGCACAGGTCGCGGAAGATCTTCGGGGCGTTCAGGTCATCGAGCGACAGGATGGTCGAGGGGATGGTGCGGAACACCGCCCCCGCGCCCCGGTTCTGGTTGAAGGCATTGACGCGAAAGCGCGCCAGCTTCGGAATCTCGAACGAAAAGTCGGTCTCGAAGAATTCCTCGTACGCCTTGCGCTGCTTGTCGTTCATGATGTCGTACACCATGCTGTGCACTTCCTTGTGCGCAAGCGGCGGCATGTTGATTCGTTTCATGTCGCCGTCGACGCGGATCATCGGCGGCACGCCAGCAGAGAGGTGCAGGTC
This sequence comes from Steroidobacteraceae bacterium, assembly GCA_019683695.1. Taxonomy (GTDB): domain Bacteria; phylum Pseudomonadota; class Gammaproteobacteria; order Steroidobacterales; family Steroidobacteraceae; genus JADGHX01. The sequence continues at coordinate 33,680 of JADGHX010000026.1, forward strand.
AGACGCGTTGTTCTTGACCGCGAAAGCCAGGAGCTGCGCGATATCGACAGCCATTGCGGATCCTCACGACGTACAAGCTCCCGCAGCCGGAGGGTCGCGCAGGCGACTGCTGCGGAAGCGTCAGGCAGTATAGCGGAGGGGTTCCGTGACCAATATGTTAATGGTTCCGCAGAATTTGGCTGAGAACGTCAGAGCCGTACGCGAGCGCATCGCCCGTGCGGCGGCCCGCTGCGGGCGGGATAGCGACTCCGTCACATTGCTGGCGGTTGGGAAAACGCACTCCGCCGACACGCTGCGCGCCGCCGCGGCTTGCGGCCTGGAGCATTTCGGGGAGAGCTACGTGAAGGAGGCGCTTCCCAAGATCGAGACACTCCGCGGGCTCGAGCTCACCTGGCACTTCATCGGCCAGCTGCAGGCGAACAAGACGCGGCCCGTTGCCGAGCATTTTCACTGGGTGCACGGGGTGGACCGGCTGCGGATCGCCCAGCGCCTGTCCGAGCAGCGTCCGGTCCACGCGCCGCCTCTGAACGTATGCCTGCAGGTGAACGTGGCCGGGGAGGCCACGAAGGGTGGCGTGACGCCGGAGGCTCTTCCCGAGCTGGCGGCGGCCGTTGCCGCGCTTCCGCGACTCACGCTGCGTGGGCTCATGTGCATTCCGCCGCCGGAGGAGGACGAGGCGCGCCAGCGTCACTGGTTCGCGGAAACCGCCCGCCTCATGCGCAGCCTCCACCTGCCTGGCATCACGCTCGACACCTTGTCCATGGGAATGAGCAACGACTTCGAAGTGGCGATCGAGGAAGGCGCCACGATCGTGCGCGTGGGCACGGCGCTCTTCGGGCCGCGAGCCGCGAAGTGAGTCGTGGGTACAATGCGCGGCCTATGACTCATGAAAAGCTCGCGTTCCTGGGTGGCGGGAACATGGGACGGGCCCTCATCGGGGGCCTGCTGCAGCGGGATACCCGCCCCGAACACATCTTCGTCGGAGAGGCGCTCGAGTCGGCGCGGGCTGCGCTGAGCCGCGACTTCGGAGTGGCGGCCACCGCAGACAACGCCGCAGCCATCGACGGCGCCAGCGTGGTGGTGCTTGCGGTCAAGCCCCAGGATGCCGGGGCCGTGCTTACGCCGCTCGCGCCCGTTCTTCAGCGAACGCGTCCGCTTCTCGTGTCGGTGTGCGCGGGGCTGCGCACGAGCGCGCTGGAGGCCTGGTGTGGCGGAAACATCCCGGTCGTGCGCGCGATGCCGAATCGGCCGGCACTCGTCGGCGCCGGTGCCACGGGGCTTTTCGCCGCATCCCGCGTCGCCGCCGCGCACCGCGCCCGAGCCGAATCGATCATGCGCGCCACCGGCGAAGTTGTCTGGGTTCCCACCGAGGATGCACTGGACGTCGTCACCGCGCTCTCCGGAAGTGGACCGGCGTACTTCTTCCTGCTGGCGGAGCTCATGATGCAGGCGGCGATCGATCTCGGCCTCGAGCCGGATGCCGCGCGGCGGCTTTCGGTGGCCACGCTGCATGGCGCGGGCATGCTCGCGCACTCGGGGGACGGAGATCTCGCGCGTATGCGGGCGGAGGTGACCTCAAAGGGAGGCACCACAGAGGCTGCATTGGCGGTGCTCAATAGCGCTGACATCAAGGGCATCGTCGCCCGCGCGCTGGAGGCGGCAACGCGCCGCGGCCGGGAAATGGCGCAGCTGTTCGGTGGCCCGGGAGCGCCCACCCGATGAATGCACTGTTCTTCATCATCGAGACGCTCCTCTCGCTGACCCTTTTCGTGTTCCTCCTGCGGCTGCTGCTGCAATGGTCGCGTGCGGACTTCCGCAACCAGATTGCCCAAGCGGTTGTACGCATTACAAACCCGGTGGTGCTGCCGCTTCGACGGATGCTTCCGCCCATCGGCAAGCTGGATACGGCCACGGCCGTGGCGGTGATCCTCATCGCGCTGCTCGAGGAGCTGATCCTCTTCTGGCTGCGCGGAATCTTCATCGCGGACCCGATCTTCTGGCTTCGGGCGGTGGTGATCCGCATCGTGCATATCACGCTCACCACCTATCTCTATGCGATTTTCCTGTACGCGCTGCTGAGTCTCGTGGCGCCGGGCGGCTACTCGCCCATGCAATCCCTGCTGACGTCGCTGTGCGAGCCGGTGCTGCGGCCCTTCCGGCGCATCATCCCTCCCATCGCCAACATTGACCTGTCCCCGTTATGGGCCAGCATCATTCTGATCGCCCTCCTGAAGCTGCTGCCCTGACCTCTCCGGCCTGGTGCGGGGTTCAGGGATCGGACCTCGTCCTGCATCTGCGCGTGCGCCCGCGCTCCTCACCTGAAGGCATCTCGGGCGTACGCGAGGGCCGGCTGCTGGTGCGCGTTTCCGCGGCGCCCGTCGATGGCAAGGCGAATGAGCGCTTGATGCGCATTCTCTCCCGTGAGCTTTCCGTGCCGCTGGCGTCGCTGATTCTCACGCGCGGCGTCTCATCCAGAGACAAGGACGTCCTGATCAGGGGTGCGGCGGCGCGCGTTGCCGAGCTCAGCGCGCGATTTGCGTAGCGCGCGTACAAGACCGCAACCCGGGCGCTTCAAACCCTTCCGCCCGCGCCGATCGCTCTTCGCATCAGCGCCGCGGGCGGGCCGAAGCGCGTTGCGCACCTTCGCAGGAACGCGTTCTTCTACATCCTGTTAGAAGCCACTCTGCATCGAGAGTCGAGACAGGAGCGCGCGCTCGCGCCACTGCCCAGCGCATGCGTCTTGCCCTGCTCACGCGCATCGATCCGCACGCGACCGTTGCGCAAACACTGGAAAAAAAGCCATTTTGAGCACGCGTGAGCACCAAAAAACCCTTGCCAACGCATTCCGGTGTGCTATTTTTCGCGCCGAATTCAAAGGCGGCGCTGCTTGCGCCTGCAGTCACACAACATTCGAGGAGTACGGGAACATGGCGAAAAAAGGTGGCGCACCGACGAAGTCGGAAGTCCTCACGCAGATTGCGAAGGACACGGGTCTCTCGCGCAAGCAGGTCGGCTCAGTGTTCGACTCGCTCAGTGCTGTCATCCGCAAGAGCCTCCGCAGCAACGGGCTGTTCACGGTCCCGGGCCTGATGAAGCTCAAAGTCGTGAAGAAGCCCGCCACCAAGGCGCGCGAAGGCATCAACCCGTTCACCGGCGAGAAGATGACGTTCAAGGCGAAGCCTGCGAGCAAGAAGGTTCGCGTGCTGCCGCTCAAGAACCTGAAAGCCATGGTGAACTGAAGCCGTTCGTAGCAGAGCGGCACCCGATCGATCCTCGATCGCCCGCCCGACTCGCTGGAAACCCGGATGCGCCGCGAAGGCCATCCGGGTTTTTCATTTGGGCGTACTGGGTGAGGCCTGGCCGGCGAAGCGCAGGATCGCCTCGCGCAGCTCGGCAAGCTTGCCGTGGAAGAAGTGCTCGACGCCGGGCAGAAGCGTGATCTGAGGGGGATTCGGGAGGCCGGCCGCCCAGTCCCGCACGTCCCGGGGGCTCACCACATCATCCGCGTCGCCCTGCACGATGAGCCAGGGACATTGCGGAGGCGGCACGCCCTCCAGCGACACTCGTTTCACTGCGGGCGCCACGCAGACGATGCGCTCCGGATGCGCTGTAGCTGCGGCACGCAGCGCGACCGCGCCTCCGAACGAAAACCCTGCGAGCCACAGCGAAGCGCCGGGCCACCGTTCCCGACCGGCTGCGATCACGGCGAGCGCATCGTCCGTCTCGCCGACGCCGTCGGCGAAGCTTCCCGCGCTCTGACCCACACCCCGGAAATTGAAGCGGATCGTCGGCATACCGAGGTCGTGGAACGCCCTGGTGACCGTGTACACCACTTTGTTTTCGAGGGTGCCGCCATAGAGCGGGTGAGGATGACAGACCACGCCGAATCGCGTGACTTCGCGCAGATCCGGTGGCGTTTCGATGCGCGCCTCGAGCGCACCCGCGGGCCCGGCGAGCGTGACCCGTTCCGACAAGGGCAGTGCAGCGGCCATGGATTACTGAATACCGACCAGCTCCACATCGAACACCAGCGTGGCGTTCGGCGGAATGACGCCGCCGGCGCCGCGTGCGCCGTAGCCGAGATCGGGCGGAATGACGAGCCGTCGCTGGCCGCCGACCTGCATGCCGGCGACCCCCTGATCCCAACCCGGGATCACCTGCCCGCCGCCGAGCGGGAACGCGAAGGGCTGGTTGCGATCACGGGAGCTGTCGAACTTCTGACCCTTGTGGTCTGGGGCCGACTCGGAATAAAGCCAACCGGTGTAATGCACGACGGCGACCTGCCCCGGGGTGATGGCGGGGCCGGTACCGACCTTGAGATCTGTCGTCTGGAGTGTCATCGGTGCCGAAGACGCGTTGGCAGAAGCCGCGGACGTAGCATCGGCCGTGCCGGACGAGGCTGCGTCATCGGTGCGGGCGGCCTGCGCCGACGACGCGGCGGTGTCCGCACTTGCCTCGGCGGACGTGTCTGCGATGGAAGCCGGTTCACCCCCGCCCTGCCTGGAGCAGGCAGAGAGGGTCGCGAGGGCGAAGCCCAGGGCAAGGAGAGTTGTCCTGTAACGAAGCATCATGAGCGCTCCCGGACGGCGACAGCCGTAACGTTGGAAATGAATCTGCCTGGCCCCGCAAAGCGCGGCCGGAATGCGTGAGGGAAACCACCGCGGCGATGATTTCGGGATTCGGCGGTCATGGCCGCCGGCAGGAATCGCGCGCGCCTTGCCGGCGGTTGAATTGCATCGGGCTGAATGGCGATCTCTCGAGCGTGTGTTGTCTCCGGCAGCCGACGCCAATTTTCCGCGCACGCAGTGCGCGGGGCACCGTCGCCGCCGTTAGC